>NZ_CP146369.1:1078928-1399642 GCF_037055245.1 Brevundimonas olei
GCTGAGAATTCTGGCCGACGACTGGCGCGGGCGCGGGCGGCTTGCCTCGGCGGCCGATGATCCGCGCGGGCCGGTTCCGGGCCTGTTCGTCCTGGCCATGGGCAAGGACGGGGCGTTCGAGCTGAACTATTCCTCGGACATCGACCTGTCGCTCTTCTGTGAGCCGGAGGTGCTGGAGACCGCCCTGGCCGAAGGCGTTGAGGCGCAGGGTTTCGTCAACCGCCTGGCCCAGGGGCTGACGACCCTGTTGGCCGAGCGGACGGCCGACGGTTACGTCTTCCGCGTCGATCTGCGGCTGCGGCCCGATCCGTCCTCGACCCCGCCGGTCGTCGCAGCGCCGATGGCCCTAGCCTACTACGAGTCCGTCGGCCAGAACTGGGAGCGCGCGGCCTTCATCAAGGCTCGCGTCTGCGCCGGCGACGAAGCGGAGGGCGCGGCCTTCCTGAAGGCCCTGGTCCCCTATGTCTGGCGCCGCAGTCTGGACTATCAGGCCGTGCTCGACATCCAGTCGATCAAGAAACAGATCCACGTCCACAAGACCGGCGAGGGACTGGAGGCGGCGGGCGCCAATCTGAAACTGGGCCGGGGCGGCATCCGCGAGATCGAGTTCTATGTCCAGACCCAGCAACTGATCCTGGGCGGTCGCGACCGGTCTTTGCGCTCGCCGCGTACCTTGGAGGCGCTGGACGCCCTGACTGTTGCAGGCCATGTGGCGCCCGACGCACGGGACGAACTGCGCGCCGCCTATGTCGAGCTGCGTGCGCTGGAGCATCGAGCCCAGATGCTGGCGGACGAGCAGACCCATATCCTGCCTGTCGATCCTGCGCGCCGCGCCGATGTGGCGGCCCTGGCGGGGCAGGGCGATCTGACCGCCTTCGACGCCGGGATCGAGCGCCTGCTGGTGCGGGTCAACGCCCGCTATGGCGAACTGTTCGAGGGCGGCGAAGACCTGTCCTCGCCCTACGGCAGTCTGGTGTTCACGGGGGTGGAGAACGATCCCGGCACGCTGGAGACCCTGGCCCGCATGGGCTTTTCCGAGCCCGCCAGCGTGTCCGACACGATCCGCAGCTGGCACCACGGCCGCATTCAGGCGACGCGCACGGCGCGGGGGCGCGAACTGTTCACCCGCCTGGCGCCGCAACTGCTGACGGCGGTGGCCAGGACGGGGGCGCCGGATGCAGCCTTCCGCCGGTTCGCCGTCTTCTTCTCGGGCCTCAACGCCGGGGTGCAGGTGCAGGCCCTGTTCCTGAATCAGCCGAAGCTGTTCGATCTGGTGGTCGAGGTCATGGCCTTCGCGCCGCGTCTGGCGCGGATGCTGGGGCGGCGGCCGCAGGCGCTGGACGGGGTGCTGGACGCGCGCTTCATGACGGCGCTGGGCACCGACACCGGCGTGGCCGAGCAGGTGGTGCGCGAGGCGGGCGAGGCCGGCGACTTCGAAGGGGCCATGAACGCCGTCCGCCGTCTGCACCGCGAACAGGCCTTTCGCATCGGCATGCACGTCATCACCGGCCGGACCACGGCCGAGCAGGCGGGTTTGACCAACACCTCCTTGGCCGACGCCTGCATGAAGGGTCTGGCCCCCGCCGCCCTTAAGGAGGCGGAGCGCATGGGCGGCGCCTTCGACGGGGCCGTCGCCGTCGTCGCCCTGGGCAAGACGGGCTCGCGAGAGATGTCGGCGGGTTCGGATCTGGACCTGATGACGGTCTATGCGGCGGCGCCCGACGCCGTTTCGGCCGGGCGCGGCTGGAGCGCCGAGACCTTTTACGGCCGTTTCACCCAGCGGTTCATCGCCGCCCTGTCGGCTCACACGGCGGAAGGGGGGCTATACGAGGTGGACATGCGGCTGCGGCCCACGGGCTCCAAGGGGCCGGTGTCGGTCCGGCTGGAAGCGATGGAGGCCTACTACGCCGAGGAGGCCGACACCTGGGAGTTCATGGCCCTGACGCGCGCGCGACTGGTCTGGGCCAGCGACGAAGCGTTCGGCGCGCGGGTCGAGACGGCGCTGGAGGCGGCGTTGCGGCGGCCCCGCCCCGGCGTCGACCTTGCCGAGGACGTTCGGGCCATGCGCGATCTGATGAATCGCGAGCGGCGGCCCAAGGGCTTCTGGGACCTGAAGCTGTCGCCGGGCGGTCAGGTCGACGCCGAGTTCACGGCCCAGTATCGTCAGTTGACGGCGGCCCAGGCCGGGGCGCCCCTGACGGTCTCGACGCTCGAGGCGCTGGCCGCCGATCCGGTGCTGGCCGAAAGCTGGCGTCTTCATCAGCGACTGGGGCAGCTGATGGCCTGCGCCTTTGAGGGGGCAGGCGATCCGGATCAGGAGCCGTCGGGTTTCCAGATGCGGCTGGCCCGCGCCGCCGGGGCGCCTGATTTCGATACCCTGAAGGCCCGCCTGATCGACCTGCGGCTGCAGGCGAGGCGGGCGTTCGACGCCGCCTTGCCGCCATTGAGCGACGGAATCTGATCCGGGCGCCGTTCTACTTCTCGACAGGGTTGCTTCTTGGCCTTTGGGCCAGATGGAGAACATCGAGATGAAGATGACTTTCGGCGGCGTGGCCGTTCTTGCAATGACGCTGGCGGTCGGCGGGACGGCGATCGCCCAGGACTCCCCCGCCGCGTCGCATCGCGCCCGGACGGCCGAGCCGGTCAGCCAGGCCGATTTCGTGCAGCGTCGGGTCGAGCGCCTGCGCGCGGCGGACGCGAACGGCGACGGTCAGGTGACGGCCGAGGAGATGCGCGCCTACGGCCAGGCGCGCCGCGCCGAACGCCTTTCGGCCCGGTTCGACCGGCTGGACGCCAACAAAGACGGCGCCCTCAGCCGCGCCGAGTTCGAGGCGCCTCAAGCCCGCGGCGACCGCATGGGCGGGGGCCGTCACGACGGCGCGCGGATGATGCGCGGACATCGGGGCCAGGGGGCTCGGGATCGGGGCGGCCGGATGGGGGCTCAGCGCGCCGAGAGCCGCTTCCCCATCGTCATCGCCGAGTCCGAGCGCAAGGCGACCGAGGCCTTCGCGCGAATGGATGCGAACCGCGACGGCGTGCTGACGGTTGAGGAGCGCCGCGCCGCCATGCAGGCCGGCCGCGTCGAGATGCGTCAGAAGCGCGAGCAGCGTCGTTCGAACCCGGCGTCGCCTTCGGCGCCCGCTTCGGAGTAGGGTGATGTCGGGGAAGGCGGTCCGACCGCCCGACCTTTCTGGATGGAGCCAAAGAGGCTGGATTGGCGACGAGCGTCGACCCCGACGAGGATCTGGTGCGCCGCGTGGGCGAAGGCGACCCCGCGGCCATTCAGGCCATGGTCGCGCGCAAGCTGCCGCGCATGCTGTCGCTCGCCCAGCGGATGCTGGGCGATGCGGCGGAGGCTGAGGACGTGGCCCAGGAAGCGATGCTCAGAGCCTGGAGGCAGGCGCCCCGCTGGACCCCTGGCCAGGCGCGCTTCGACACCTGGCTGCACCGGGTGGGGCTCAACCTCTGCTACGACCGTCTGCGGCGCCGGCGCGAGATCGCGACGGACGCCATCCCCGACAGCATTGACGACGGCCCGGCGCCGGATCGGGGCCTGCTGGCCGCCGAGACGGGCGCGCGGGTCGAACAGGCCCTGACGCGCCTGCCGGAGCGGCAGCGCGAGGCCATCGTCCTTTGCCACTATCAGGAGCTGGGCAATATCGAAGCCGCCGCCCTGATGGAGATCAGCGTGGAAGCGCTGGAAAGCCTGTTGTCGCGGGGCCGTCGCGCCTTGCGGACCGCCCTGGCGGACATCGCGCCGCATCCAGGCGCGGGGCGTGATGGGCGACAAGGCATGCGAGGCGGCGGCGCTGCAGCGCGCGCCGAACCACTATGGCGGGGGACGAGATGACGACGATGACCCGAGAACGGTTTGAACACCTGGCCGACGCCTATGGCGGCGACCTGCGTCGCTGGCCGCAGAGCGAGCGCGAGGCGGCGCGCGCCCTAGCCGCGACGGATATTCAGGCTGCGGCCTTGCTGCGGGACGCGGACGGGCTTGACGCCCTGCTGGACGCGGCGCCGCGCGTGGTCGCATCCCACGCCTTGCGCGAACAGGTGATCGCTGCGGCGGCCGGCGCGGGTCTGGGCCGTCGGCGCGGCGGCATCGGCGTCATGGCCTGGCTGTCGGGCGCCGGCTGGGCGGCGGCGGCCTGCGCCGGGGCCGTTTTCGGCGTGGTTCTGACCGGCCAGATGACGGCCGACATCCGCGCCGACGCGGTGTTGTATCAGGCCAGCCTGACCAGCGCTGACGATACGGAGGTTCTGGGCGGATGAGCACGAAAGGCTTGAGAATCGCCCTGGCGGCGTCCGTCGCTCTCAACATCTTCGCCGTCGCCGGAGCGGGCGCGGCCTGGATGGCGGCCAGGCAGGTCCAGGAGGCGGCGACCGAAGCGCGCCGGCCGGGCCGCAGCGAGCCCGTCTGGTCGGTGGTCGAGGCGCGCCCCCCCGCCGTGCGCGATCAGGTCAAGCGTGAGCTGCGCGCCACCGCCCTGGAGGCTCGTCCGGATTTCGAAGAGGCGCGGGCGGCCCGTCGCGAGGCCATCGCCCTGACCCGTTCGGATCAGTTCGACGCGGTGGCGGTCGCCGCCTTGCTGGAACGGTCGCGTGCGTCTGAAATGCGAGGGCGGGCGCGGCTGGAAGCGGGGGCGGTCGAGACGCTGAGCCGTCTGGGCCCGGCGGATCGTGAGGCTCTTGCGCCGATCCTGTCGCGTCACCGTTCCAAGTCGAAGGACGGGCAGGGCGGAGAGAAGACCTCGACGGAAGGCGCCGAAAAGCCGGCGGTCTAAGGTCGGGCTAAGCGGCGCGCGGCTGGACCCGCTGGACAGGCGCGCCGACGGGGGCCACGGCCCCCGTCGGCGCGCGAAGCGGCAGGTCGAACCAGACGGTGGTGCCGCGTCCCGGTTCGCTGTCGATGGTCATGGCGCCGCCGTGCAGTTCGATTAGCGACTTGGTCAGGGCCAGGCCGAGACCCGTTCCTTGCGTCGACTTGGAGTGCTGGCCCTCCACCTGCTCGAACGGCTGGGCCAGCCTCTCCAGATCCTTGGCGGAGATGCCGATGCCGGTGTCGGCGACCGATACGCGCACCGTGTCCGCATCGCGCGGAGCGACGATCACCGACACGGCGCCGCCTTCGGGCGTGAACTTCACCGCATTGGAGATCAGATTCAGCAGCACCTGTTTCAGGCCGCGCTGGTCCGCTTCTATGCGCAGGGCCTCAGGACAGTCCAGCGTGAGGGCCAGCCGCGCCTCCTGCGCCTTGCCGCGCATCAGCCGCACCGCCTCGGCGCACAGCACGTCCAGCGCCATCGGCTCATAGTGCAGCGTCAGCTTGCCCGCCTCGATCTTGGCCATGTCGAGGATGTCGTTGATCAGGCTGAGCAGGTGCTGGCCCGAGCCGTGGATGTCGGCGGCGTAGCCCTTGTAGCGGCGGTCGCCTAGGGGGCCGAACATCTCGGCCGCCATGATCTCCGAGAAGCCGTTGATGGCGTTCAGCGGGGTGCGCAGCTCATGGCTCATATTGGCCAGGAACTCGGACTTGGCCTGGTTGGCGGCCTCGGCGCGGGTCATGGCGACCTCATATTTGCGCGCCAGCAGGGCCAGGTTCGCCTGGCTGGCCTCCAGTTCGGCCACCATGGCGCGCAGTTCGTCGGCGGCGCGGCGGCGCTCGGCCTCCTGGCGGCGGATGACGGTGATGTCGGCGCAGATCACCACCGTGCCGCCGTCGCCGGTGAAGCGTTCGGCCATCTGCAGCCAGCGGCCGTCCTTCAACTCGACCTCACGCACCCCGGCGCGGCCCCCGGCTGACGGATGTTCGGCCTTGATCGCCTCGGCGGCGATGCGGTTCAGTTCGTCCTTCTGGGCGCCGGGCCGGACCACGCCCTCAGGGAAGGCGAAGGCGTCCTGGAAGCCCTGGTTCCACAGGATCAGCCGTCCGCGTCGGTCGAACAGGACGAAGGCGTCGGACACGCTTTCGATGGCGTCGCGCAGGCGACTTTCGGCGGCCTGGGCCTGGGCCTTGGTGCGGCGAGCTTCGGTGACGTCCAGCGCCACCCCCATGAGGCTGTCATAGCCGCCGTCGCGACGCGGCTGGCGGGACTGACCGCGCGCATCGATCCAGCGGACGCCGCCGTTGCTCAACGGCACGGGAAAGGCCGCTTCGAACACGCCGTCGGCCATGGCCTTGTCCAGGGCCTGGACCATCAACTGGCGATAGCGGGGATGGACCCGCTCGACCATGGCCTGGGTGGTCAGGACGGTTCCCGTCTCCACCTCCAGCAGGGCGGCCATGTAGTCGGACAGGGTCGCTTCGCCCTTGGCCAGATCCCATTCCCATACGCCGCAGCGGGCGGCCTCGACGGCCACGCGGAAACGGCGCTCGGTGTCGGCCCAGCGTCGGCTCGTCCGCATCTGGCGCCAGTTCTGCACCGCGATCACCGCCAGCATCAGCACCACCATCAGCAGGGGCGCGGCCAGCATCCAGGCGTCGTCCAGCCAGGCGGCGAAGGCGTCCGGGCGAGGCAGGGCCGCCACGACAGACAGGTCGGTGTCGCCGATGGGGGCCACGGCGGCGGTCTGAGGGCGTCCGTCAGGCCGCTTGACCGCCTGGTCCGGCGTGGCGGGGGCCTGACCGGACGGCAGGATGCTGAGGCTGGCCTGGGCGAGCGTCGGTTTCAGGGTCGGCAGGGGCGTGCGTGCGACCAGGACATGGCCGTCCGGCGTCGTCCGGCGCGTGGTCAGGCCGTCCTCGCCGACAGACACGCCGGCCGCCGCGTCGGAGCCCAGACGGACGCCTTGCGCCGCCAGGACGCGGCCGTTCGCATCGGCGATCAGCAAGGCGGCTTCGGGATCTTCCAGGCGGGCGCTGTCCAGGGCCTGGACCGGCTGGTTCGGCGTCTGAGCCAGAACGCGGGCGGCGGCGTCCAGGGCGCGATCCGTCCGCGCGGCGCGGGCTTCGACCTGGGCGGCGGCGAGCCTCGCCTCAAGCGTCAGGGTCTCCAGCCGGGCGGCCTCGACTTCGCGGCTGGGACGGCTGTTCTCGCGCGCGAACAGCATGACATAGGCCGCCAGGGCCAGCGCCACGGCGAGCGCAAGGATACGGACCCAGGGCGCGGAGCGCGCGGCCTGATGATCCGTGGCCCGACGGCCGGGCCCGTAACTGCGGCGCTCGGTGCCCCGCAAGGGCGACCCTCCTGTCCCGATTCACTCAGGAATCTAGGCTGCGTCGCGGAATCCGTCGAGGGGTGGGCGCCCAGGATGAGCGTCGGCGAGTCTAGGCGTCCGTCTCCGCGTCCTCATCCGGCCGAGACGCTGGGGCCGGTGCGGCGATCTCGGTCATGCGACGCAGGATGGACTGGGCCTTGCGGGCCAGGCGCTGGGTTTCGGGCGGGGCGTCGTCCGGAGCCTCGGCCACCGAGGCCATCAGTTCGCGCGCCAGGTCCATCAGGTCGGGCCCTGCCGCGATCAGGCGGGCCTGGAATTCGATGCGCTGCGGGTCGCGGTCGTATTCGGCGCCGGGCACGCGCCAGCCGCCCCAGTCGGCCTTGTCGGTGACCACCACCGGATAACTGCCAGGGTAGGGATGGTGGACGCAGTCGGCGGGGTCCTGCCACTTGTTGCGCGCGCGCAGGATGCGCCAGTCGCCCACGCCGCCGGCGGCGGGATTGTCCGAGGGAACCTGCAGTTCCGCCGCGGCGAACTCGCGGCCCAGGCCCACGTCGTAGGTGATCCGGACCGGCTCGTCGAAACCCTTGGCCCAGACGGGCATGACCTTTTCGACCTGGGCCCAGACGCCGACGCTCTCGACCCAGACCTTCTGGCCCTTCTGGAACTGGGCGCGCGCCATTCCGGAATTCCCTCTTGCAAAGAGGGGAATGATGCGGCCCTGGCCGTTATCGTCGGGTTCCGTGACGTGGTTAGCGGCGGATTAACCCTGAGGGCGGGAAATCTCCTCCAGCGCCTCGCCGGCGTAGCGTTCCTTGACCCGGGTCGACAGGTCGCCCAGCGAGACCACGCCGACCAGGCGGCCGTCCTTGTCCACCACCGGCAGGCGGCGGATCTGGCGCGACGACATCAGGTCGAGCGCAACTTTCAAGTCGTCGTCTGCCCGCACCACAAGGGCGTCGCGCGACAGAACGTCCAGCACCCTCGCCTCCGGCCCGGCGCCCGAGGCCACGCCGCGAACGACGATGTCGCGATCGGTCAGGGCGCCGATCAGCCGGTCGCCGTCGGCCACGGGGATGAAGCCGAAATCGCCCGCGGCCATTCGACCGGCGACGTTTTGCAGGGTGTCTTCCGGACGGGCGACCTGCACGTCCTTGCTCATCACGTCGCGAATCTTCATGGCCTTCTCTCGTGTAGGGGGCGCCTGGCGGCCCAGCTTGGGAAACCCGCGCACGGCGTCCGGGGTTCCGGCCGCCGCAAGGACGCGACGCCGCCGAACCTTCCCCCTCGCAATCGATCGTGTTCGCCCCCACTATGAAAAGACAAACGCAAGGGTGAGCGATGGCCGAGGCTGCGACGGGACTGGAACTGGGCCATGTAGCGGCCCTCTTGGCGGCGGGCGTGGTGGCCGTGCCGGTATTCCGCAAGATCGGGCTGGGCTCGGTGCTCGGCTATCTGGCGGCGGGCGTCGCCATCGGTCCCTTCGGCCTGGCCCTGTTCCGCGAGCCTGAAGTCATCCTGCACGTCGCCGAGTTCGGCGTGGTCATCTTCCTGTTCATCATCGGCCTGGAGATGCGGCCCAAGCGCCTGTGGGGGATGCGCAAGGAGATTTTCGGTCTGGGCTCGGCCCAGGTCGGGCTGGCGGGGCTGGCCCTGACCGGCGTCGCCATGGCGGCGGGGGTTTCGGCGCCGGTGGCCTTCGTCGGAGCCATGGGCTTCGTCATGTCCTCCACGGCCGTCATCGTGCAGATGCTGGAGGAGCGCGGCGATCTGCCCACCCCCAGCGGCCAGAGGGCGGTCAGCATCCTGCTGTTCGAGGACCTGGCCATCGTGCCCCTGCTGGCCATCGTCGCCCTGCTGGGCGCCTCCCTCGGCCATGCGGCCGAGAGCACGACGCCGTTGTGGCGGTCGATCGGTCTGGCCCTGGCGGCTCTGGCGGGCGTGCTGGCGGTCGGCGTCTACGCCATCAATCCGGTGTTCCGCTTCCTGGCGCGCAACGGCGGGCGCGAGGTGATGACGGCCGCCGCCCTGCTGGTGGTGGCGGGCACGGCCTGGATCATGGACGAGGTCGGCCTGTCGATGGCCATGGGCGCCTTCCTGGCCGGGGTGCTGCTGTCCGACTCGACCTTCCGGCACCAGTTGGAAGCCGACGTCGAGCCCTTCCGCGCCATCCTGCTGGGCCTGTTCTTCCTGTCGGTCGGCATGGCGCTGGATATCGGCGTGGTCATCAGCGACTGGCGCATCGTCGTCGCCGGGCTGGCGGCCTTCATGGTGGTGAAGGCCCTGGTCATCTATGTCGTCGCCCGCCTGTTCAGGGCGCGTCATCATGAGGCGCTTGAGCGGGCGGCCCTGTTCGCCCAGGGCGGCGAGTTCGCCTTCGTCCTCTACGGCGCGGCGGCCGGCGCCGGGGTGATCGACGCCCAGGCCAGCGCGGCCCTGACGGCCATCGTCATCCTGTCCATGGCGCTGACGCCGCTGACGACGCTGGCGTTGAAGCGCTTCCTGCCGAAGGAGGCGGGCCTGTCGCCGGAAGAGGCCGAGGGCGTCGACGCCGCCGAGGGTCTGGGCGGCCAGGTGTTGATCATCGGCTTCGGCCGCTTCGCCCAGGTGGTGTCCCAGCCCCTGCTGGCGCGCGACGTGGACGTGTCGATCATCGAGAACGACGTGGAGATGATCCAGGCCGCCGGGAACTTCGGCTTCAAGGTCTATTACGGCGACGGCACGCGCCTGGATACGCTGCGGGCCTCGGGCGCGGGCAAGGCCGAGGCGGTGCTGGTCTGCGTCGACAAGCCCGAGACGGCTGATCGCATCGTCCAACTGGTCAAGTCCGAGTTTCCGGGAGTGAAGCTGCTGGTCCGCGCCTTCGACCGGGGCCATTCTCTGCGCCTGATCCAGGCTGGCGTGGACTATCAGGTGCGCGAGACCTTCGAATCCGCCCTGAAGTTCGGCCAGGCGGTGCTGGAGGAACTGGGCCTGCCGCAGGACGAAGCCGCCGAGGTCATCGCCGACGTGCGCCGCCGCGACGAGGCGCGGCTGGACCTGGAGGTCACCGGCGGCCTGGGGGCCGGGCGGGCCATGATGCGGGGCAATATGCCGACGCCCAAGCCGACTCCCTATATCAAGCCTCACCGCGAGGGACGCCTGGTCAACGAGGACGAGGCCCCGGTGGAAGCGGTTCTCGAACCGGCGGAACGAAAGGCGGACTGATCCGGCATGGCGAGCATCGACCTGGCCAAGCGGGCCTATGACCACGGCTGGCGACTGGACCCCATCGTCCGCAGCCTGTTGGACACCGACTTCTACAAGCTGCTGATGCTCCAACTGATCTGGCGCCGATTCCGCGATGTGCCGGTGACCTTCTCTGTCATCAACCGCACCACCTCCGTCCGCCTGGCCGAGGAAGTGGACGAGGCCGAACTGCGCGCCCAACTAGACCACGCCCGGTCCCTGCGTTTCACCAACCGCGAACTGATCTGGCTGGGCGGCAACACCTTCTATGGGGTGAAGTCGATCTTCAGCCCGGACTTTCTGGCCTGGCTGGCCGACTATCGCCTGCCGGACTACGACCTGTCTCGCAGCGCCGACGGACAGTACCGGCTCGAGTTTTCCGGAAGCTGGGCCGACGTCACCTTGTGGGAAATCTCCGCCCTGTCGATCCTGAACGAGCTGCGCAGCCGCCGCGCCCTGCGCCGCATGGGGCGGTTCGAACTGGACATCCTCTATTCGCGCGCCAAGACCAAGCTGTGGAGCAAGATCGAGCGGCTGAGGAAGCTGGAGCCGCTGGCCCTGTCCGACTTCGGCACGCGTCGCCGCCACGGCTTCCTGTGGCAGGGCTGGTGCGTCGAGGCGCTGAAGGAGGGGCTAGGAAGCGCCTTCATCGGCACCTCCAACGTGCTGCTGGCGATGAACAACGACCTTGAGGCCATCGGCACCAACGGCCACGAACTGCCGATGGTGCTGGCCGCGATGGCGGGCGAGGACGAGGCGGCCTTGCGCGCGGCGCCCTATCGGGTGCTGGAGGAATGGCGCGCGGCCTATGATGGTAATCTGCTGATCGCCCTGCCGGACGCCTTCGGCACCGAAGCCTTCCTGAATGACGCGCCTGACTGGCTGGCCGACTGGAAGGGCTTCCGTCCCGATTCCGCTCCGCCGATCGAGGGCGGCGAGATCATCATGAAGTGGTGGGCGTCCAAGGGGCGCGATCCGCGTGAGCGCCTGCTGGTTCTGGCCGACGGGCTGGATGTCGACGGCATCGAGGCGGCCCACGCCCACTTCAAGGGGCGGGTGCGGACCAGCTTCGGCTGGGGCACCAACCTGACCAACGACTTCCGCGACTGCGCCCCCGTAGAGGCGCCCGAGCTGCTTCCCTTGTCGCTGGTCTGCAAGGTGACGCAGGCGGCGGGCCGCCCGGCGGTCAAGCTGTCGGACAACGTTGAAAAGGCCACCGGCGATCGCGCAGAGATCGAGCGCTATCTGCGGGTGTTCGGCGAGGCGGGGCGAAGTCGCCAGGCCGTGCGCGTCTGATACGGAACCGCCAAGGTTGCTGGGGCATTTCCTCGCCGGCGGCGGCGCACGCCGCCCTCATTCAGCGGGACGCCTATCATGACCACCTACAACGTCGGCTACATCATCGGCAGCCTGGCCAAGGGTTCGATCAACCGCAAGCTGGCCAAGGCCCTGGTCAAACTCGCGCCCGAGAAGCTGCAGTTCCACGAGATCGGCTTCAGCGAGCTGCCGCTCTATTCCTATGACTATGACGCCGACTATCCGGCCGTCGCCAACGACTTCAAGGCGGCGATCAAGCGCTCCGATGCGATCCTGATCGTCACGCCGGAATACAATCGCTCCATGCCCGGCGGGCTGAAGAACGCCATCGACTGGGCCAGTCGCCCCTATGGAAGCAACGCCTTCAAGAACAAGCCGACGGCGGTGATCGGCGCCTCGATCGGGGCCATCGGCACGGCCCTGGCCCAGCAGGCGCTGCGGCCGGTGTTGGGCTTCCTCCAGGCCCCGCAGATGAATGCGCCCGAAGGCTATATCCAGCTGACGCCGGGCCTGATCGACGACGACGGCAACGTCACTGTGGCCTCCACGGAACAGTTCCTGCGCGACTATATGGAGGCCTTCCACCAGCATATGGCGCGGGTGCTGACCGTTCTGCCCCGGGACGCCTGAGGCCGGCTATAGATCCAGAGACCAGACCCGCGTGCGTTTGACCTCCTGGTCCTCCAGTTCACGCGTGGTCGGCACGCGGTATTCAGCCAGCAGGCTGAGCCCCTCCTTCGGGAAGTAGGTCCGGCCGGGATCGCCGACCAGCACGGTCGTCCCGGCCGCCCGCGCCTGCTTCAGCCAGGCCAGGACCGCCTCGGCCATCGGCCCTTCGTAGAAGACGTCCCCCGCGCAGATGACGTCGAATGCGGGGGGCGGGGCCTCAAGCAGATTGTCTGCGGTGAAAGCGATCTCGACGCCGTTGGCCTCGGCGTTGGCGGCGACGGCGGCGGCGCAGAAGGGGTCGATGTCGGCGGCCAGCACCGACGCGGCGCCCGCCTTCATCGCCGCGATCGCCACCAGTCCCGAGCCGGTCGCGAGATCCAGCACGCGACGCCCCGTGACTTCGTCGGGGTGATCCAGCAGCCAGCGCGCCAGCGCCTGCCCGCCCGCCCAGGCGAAAGCCCAGAAGGGCGGCGGCAGGCCCATCTCGCCCAGCTCTTCTTCGGTCAGCCGCCAGATGGGCGTGACTTCGTCGGCCAGCCACAGGGAAATCTCGGGCGTGTGCGAGACGGGCTGAAGGCGGGTGTTGTCGCGGATGAAACGGACTGGATCGGCGATCCGTCTACTCGAGCTCACGGGCGCCCTCGATCACGGCCTGATAGACCAGCGACCGATCCGGTCCGCGCGTCATGTGCAGCAGCACCCAGGTCGCCCCCTTGCGCGCCACGACCACCCGCAACTGATCGTTGAAGACGCCGTCGGCGAAGCCCGCAGGCGCCACCGTGTCGCTCAGCAGGATCAGCGCTCCCATGCCCGAGCCGCAGCGGGCGATGCCGGTGCAGGCGAAGACGGTCTCATAGCCCCCCTCGCGCAGCGCTTCTTCATAGTGGCGCGCCATGTCGATCGGCGCGACGGCCGGGCGGATGACATAATCCAGATGGCTGATCTGACCCTGAAGCCGCAGAGCGCTCTGCGGCGTGTCGCCTTCGGCGACCGCGCCGGTCGGCAGGGTGATTTCGGCGACGGACAACTGGCGCCAGGCGCGGATGCGCGCGCCGTCCATGCGGGGCAGGTCGTCATGGTCGCGCGCGCCGCGAACATCCTGTTGGACCAGGAAGGGCGGAGGCGGCGAAGCAAGCGCGGCAAGAGGGGCGGCGGCCGTCAGGAAGGCGACGACAAGGGCGGGAACACTACGCATGACTTCAAGCTAGGGGCGGTCGAAGCGGCTGGCAATAATGTCAGGACATGCTGATAAAAAGTAAGGTTGACATGACATGATGGCGTTGTAAGGTTTTCCTTACATAAAGTCAGGAGCGACTGTCATGATGACCCTTTCCAGACAACAGACGCCGTCAGGGCGTCGCTACGTCCTGCGGACGTTCGCCTTCATGGCTCCCTATGTGGCGATCTGCGTGGCGATGATGACCACGGACGCCTTTGACGGGGTCATGGGAAAGCCTGCGGGCTGGGTCCTGGCGGCGGCCGTCTCTGCGCCGGTGATCGGTCAGATCTGGGCCACGCTGGCCCTGATGCGTGAAAGCGACGAGTTCGTGCGCATGGTCACGGCCAAGCAGTTCATCATCGCCTCCGGCATGGCGATGGCGATCGCGACCTTCTGGGGCTTCGGAGAGAGTTTCGCCGGGGCGCCGCACCTGCCGGCCTGGCTGATCTATCCGCTGTTCTGGGCGGCGTTCGGCCTGGCGGCGCCTTTCATTCGGACCTCGAACTGATGAGGAACCGGCTGAAGCTGCTGCGCGTCGAGCGCAACTGGACCCAGGAACAGCTGGGACAGGCGCTGGGGGTTTCCCGCCAGGCGGTCAACGCCCTGGAGACAGAGAAACACGACCCCTCGCTGGACCTGGCCTATCGCATCGCCGCCCTGTTCGAGCGGCCGATCGAGGACATCTTCGACAACCCGCACGTCTGACTCCGACACCGGGCGGCCGGATCAGAGGGCGCCCATCACAAAGGCTGCGAATCCCGCCTCATCCTCAAACCGGGCGGCGACGGGCCAGGCGGCGACGGCGGCGCGCTGGTCGGGCGTCAGGCGCACCCAGTCCTTTTCGGTGGTGACGAGGCCCGCGTCGTAGACGGCGGCGCGGTCTTTCAGGAAGGCGAAGTCGCGGTCGGACAGGGCGGCGTGGTCGGGGAAGGGGACGAAATCCTTCAGGTCGCAGCCGGCGGCGATCAGCGACCGCTCGACCTTCCACGGCTTGGCAATGCCGGCGAAGCCGACCTGAGGACCGGGCGGCGGCGGGGCGGCGGCTTCCAGCCGGGCGATGAAGACGGGCAGGTCGGCGAAGACCTCCAGCAGTTCGGGATCGGCGGCGTCCATGTCGGTGGGCAGCATGACGACCACGCCGTCGGCGCGCGCCAGCCCGGCCTTCAGCGGCTCGCGCATCGGGCCGGAGGGGAAGACCGAGCCGTCGCCGAACGGCCATTCGTCGCCGCGCGTCTCGCCGTCGACCACGATCAGGCTGAGGGTCTTCTTCAGCGCGGGGTTCTGGTGGCCGTCGTCCAGTACGAGGGCGGAGGCGCCGTCAGCGGCGGCTGCGCGGGCGCCCGCCACGCGGTCGCGGGCGATCCATGCAGGCGCGTCCTGAGCCAGCATCAGGGGTTCGTCCCCGACATCGGCGGCGGTGTGCTGGCTCAGGTCGACGCGGACCGGGCCTTCCAGTTCGCCGCCATAGCCGCGCGACAGGGCGGCGGCGTTGACGCCCTGGGCGCGCAGCAGGCGCAGAGTCTCGCGCGCGACGGGCGTCTTGCCCGATCCGCCGACCGTCAGATTGCCGATGGAGATGACCGCTGCGCCCGGATCGACCGGCGTGGCGCGGGCGATCTTGCGCGCCGTCACGCCCGCCCACAGCCATGAGGCGGGCTTCAGCATCATCCGCGTCATCGGGGCGTGGCGACGGTCGCGGCTGTACCACCAGCGGGGGGTGTTCAGTTTCACGGGCGCCTCCGTGACGGGGCGGCGGGCAGGTGGGTCTGAAGCGCCAGCCACAGGCGGTCGAGCCCGGCGGCGGCGGCCTCTGCGGATCGCCGCGCGCGCTCACCCATGTCGCGGGCGGCCTCGGGGTCGGCCAGCATGGGGCCGACGACCGAGGGCAGTTCGGCGGGCGACAGGACGGAGACGAGGCCGCCCGCCTGTTTCAGCATCCGGGTCACGGCTTGCCAATTGCTGGCGTCGGGGCCTGTGACGATGGGTTTGGCGAGACGCGCAGGCTCCAGCGGATTGTGACCGCCGACCGAGCCGCCGCCCAGCGCCGGGGCGAAGGAGCCGCCCATGACCACCACATCGGCCAGCCGCAGGAACAGCCCCAGCTCGCCCAGCGTATCGGCCAGATAGATGTCGGTCTGGTCGCAGATCGGCTGGCCCTGACTGCGTCGCGCGAAGCCGTATCCGTCGTGACTCAGGGCCTCGGCGATGGCGTCGGCGCGTTCGGGGTGGCGCGGCACGACGATCAGGAACAGGCGGTCGGCCAGATGATCCAGCGCGCCGACGATGGCCATTTCCTCGTGCTCATGAGTGCTGGCGGCGACGACGACGGGGCGGTCGTCGATCAGGGCCGACAGGCGGGCGAACTCGCCCTTGTCATAGGGCAGGGGCTCGCCGGACAGCTTCAGGTTCACCTGACCGTCGACGCGGGCGCCCAGCGCCGCCAGCCGGTCGGCGCTGTCCTGATCCTGCGGCCAGACGTGCGAAAAGCCGTTCATCAGGGCGCGGGCCATGCCGGGGGCTTTCTTCCAGCCCTGCGCCGTCTTGCCGGTGATGCGGGCGCTGACCAGAGCCAGGGGCACGCCGCGTTTCTGGGCCGTGGTCAGAAGGTTGGGCCATAGCTCGCTCTCGACGAAGACGCCGACATTGGGCCGCCAGTGGTCGAGGAAGGCGGCGACGGCCGAGGGGGCGTCCACCGGGGCGAACTGATGGATGACGCCGCGCGGCAGGCGTGTCGCCAGCACCTGCGCCGACGTAAGCGTGCCGGTGGTGACCAGCACCGTCACGTCGGGCCGGTCCTTGCGGATGCGTTCGGCCAGAGGAAGGATCGACAGGGCCTCGCCGACGCTGACGCCGTGGATCCAGACCAGAGGCCCGTCAGGCCGCGCCATGCCGGGCAGGCCCAGCCGTTCATCGACGCGGGCGGGGTCTTCCTTGCCCTTGCGGACGCGGGCGTCCAGCAGGCGCGGGGCCAGCGGCTCCAGCAGGCGGGTCAGCAGCCGATAGGCGATCAGGGCGGGGCTGAAGGGCACGTTCAGACGCGCTCCAGCCCGGTGAGGGCGTCGGCGCGCGCCTCGACGGCGGTCAGGCGCTCGCCCCACTCGGCGGCGACTTCGGCCAGGTCGCCGCCTTCGGGATACCAGGCCTTGTCCCAGACCACGGCGCCCTTGCCGAACGGCAGGGGCAGCAGGGCGCGGTCCCAACTGTTCAGCCGGATCGCCGGACTGCACGACATGCCGATCAACAGCACGGGCGCGCCCGAGATCTTCGCCATCAGCGGCAGGCCCTCGGCCATCTGACGCGCCGGACCGCGCGGGCCGTCAGGAGTCAGCGCCAGAGCGCCGAGCTTCAACTGCTTCAGACCGTCGCGCAGGGCCTGTGTCCCGCCCTTGGCCTGCTTGGCCTTGTCCTTATTGGCCGAGGAGCCGCGCACGGCGGGGAAGCCCTGGCGTGCGATCGCCTTGGCGATGAACTCGCCGTCCGCGGACAGGGAGATCAGGGCCTTGGCGGGCTGAGCCCGATCCTGGGGCCAGCAGGACGGGGCCAGGGCGATGCGCGAGTGCCAGAAGGCGCACAGCACCCCGCCGCCGTCACGCCAGACCTCTTCGGCCGCGGCCTCGTTCTCATGGGTCCAGCGGATGGTGGCGATGCAGAAGCGCATCCATTGGGCCAGGGTCCAGGCCATGGCGTTCTGGATGGCGGGGTTGCGCAGGGGCCTCATGCGCCGGTCTCGTCGGGGAGCTCGACCAGAGGCGGCAAAGTCGAAAGAGGCGAGGGGGCGACCGGGTCGCTGTCCAGCGACTGCTGCCGGGCCAGGCGGGCGTAGAGACCGCCGCGCGCCACCAGGGCGTCGTGGGTTCCTTCCTCGACCACGCGGCCGCCGTCGATGACGTAGATGCGGTCGGCGTTCTTCACCGTCGACAGGCGGTGGGCGATCATCAGGGTGGCGCGGCCGTCCATCAGCCGCTCCAGCGCGGCCTGAACCAGGGCCTCGCTCTCGGTGTCGAGCGCGCTGGTCGCCTCGTCCAGCAGCAGGATGGGCGCATCCTTCAGGAAGGCGCGGGCGATGGCGATGCGCTGGCGCTGGCCGCCGGACAGGCGGGCGCCGGCCTCGCCCACGCGGGTCGCATAGCCGTCGGGCAGGGCGGCGATGAAGTCGTGAGCGGCGGCGGCGCGGGCGGCGGCCACGATGTCCTCGGCCGTGGCGCCGGGGCGGCCATAGGCGATGTTGGCGGCGATGGTGTCGTCGAACAGGAAAGGCTCCTGCGTCACCAGGGCGATGTGGTCGCGTAAGGAAGGCAGGCTCAGCTCGCGGATGTCGCGGCCGTTCAGCGTCACCCGTCCCGCCGTCACGTCATAGAAGCGCGGCAACAGGCTCAGGATGGTCGACTTGCCCCCGCCTGACGGGCCGACCAGGGCGATGGTCTCGCCCGGCGCGACGTGCAGGCTGACGTCCGACAGGGTCGGGGCGGACCCGTCCTCGTCTGCATGATAAGCAAAACTGACATGGTCCAGGGCGACGGTGACGGGGCCGGGCGCGACCACGGCCGCGTCATTGGCCTCGCGGATCTCGGGTTCGATGTCCAGGGCGGCGAACAGGCGACGGGCGGCGGTGAAGCCCTCGCTCAGCACCGTCGTGAGGTTGGTCACCTGGCGCAGAGCCTGGCCGGCCAGCAGCAACATGCCGATGAAGGAGGCGAAGGCGCCGACCGTCATCTCGCCCTGGCTGGCGCTCCATCCGGCATAGGCCATGACGGCGGCGACGACGCCGTAGGCGACGATGTCGCTGGCCGGGCCGGAGAAGGCGCGGCTGTCGGCGCCCTTGATGACGTGGCGCTGGCGGCGGTCGATGACGGTGGAGACGCGGGCCTCCTCGGCCGCCTCGCGGTTCTCGATCTTGATGACGCGGACGCCGTCCAGGTTCTCCATCAGGGCGCTGGACAGGGCCTCGGTCTCGACCATGGCCCCGCGCGCGGCCTTGCGCGACTTCTTGCCGAAGCGACGGATGATCCAGCTGACGACCGGCACGCCCAGCAGGACGATCAGCGTCAGCGGCAGGTCGATGAAGCCCATGGCGACGATGACGCCCAGCAGCATCAGGGCGTTCTGGGTGTAGTTGACCACGCCCGAGGTGAAGGCCTCGCGCACCAGGTTGGCGTCGAACAGGACGGAGGAGACGAAGGTCCCCGAATGCTGGCTGCGCAGGCGCGACAGGTCGGCCCGGATCATGCCCGAGAACAGCTGCTTCTGGATGTCGCCGACGATGCCGTGACCCAGCCGGTTCACCAGCGCCGACTGGCCCGCCATGCTCAGCGAACGGATCACCGCCACGACGATGATGAACAGGGGGATGGCGATCAGCACCTTGTCCGCCGGAATGGTGACGGTCTTCCAGATCGTCACCGGTCCTGCGTGCTGGCCGAACAGCAGGTCGATCGCAGGCTCCAGAAACTTGAGCAGCAGGGCCGTCAGACCGCCCGACACGCCCGCCAGCAGCATGGAGGTGAAGAAGGCCGGCTTGTGCCGCGACAGATACTCGCGCCAGATGCGGGCGAGCAGGGGCCGCAGCGGCTCGCGGGCGTCGTCATGGGGAGCGGGAACGGTCATCGGCCTTCGGTCGAACGGCTGAGGCGTCAAGTCAAGCGGCCGCGCTCAGGAGAGGCGGCGCCGGACGGGTGACGCCGGGTGCAAACGGCGCTATCTGGCCGTCATGGGGCGCTACGATCTGACTACGCCATTCGGCCGTTTCAAGGCGCGCTGGTCCTATTTCTGGAAGGATCACGCCTTCCTGCGCACGGCGTTCACCAACGCCCACTGGCTGGGGCCGGATCTGGTGCGAACCAACCAGCCCTCGCCGCTCCAGTTGGCTTGGTGGAAGCGGCAGGGGATCAAGACGGTCGTCAACCTGCGCGGCCAGAGGGACGAAGCCTATTACTGGCTGGAGAAGGACGCCTGCGAACGGCTGGGCCTGACCCTGATCGACGCGCCGCTGGATTCGCGCGACCCGCCGGGCAAGGACCGGGTGCGCCGGGCCAAGGCCCTGTTTCAGACGATGGAGTATCCGGCCCTGATTCACTGCAAGTCGGGCGCGGACCGGGCGGGGATGATGGCGGTCTTCTATCGCCACTTCCACCTGGGCGAGCCGATCTCGGCGGCCATGTCCGAATTGAGCAAGCGCACCCTGCACAGCCGCGAGGGGCTGACCGGCGTGCTGGATTATACGCTCGAGAAATATGTCGCCGAGGTCGAACCCACGGGCGTCAGCTTCGAGGACTGGGTCGAGAGCGACGCCTATGACCCCAGGGCGATCCGCGCCGAGTTCAAGGCCGGCTGGTGGGGCAAGCTGGTCGTCGATCGCCTGTTGAGGCGCGAATAGGGCTCAGCCCCAGGGGCCGCGTCCGGCGGCGGGCGGCGGGGTCTTGCGCGTCTGGTCCTTCTTCCACCGCTTGATCTGGCGGACGTGATCGCGCTGGCGCGCCAGAACGACCAGCCACAACGCCAGCACGGCGATCAAGGAGATCAGGCCGAAAACCTGCTGGCCGTCCAGCGTCTGGCCGAACAGCGTCAAGGTCGCGGATCCCGGTCAGCGGGGGTGATGGGGTCGTTCCAGGCGGTGTCCTGGTCCTCGCCGGGGCGGGGGATGTGTTTGGGTCCCTTGCGCACGACCCAGACGATCGCCGCCACGGCGACGACCACCAGAAGCAGAACGATGAGGGTCGGCAGCATGGCGAATCCTGTTCATGAACAAAGGCGGCTGATGGGAAAGCGCATCAGCCGCCCCTGCGGTTCCTGAACAGCGGCCTGACCAGGCCGTGAACGCCGATCAGCCGTCGGTGCGCGGATCGATCAGCTTGTGCGCGTGCAGGATGAAGTAGCGCATGTGGGCGTTGTCGACGGTCGCCTGGGCGCGAGCCTTCCAGGCCTTCTTGGCTTCTTCATAGTTGCCGAAGGCGCCGACGAACTCGACCTGGGACAGGTCGCGGAAGACGGGCTCGGCCGGGTGGCGCATCTCGCCGCCGATGACGAGGTGAAGCAGTTGGGGGTCGTGGGGGGCGTCAGCCATGGAGAGGGGATCCATTGCAGGGGAGATCAGATGGCCAGCGGGATAGGCGCTGTGCGTCTTACGATCAACGGGTGAAGGGCCGGCGCGGCGCATATCAGGCTGGTTTGACGCGGATCGGGGCGATTAAATCGCCATTGACGGCCCATATGGTCGCTGACCCTGGCCCCCGCCTCCTCGGCGATCAGGCAGCCGGCGCAGACGTCCCAGTCCCATTTGGGGCTGATGGCGATGGCGGCATCGAAGGCCCCGGCCGCCACAAGCGCCATGCGATAGGCCAGGGCGTTGCGCTTGGAAAAGCGCATCGGCGGCCAGGGCTCGTCCCATTCGCGCGCCTCCATCAGCCGGGCGTCGGCTAGAAGCTCGGCGTCTTCAAGGTCGTCGGTGTCGGACGCGCTGATGGGGCGTCCCTGCAGGCGGGCGCCGCCGCCGAGGGTGGCCTCGAACACCTCGTCCATCATCGGGGCGTGGATGACGGCGGCGACGGGGCGGCCGTCCTCGACCACGGCGATGGGCACGCACCACCACGGCTTGTTCTTCATGAAGGCGACGGTGCCGTCGATCGGATCGACGACGAAGATGCGCTTCTTCGACAGGCGATCCGTGCTGTCGGCCGTTTCCTCGGACAGCCAGCCGTAGTCGGGGCGGGCGGTTAGAAGCGCGTCGCGCAGCAGTTCGTCCACAGCCAGATCGGCGCTGGTGACGGGCGAGCCGCCGTCCTTGGACCAGACCTTCAGCCCAGCCTCGCGGTGTTCGAGCGCCAGCCGACCGGCGGCCAGGGCCGCGTCGCGGATCAGATCGAGGTCGGCGCTGTAGTCGCTCATTTGCCCGCGATCGCCACCTTGTCGAACAGCAAGGAGGGGCTGTTGAACGCGCCGCGGAACTCCAGATCGCCCGCGCGTTGCAGGCGGGCGTAGAGGTCGATCAGATTGCCCGCCACGGTGACTTCGCTGACCGGATAGGCGCGCTGGCCGTTCTCGAACCAGAAGCCGGACACGCCCGCCGACCAGTCGCCGGTGTTGCCGTTCAGCGAGGGGCCGAACATGGAAGTGATCAGCAGGCCGGTCCCGGCCTGCGCCATCAGGGCGTCCAGATCGCCTTCGCCCGGCGCCAGATGCAGGTTGTGGGTCGAGACGCCCGACGGCCCCGCCAGCCCGCGCGAGGCGTGGCCGGTGGTCTGCAGGCCCAACTGGGCCGCCGAGGCGGTGTTCAACAGCCAGGTGGTCAGGACGCCGTTGCTGACGATCTCGCGCCGTTCAACGGCCACGCCCTCATCGTCGAAGGGGGTGGAGCCGAGGCCGCGCGGGCGGAACGGGTCGTCGATCAGGTCGACGCCGGTCGGCAGGACCGCCTTGTTCAGCTTGTCCTTCAGGAAGGAGCTGCCGCGCGCGATCGACGGGCCGGAGATGGCGCCCAGCAGCGGCGACAGCACCTGCGTCGCGACGCGGTTTTCGAAGATGACGGGGGCGGTGGTCGAGGCGATCTTGCGCGGGCCGACGCGGGCGACGGCGCGTTCGCCCGCCTTCAGGCCGATGGAGGCGGCGTCCGGCAGGTCGGACAGGTGGCGGACGGCGCGGCTTTCGCCGCCGCGCTCCATGGCGCCGTCCTTCTCGGCGATGACGCCGACGCCCAGCGAAAAGGCGCTGCCGCGATGGCGGCCGTCGAACCCGTGCGAGGTGACGAGGCGCCATTCGCTGGCCGACCATGAGGCGTGGCCGCCCTCGGACTTGGACACGCCCGATACGGCCAGGGCGGCGGCCTCGGCTTCGGCGGCGGCGGCTTCCAGCGCCTCGGCCGAGCGTTCGGCGGGGTCATACAGGTCAAGGTCCGCGTGCGGCGCGGCGGCCAGACGGTCCTGCGGGGCGAGGGCGGCATAGGGGTCTTCCGGCGCCAGCTTCGCCATCGCCACGGCGCGCTCGACCAGACGGGCGCGGGTGGCGTCGGACAGGTCGGAGGCGGATACCGTCGCCTGACGCCGCCCGATGAAGACGCGCAGGCCCAGATCGCGGGCCTCTTCACGCTCGACGTCTTCCAGCGCGCCGTTGCGCACGCCGACGGACAGGGAGGCGCGATGGGCGGACACGGCCTCGGCCGCGTCGGCGCCGGCCTTCAGCGCGGCGGAGATCAGATCGTTCAGGATGTCGGGGGGAGGCGTCTTATCGGACATGCCCCGATATGGCGGAGGGAAGGTCGGGCTGCAACCGTTCTAACCCTCTCCTGATGGGAGAGGGCTTGAGCCTCCAAGAGCGAAGCGATTGGCTAAGGCGAAAGGGTGAGGGTTCGCGGACGAAGTCGGCCGAAGGCCGTCGCGTGACGGCTTACGCCGACTGACGGGACAAGCCCCTCACCCTTTCGCTTGGCGGATCGCCTTCGGCTCTCCGAAGCTCAAGCCCTCTCCCGCCGGGAGAGGGGTGGGTTTTTGCCTACAGGATCGACCAGGCGATCAGGCTTAGCGCCGCCACCAGAAGCGCCAGCCAGGTCAGGATCATGCCGACCGAACGGCCCAGAGACGGGCCTTCCTGGAACAGCAGGCCCAGGGCGTGGATCACCCGTCCGGCGAACAGCATTCCCCCGACCGCATGGATCAGCATGGCCGGGGCGCCGAGGAAGGCCAGCAGGATCAGGCCGCACATCCCGGCGGGGATGTATTCCGCCGCATTGGAGAAGGCGCGGCTGGCGCAGACCAGTTCGCGCACCCCGCCGTCGCCGAACTCGACCAGATGCTGACGACGGCGCCGCACGACCACGCCCGACAGGACGAACAGCAGCAGGATCAGCAGACCGCCCCACAGGGCGGCGGCCTGAATGGTCGGGATCAGGCTCAATTCTCACGCCCCACGGGATAGAGGCGATAGCGCTGATCGTAGAAGGGCGTGCGCTCATAGAACCAGGCCAGACGCGCGTCGCCGTCGGCGGCGAAGGCGGGATCGGCGGCCAGCTTCGCTTCGAACGCGGCCTTCAGCGCCGGATCGGCGGCCAGCATCTTTTCGGCCAGCGGGGCGATGGCGTAGGCCTCGATGTATTCGACGCGGTTCAGCACCTCGGGGAACAGGCCCCAGGCGAAGAAACTCTCATTCGACTGCGGCTCCAGCAGCAGGATGGCGACGTCGCCCATCGGCTGATCGGTCGGCACGCGCACCGAGCCGATCGGGAAGGTCCAGTCGTGGGCTTCGGGCCGGACGTCGCCGACCGAGATCGGCACATGGCCTTCATTGGTGCGGCTCGACACCTTGGGATCGACCAGACGCAGCATGTCGACGGCGACGGTGCGCGGGGCGTCCAGCGTCTCCATCTGCACGCCGTGAACGCGCAGGCGCTCGATCACGTCCTGACGATAGGACGGCACCCAATAGGCGCTCGGCCGCTTCAGCGTCAGCGTGGGGTGCGAGCCGTAGAAGGGCATGGGCCACAGCTCGGCGTCCGGCTGGCCCAGCCAGCGGATTTCGAGACGGCCCGAGGCGACGCTGTCGAAGGTCTCATAGCGGATGCCCTTGAAGGGGCGGGTGCGCGAGGGCGTCTCGTCACTGTCGAAATTGGCGGGCAGTTCGGCGGGGCGCAGGGCGCGGTCGGCCGCGATGGCGGCGCGCAGGTCGCCGGACTTTTCGGCCAGCAGCGTCAGCGCCTGTTCGAGGAAGACATAGGTTCCCAGCACCCGCTGCTCATGCGGTTTCAGGCTGTGGTTCTCGATCAGGATGGTCGGGATGTGGGCCGCCGAGCCCCAGCCGTTGGAGAAGCGCTCGCCCAGGCCGCCGTCGTTCAGACCCTTCTGCGGGTCGCGGTCGTCGATGGCGAAGACCAGTTCGCCGGGGATGTGGCCCTGCATCTCCAGCGCCTCATAGATGGCGGGCTTGAAGGCGGCGTCCAGCCATTGGGCGATGGCCGGGCTGCGGCTCCAGACCCCGTCCTCGCCGTTGTAGCCGAAGGTGACGTCGTACTGATAATCGATGCCGTCGGTGACATGGATGTCGACGTAGAGGTCCGGCTGGTATTTGTGGATCAGGCCCATGACGGCCTGCATCTCGGCCTGATCCAGCTTCATGAAGTCGCGGTTCAGGTTCTGGTTGGTCGCCGTGTGGCGCCAGCCCTGGATGCGCGGCCCGCGCTGGTTGGGGCGCGAATAGGCGCCCGCGCGCTCATGCCCGTCGACGCTGAGGATCGGGATCAGGATCAGGTTGGCGCGGTCCAGCAGGCCGTCTTTTCCGTAGAAGGCGATGTCGCGCAGCAGCATCATGCCCGCGTCCTTGCCGTCGATCTCGCCCGGATGGATGCCGGCCTGGGCCAGCAGGACGGGCTTGGAAGGATCAAACGTCGCGCCGTCCTTGGACGCGATAACCGCGTAGATCGGGCGCCCTTCCGGCGAGGTTCCGAACTGTTCGATGCGGATCAGGTCGCTGGCCGCGTCCAGCCGGTCGAACCAGGCGCGGGTGTCGGCGTAGTTGGGCGAGAAGTCATGCGCCGCATCGGCCTCGAACCCCGTGACCCACGGATCGGAAGCGTCGCGCAGCAGGGCGCGGCTGGCGCCGTTCCACGCCGGGGCGGGCGGCAGGAAGGCCTGGTCCCACGGGGCTTCGTTGGGAACGGAAGCGGATGGGGTCTGGGACATGGCGGGGCTCGCGAAACAAACCAGGGCGGCGACGGCCGCTGTGACGAAACGGTCAAGGCGCATAGGCCCTTCGTGATCCGATCAAAGCCGTCTGGCAACCCCGGCGCAATTCGCGAGGAGCGCGTCCGGCCGCTCGTGACGGCCGGACACAGGGTCGTCAGGCGGGCAGTTCCACGCGGTTCATGTTGCCGATGGCGCTGTTGTAGCGGTCCACGACCTGCTCGCGGTAGCCGTCCGAGTTGGACTGCTTGAAGTCGCGATAGGCGCCGACCATGCCGCTGAGGTTGTCGGCGATGCTGGACAGGTAGGACTTGTTGCTGTTGTCCGCCGGCATCTTGGCCTGTTCTTCACGCAGCGCCGCGATGGCGGCTTCCATTGCGGGCAGTTGGGCGTCGGCCTCGGCCTTGTTGTCTTCCATCACCGCATTGGTGAACAGGTCGGCCTTCTGCATGGCGTCCAGCAGGCTGGCTTCGGCGGTGTGACCGCCCTTGCGCATGACTTCCAGCTTGGCCGCGTTGCTGGCGCGCTGGTACTCGCTCAGGGCGCCGTCCAACAGCTCGATCCCGGCGACGCTGCCCTGGTAGGCCTGCGTCTGGGCGTCGTGGGCCGCCTTGGCCTTGGCCAGGGCGTCGTCGCGATAGGCGCGGGACTCGAAATAGGGGTCGAGCGCCTGCCACTGGGTCAGCAGGGCCTCCAGTTGCGGGATCAGCTTGTCGGCCGCTTCATCGGCCTTCTTGCCCTGATTGCCGCCGTTCAGCGCCCGGCCTTCCTTCAGCTTCGCGATCGCGCGCTCCAGATGCGAGATGTTCTCCGGAAAGTGCAGCGTCGCCGTCGCGGAGGCGTTCGGGATGTCCAGCTTCTGATAGTCGCCGAAGTATTTCGACACGCCCCAATGCTCGTCGATCAGCGCGTTGAAGGCGTCGATGTAGAGGCTCATCTTTTCCTGAGTGGCCTCGTTGCCCGCCGCCTGAGCGACCGACTTGGGCGCCGGGTTTTCGGCATTGCCCTTGCTGTCGCCGCACGCCGAAAGGCTGAGCGCGGCGGCGAGTGCGAGCGTGGCGACGCCGGCGCTGGTGCGTGAAATCATATGGATTCCCCTAAGCCGATCAGCGCGCCCCAAGCGTCGCCGTTCCTTCGGCCGGGAAACTGAACGCCGATCAGCCTATAGGGTTCTCTCGCGAGACGAGTTTTTGCAAACGGCTCACAGGAACCGCGTCAGGCCTTCCAGATCGGGGACCCATCGCCCGGCAGACCCAGCGCGGCCCACTTCTCCGACACGCGGTCGATCACGTCCTGCTCCATGCGGATTTCCTCGCCCCATTCGCGCTTGGTCTCCGGCTCCCACTTGTCGGTGGCGTCCAGACCGATCTTGGAGCCCAGGCCGCTCTCGGGACTGGCGAAGTCCAGGTAGTCGATCGGGGTATTCTCGATGACGGTGATGTCGCGCGCCGGGTCCATCTTGGTCGAGACGGCCCACATGACGTCCTTCCAGTCGCGGGCGTTGATGTCGTCGTCCACGACGATGATCCACTTGGTGTACATGAACTGGCGCAGATAGCTCCAGCAGCCCATCATCACGCGCTTGGCGTGACCCGGATAGGCCTTCTTCATCGACACCACGGCGATGCGATAGCTGCACCCTTCGGGCGGCAGCCAGAAGTCGGTGATCTCGGGGAACTGCTGGCGGATCAGGGGGATGAAGACCTCGTTCAGGGCCTCGCCCAGCACCGACGGCTCATCCGGCGGACGGCCGGTGAAGGTGGTCAGATAGATGGGGGCCTTGCGCATGGTGATGGCGCTGACCTGGAAGACCGGGAACTTCTCGACCGAGTTGTAGTAGCCGGTGTGGTCGCCGTAGGGGCCTTCGTTCTCGAACTCGTCCAGCAGGACGTGGCCTTCCAGTACGATCTCGGCCTGAGCCGGGACCATCAGCGGCACGGTCTTGCACGGGACCAGTTCGGCCTTGGAGCCGCGCATCAGGCCGGCGAACTGATACTCCGACAGGGTCTCCGGCACCGGGGTCACGGCGGCCAGGATAGTGCCCGGATCGGCCCCGAGCACGACGGCGCAGGGCAGGGGCTCCTTGGGTTTAGCCTTGCGGTGCCGGGCGTAGTGCTGGGCGCCGCCGCGATGGGCCAGCCAGCGCATGATGGCCTTGTCCTTGCCCAGCACCTGCATCCGATAGATGCCCAGGTTGAAGTCGTCCTCGCGCTCGTCCGACGGCCCCTTGGTCACCACCAGGCCCCAGGTGATCAGCGGCGCCGGCTCGCCGGGCCAGCAGCCCTGAATGGGCAGGGCGGTCAGGTCGATCTGATCGCCCTTCAGCACTACCTCCTGCACCGGGGCCTTCTTCACTGTCTTGGGCCGCATGGACATGACGGTCTGGGCCAGCGGAAGCATCTCCATCGCGTCGCTGAGACCGCGCGGCGGCGTCGGATTGCGCAGGAAGGCCAGCAGTTCGCCGACCTCGCGCAGTTCGCCCGCCGTGGTGCGTTGCTTGCCTTCCAGCGTCACGCCCATGGCGACGCGCTTCACCGTGCCGAACAGATTGGCGAGGCAGGGGATGGGGCTGATCGTGCCGTCGGGCATGACCGGCTTCTCGAACAGGACCGCCGGGCCGCCGTTGCGAAGAAGGCGGGTCTGGATCTCGGTCATCTCCAGATGGGTGGAGACGGGCTCGGACACGCGGACCAGTTCGCCGTCGGCTTCGAGGGTCGCAAGAAAATCGCGCAGGGACTTGTAGGCCATGCGCTGACGCTTAGGCGGACGCGAGCCGTCTGTCACGCCGTCCGAACGCGCGATCGATCGCCACGACGACAAGGCCCAGCAGCAGGAAGAAGATCAACAGGCCCGCGAAGCTCGCGGCGGCCCGAGCGAGCCCCAACTCGTCCACATTGATGAACCAGTAGGGCCACCAGCCCGTCATCGCCCCGTGCGCCAGGGTCCAGCCGCCGTAGACCAGCGGAAACGTCAGCCACTTGATCGCGTCGATCCAGCGCAGCCGCCCCTTGGCTGTGAACAGCAGCCAGTCGCCGACGAAGGCCAGCGGCATGACGGTGTGCAGCAGCGTATCGGCGACCTTCTGCCAGCCCTGCGGATTCCAGGTCTGGGCCAGCAGCAGGTGATAAACGACGCCGACCACGACGATGTACATGGCGACGGCGGCCCGGACGCCCTCGCTTCGGCTCCACCGGCCCAAGGCGCCGTCGGGCGCCAGCGCCGGCCCCGTCAGGGCCAGCGCCGCCAGCAGATTGGTCAGGATGGTGAAGAAGCTGAAGAAGTTCAGCGTCAACACGCCCGCCCCGACGCCGGGGTTGTTCTGCAGCAGCAGGGCGTACTGCAGGCCCAGCGCGCCCCAGCCGATCACGGCGAACAGCGCGCGATACAGACGTGCGCGCATCAATAGGCCGGAGCGTCCGACACCAGCGCCCACACCGGCAGGCGCAAGACGCGGGTGGCGGCGTCCAGGCGGGCGGAATCCAGCCGCTCGCGTCCCGCCTCGACCCGTCGCAGGGCTTCCGGCGTCAGGTCGATGGCGGCGGCCAGATCAAGGAAGGCGACGCCGCGCCGGTCGCGCCAGCGGCGGATGCGGGCGCCGACGACGGCGTCCTGTGGATCAATCGCCGGAAAGCCCAGAACCGAACCCAAGACCGCCTCCTTCTCGAAGCGCCTGAAACCGTGTCAGATCAGGCATCCTGATCCCATTGGAAAGCCTCGTCCAGCCAGTCGCCGATACGGCCGTCCGGGCGGGCCAGACCGTGGATGCGCGCCATCTCATCGGCCGACAGCGCGAAGTCGAAGATGCCGAAGTTCTCGGCGGCCCGGCTTTCCCTGGTGGTGCGCGGAATGGCGACGACGCCCTGCTGGATGATCCAGCGCAGGGTGATCTGGCCGTTGGTCTTGCCGTGCGTTCCGGCGATTTCTCCGATCACGGCGTCGTCGGCGATCCTGCCCTGGGCCAGGGGCGACCAGGCGGTGATGGACGAGCCGAGTTCGTGCGCCGTCTCGATCAGCGTCTTCTGCGACAGATAGGGATGATACTCGACCTGGTTGGTGATCAGCGGCGCGTTCGACAGGGCGACGGCTTCGCGGAACAGGGCCGAGGGGAAGTTGGACAGGCCCACGTGCTTGGTGAAGCCCTTCTCCTGGGCCTCGTTCAGGGCGCCGATGGTTTCCGACAGCGCCGGCGTCGGCTTGGGCCAGTGCAGCAGCAGCAGGTCCGGCGTCAGGCCCAGGCTGATGGCCGATTCCTCGGCCTGACGCAGCAGGGCGTCGCGATGGAAATGCTCGACCCAGATCTTGGTGGTGACGAAGATGTCGTCACGCGTGACGATTCCTTCAGCCACGGCGTCGGCGATGCCGTCGCCGACCGCCTTCTCGTTCTTGTAGATCCAGGCGGTGTCGATGTGACGATAGCCGATGCGCAGGGCCTCGCGCACCATGCGGCGGGCGTCCTCAGGCTCCAGCTGCCAGGTGCCGAATCCGAGCAGCGGAATCTCGACGCCTGAGGCGGTCACGGTCGGCTGGTCGGAATAGGGCATGGGGAGGCTCCGTAAGGGGGGAGCCCTGGATATAGGCGCGCGCTCAGGCCTCGCCATTGTCCAGCCAGTGGAAAATCCGCTCCCACAACGGCTCCATCCCCTTGCGGAAGGCGCCCTCGTGACCGATGCGGCGGACGCCGAAGTCGCCGGGCGCATGGACGCTGATGTCAGAGGGGGCGTGGGGATAGACGCTCAGCAGATCGCGCGCCGTGCCGGGCGTGGCGATGGGGTCGTCGGTGAAGATCCACGACCGGATCGGGGCGGTCACGGCCTCATAGTGATGGGGCCGCAGGCTGGTCTCCAACTCCCTGGAGAAATATTCGCGCTTCATGCACCAGCGCCGCCAAGTGGTGAATACGCCGCGCGGCAGGTCGGTCCCGGCCCATAGACCGCCGCCCTTGATATAGCCGTGCCGCATCAGGCTGAACGGGCCGAAGCCCAGCCAGAAGAACAGCTCCACCGGATTGTAGCTGCGGTGGTGCCCGCCCCACCAACCCGTGCCGACCGAGACGAAGGCGTGCCGCGCGATCCGATCCTGATTGGCCATGAAGCCCAGGAAATGCCCGCCGACGCTGTGGCCGACATGGACGACGGGCAGGTCCGGCGCCGCCTCGATCAGGGCGTCGAGGGCGGCGGGCATGTCCAGACGGCCCCAGTCCGGATAGTCCATCCGCATGGCTTTCAGATCGTCTGGCCGCGACCCGGCGATGCCCCGGAAGTCATACGTCAGCACCGCCGCGCCCCGGCCCGCCAGATAGCGGGCGAAGCGCTCGTAGAAGCCCTTGGGAAAGCCCGTGCCCGAAGAAACCAGCACGGCGATCCGAGGCTGGGCGGCCGAAACCAGCCGCATCGACAGCGGATAGCCGTCGGCGGCCGGGGCGGTGAAGTCGCGCGTGACGAGATTGGTCATCAGGTCCGTCCAGATTGGAAACGAACCCTAGCCGGTTGACGTGGCGTCAGGTCAACAACCTGATCAATAGGCCAGGGCGTTGCCGTCCTTGCGCATCTCGGTGGCGGCGCCGTAGGTCCAGCGGCCCTGTTCGTTGATCTGCTTCATCACGTTCTGATAGCCGCCGAAACCGCCGTCGGGCGGGCCGAGGTCCCAGCCCATGGCGGTCAGTTGCTGTTTGGTGGCTTCGGGCACGCCGGATTCGAGGTGCAGCTTGCCGACGCCCTCGGCCGGTTGGCCGGTCGGTTCGGACGAGCCGTAGTGCTGCCAGCGCGGACTGTCGCCGGCCTCCTGCGGGTCGAGGCCATAGTCGACCATGTTGATGATGATCTGGGCCTGGCCCTGCGGCTGCATCCCGCCGCCCATGACGCCATAGGCCATCCACGGCTCGCCATCTTTGCAGGCGAAGCCGGGAATGATGGTGTGGAAGGGGCGTTTGCCGGGGGCGTAGACGTTTGGGTGCCCGTCGGTGAGGGAGAACAGCTCGCCGCGATTCTGGAACATGAAGCCCAGCGTCCGGCCGTCCGGGCCGTCCGGCGTCAGGCCGCCGCCCATGCCGCGATAGTTGGACTGGATCCAGCTGACCATCATGCCGTCGCTGTCGGCGACGCTGAAATAGGTGGTGTCGCCCTGCGTCGGCGCATCGCCGGGGAAGACGCGGTCCATGACCCGGTTCGGGTTGATGAGTTTCGCCCGTTCGGCGGCGTAGGCCTTGGAGTTCAGCCACGCGGTCGGAGCCTTGGCGAAGCGCTCGTCGGCGAAGTAGCGGGCGCGGTCCTCGAAGGCCAGGCGCTTGGCCTCGGCCTGGATGTGGATGGAGGCGGCGGACTGGAAGCCCATCGCCTTCAGGTCGAACTGTTCGCAGATGTTCAGGATCTGGTTGGTCGACAGCCCTTGCGTGTTCGGGCCCAGCGAATAGACCTCGACCCCGCGATAGGTGGTCATCAGCGGCTCGACCCATTCGGTGCGGTGGGCGGCCAGATCGGCGCGGGTCATCCAGCCGCCGATGCGCTTGAAATAGCGCTCGATGTGGTCGGCGATCACCCCGTCGTAGAAGGCGTCGCGGCCCCCCTCCGCGATCAGGCGCAGGGTGCGGCCCAGGTCGGGGTTGGCGAAGATCTCGCCCGTCTTCGGCGTGCGGCCGCCGGTCAGCCAGACCTTCTTGCGGTTGTCGTTCTCCTCGATCGTCGCGGCGCTCTTGTCGAAGTTGGCCATGCCGCGCTCGAGGTAGTAGGCTACCACCTGCGGCACCGGCACGCCCTGTTCGCACAGTTCGGCGACGGGCAGCAGGACGTCCTTCCACGGCAGCTTGCCGTAGCGCTGGTGCGCGCTCCACCAGGCGTCGACCGTGCCGGGCACATTGACCGTCACCGCGCCGTAGCGGGGCAGGTAGCCGTCGGCTCCGGCCCTGGATCGCGCCGTTTCAAGCGACAGGCCGCGAGGGCTGTTTCCTGAACCGTTGAAGCCGACGACCTTCTTCTGGGCCGGGTCCCACATCAGGCAGAAGGCGTCGCCGCCGATGCCGTTGGCGGTCGGCTCCAGGAAGCCCAGGGCGGCGTTGATGGCGATGGCGGCGTCGATGGCCGAGCCGCCGCGCCGCAGGGTGTCCAGGCCGATCATCGTCGCGGCCGGGTGGGCGGTGGCCGCGGCGCCGTTCGCGCCCCAGACGGTCGAACGGCCGACGAAACGCGGCCCGGTGATGCGGTCGCCGATGCCGACGCCGGCGTAGGGATCGGGCGTGGGCGCAGGCTGGACGGAGGTTGCGGCGGGAGGCGGGACGGCGGCGCTTTGCGTCTGCTGGGCGTTGGCGGCCCCCGCCATCAGGGCTCCGGCGGGCAGGGCGGACAGGAAGGTACGACGACGCATGATGATTTACTCCCCCTCAATCGAGGCGCGCATTGAGGCCGGAACGCGGGGAGGGCGCAAGCGCCGAAAAGCCGGATGAGCAAAGAAAAAGGGCCGCCCGAGGGGCGACCCTTTTCCGTATCCGGCTGAAGACCCGATCAGGTGATGTCTTCGTTCAGCAGGCCGACCTTGAAGTAGCCGTTTTCCTGCAGGGTGTTCATGACTTCCATGAACTGGTTGTATTTCACTTCCGGCTCGGCGCGGACGAAGACGCGCTCGTCACGGCAGTCGGCCACGGCGCCTTGAGCGGCGCAGACGTCGGCAGCCAGCTTGGAGAGGTTGGTTTCCGTTTCGGCGATGTAGAGCGAGCCGGATTCCTGGATGGTGATGTAGACTGGCTCTTTCGGCTCGGCGTCAGCGGCCGGCGGCGTGGCCGGCGGCAGGTCCAGGCGGATCGACACGGTGGCCATCGGGGCCGCGACCATGAAGATGATCAGCAGCACCAGCATGATGTCCACGAACGGCGTCACGTTGATGTCCGCGTTCTGTTGCGCCAGCTTGCCGCCGCCGCCGCCGCTCGAAGAAAGTTTCGCGCCCATTACGCCCTCGTCTCCATCAAGGCCCGCACCCTCCGGCGGACCACACTGAAAGTCTCGCTCGTCTCTTGGCGTCCTGAAGCGGGCTTGTAAAGCCGTCGAATGCGAGGAAATGACGCCGCCGGGGGAATAAGATTGCGAATTCGGCGCAAAGCCGCCTTGGCCGCGATCAATTCAGCCCCGGTTCAACCCCGGATTTCAGCCTCGGGCCAGTTTGAGGAATCGCTCGGCCAGCGCCGGGTCGTCCTTGAAGGCGCCGGTGAAGCGGGTGGTGATGGTCGAGACGTGGCGGTGATGCACGCCGCGCGTCGTCATGCACTGGTGCGCCGCATCGACCAGCACGGCCACGCCCTTGGGCTGCAGGTGCGATTCGATGGCGTCGATGATGTCGTTGGTCAGGGTCTCCTGGTTCTGGAGACGACGGGCGAAGATCTCGACCACCCGCGCCAGCTTGGAGATGCCCACCACCTTCTCGCCCGGCAGATAGGCGACGTAGGCCTTGCCCAGGAAGGGGGCCAGGTGGTGCTCGCAGTGGCTCTCGACCTCGATGTCGCGCAGGATGACCATGTCGTCATAGCCGGTCACGTCCTCGAAGGTGCGGCTCAGCTCCTTGCCCGCGTCGGCGTCATAGCCGTCGAACCACTCGCCATAGGCGTCGACCACGCGCTTGGGCGTGTCCAGCAGGCCGGGGCGGTCGGGGTTGTCGCCGGCCCAGGCGATCAGGGTGCGCACGGCCTCCAGCGCCTGTTCGCGGCTGGGGCGCTTGGACGCCTCATTGGCGACGAGGACGGGCTTGGCGGGGGTGCTGCTCATGAAACGATCCGGCGGCGGCGAGAGCGCCTGTTCAGAATACTATTATATATGGACTTGGGCGCGCGGCCCTGACTGTCTATCAGGCCGCTATATGGGACACCTCGTCCGTCCCGCAAGAAAACTCGCAAAAGACCTGACCCATGGCCCTGCACATCCACGACACCCTGCGCCGTGAAAAGCGCCTGTTCGCGCCGCATGATCCGAACCGGGTGAGCCTCTATGTCTGCGGCCCGACGGTCTATGACTACGCCCATATCGGCAACGCCCGCCCGCAGGTGGTGTTCGACGTGCTGGTGCGCCTGCTGCGCCGCACCTATGGCGCCGACAAGGTGGTCTACGCCCGCAACGTCACCGACGTGGACGACAAGATCAACGCCAAGGCCGCCCGTGAAGGCGTCGCCATCGGCGAGATCACCGCCCGCTATGAGGCCGCCTATCTGGCCGACATGGGCCTGCTGAACGTGTCGCCGCCCGACATCGCCCCGCACGTCACCGACTATATCGAGGCGATCACCAAGCAGATTCAGGCCATCATCGACGCCGGCTGCGCCTATGCCGCCGAGGGCCATGTGCTGTTCGACGTGTCGTCCTATCCGTCCTACGGCGCGCTGTCGGGGCGCAATCTGGACGACATGATCGCCGGCGCTCGCGTCGAGGTGGCTCCCTACAAGAAGAACCCGCACGACTTCGTGCTGTGGAAGCCGTCCAAGGCGGACGAGCCGTCCTGGCCGTCGCCGTGGGGCGAAGGGCGTCCCGGCTGGCACATCGAATGCTCGGCCATGATCGAAGAGACGCTGGGCCTGCCCATCGACATCCACGGCGGCGGCATCGACCTGGTGTTTCCGCACCACGAGAACGAGATCGCCCAGGGCGTCTGCGCCCACGGCCACGCCCATGGCGACGCCGCGCACGACGAATACGCCCGCTACTGGATGCACAACGGCTTCCTGACCGTGGACGCCGAGAAGATGTCCAAGTCGATCGGCAACGTCCTGTTGCTGCATGATCTGGTGCAGGCCATGCCGGGCGAGGTGGTGCGCTGGGCCCTGTTGAGCGCCCACTATCGTCAGCCGCTGGACTGGAACCAGACCCTGCTGGAGCAGAGCCGCAAGAACCTGGACCGCCTCTACGGCGCCCTGCACCGCGCGGCCGGGGTCGAGGCGGCGGACGTCGAGCCGCCGGTCGAGTTCATGAAGTCGATCGAGGACGACCTGAACACGCCGGGCGCCATGGCGGCCCTGTTCGCCCTGTCCAGCGACATCGAGCGCGGCATGACGGCGGGCGACGAAGGCGCGGTGGCGACGGCCAAGGGGCAGTTGATCGCGGCGGCCTCGATCCTGGGCGTGCTGCAGGCCAACCCGGCCGAGTGGTTCTCGGGCGTCGACGAAGGGCTGAAGGCCGAGGTCGAGGACCTGCTGGAGCAACGCGCCGCCGCCCGCACGGCCAAGAACTGGGCCGAGGCCGACCGCATCCGCGACCGGCTGAACGAACTGAACGTCGTCGTCATGGACGGCCCGCAGGGCGCGACCTGGCGAATGAAGGGGTGACTTGAGGGAACCCTCTCCCGGCGGGAGAGGGCTTGAGCGCACGAGAGCGTAGCGATCGTTCTTTGCGCGAAAGGGTGAAGGGCTTGTCCTGTCAGTCGGCGTAAGCCGTGGCTGAAGGCCGTGATGCGACGGCCTTCAGCCGACTTAAGTCCCGAACCCTCACCCTTTCGCCTGAGCCAATCGCCTTCGGCTCTTGGAGGCTCAAGCCCTCTCCCAATGGGAGAGGGAGAAGTTCAGCGCGCCCGCCTGATCAGCTCATCCGCCAGCACGTCCGTCAGATAGCCGTCGGCCGTGCGCCCGTTCGCCTGTTGCCAGCGGCGAAGGGCGGCGCGGGTGTTGGCGCCGATGACGCCGTCGACGCCTTGCGTGTCGAAGCCCATGCGGGTCAGGGCCTGCTGGGCGCCGACGCGCTGATCCCGCGTCAGGGGGCCGTCGTTGGGCCAGGAGGCCTTCAGCGCCGGCTTGCCCGCCACGCCGTCGGCGATCATGCCGATGGCGAGCGCATAGCTGACCGAGTTGTTGTAGCGGCGGATGACGTAGTGGTTGGGCAGGGCCAGGAAGGCCGGCCCCTTGGCGCCCTGCGGCAGCAGGATGGCCGCGCCCTCGGCCGCCTCGGCGCTGTTGGGCGAGGAGCCGTCGGCCAGGCGCACGCCGCGCGCGACCCAATAGGCCCAGGGGTGCTTCGGCCCCTCCGCTTCGGCGTAGTCGAAGTTGGAGGGCAGGGTGACTTCATAGGCCCAGCCCTGACCGCGCTTCCAGCCCGCCTGGGCCAGCAGATTCGCGGCCGAAGCGAGGGCGTCGGCGTCCGAGCCCCAGATGTCGACCTTGCCGTCGCCGTTCTGATCGACGCCCAGCTTCAGATAGTTGTCGGGCATGAACTGGGTCTGGCCCATGGCTCCGGCCCAACTGCCCTTAAGCCCTGCGCGGTCGCGCTTGCCCGTGACCACGATGTCGAGGGCGTGCTTCAACTGCTCCTCGGCCCAGGCGCGGCGGCGGCCGTCATAGGCCAGGGTCGCCAGGGAGCGGATGACGTCGAAATCGCCCTGAACCTGGCCGAAGGCGCTTTCCTGGGCCCAGACGCCCAGCAGGATCTCGGTCGGCACGCCGTATTTCTGGGTCACGTCCCACGGCACGCGGTCGACGCGCTGGCGGGCCATGGCGATTCGCGCCGGAGTGGTGGCGTTCTGGATGTAGACCCCGGCGGGGCGCGAGAATTCGGGCTGATTGCGGTCCAGGCGCACGACGCTGGGATTGGGCGTCACGCTCTCCAGTTCGCGAGCGTAGTCCCATTTGCGGGCGCCGCCGTGGCGCTCCAGGAAGCTCTGCTTCCAGGCGTCGAAGCTGGCGTGGTCATAGGCGTCGCTGAGATCCGTCTGGGCGGGCGGAGGCGCGGGGACGGGCGTGGCGGGCGCTGGCTCGACCACGGGCGGCGGCGCAGGCTGGGGCTGCGGCGGCGTGGGAACCATGGGTGTGCAGGCGGCGACCGACCCCAGCAACAGAAGGCGATAAGCGATACGCATAAACATAGGCTAACGCCCCCGAATTCCACGACCAATCACAAGCGCGCGAAGGCTCGATCAGTTTCCGTGATAAGGATGAAGGCGCCGTTAACCCTTTTCGGCAGTAGGCGGTTAAGGGGCGATAATTTACATTGCGTCGTTCCCTGAGCACGGCCTGGTGGCGGAGGGGCGACGCGTCGGACGTGCATGTCCGAAGACCCTCCGTTCGACTCGGAGGCCAGGCCTCCAGCGGATTCCCCGCGCGGAATGTTGACGAAAGGCCATGGCCTCTCTATACGACCGCCTCCGCCGCAGGTTCGCCCGCGGCTCTTTTGTTTTACCCGCCCTCACGGGCCTCCAAATCCGGGACGTCCGACCATGAAGGTCCGTAGCTCGCTGAAGTCGCTGAAGGGTCGCCACCGCGACTGCAAGATCGTTCGCCGCAAGGGCGTTCTGTACGTCATCAACAAGACCGACCCGCGCTTCAAGGCCAAGCAAGGCTGATCAGGCGCGCCCGGCGCGCCCTGCCTCTTGCAGGCGAGGCGCGCGCCGACCGTCGGTGGATGGGATGACTATCCACAGGGCCGCGGGCGTTGTCCGCGGCTTTTTCGCGTCCGGCGTTGAGCGCAGGCTCGCGCCTGACTAGTGATTCTTTTCCAAGTCGCCCTAACGGCCTTCGGCCTGCTTGAGGGCGTTCTTTTTTCTTGCCCTGACGGCCCTTGGCCTGCTTGAGGGCGCAGCCTGATTTGAGTTCTGGAGTTCAGTCATGGACGACGCTTCCTTCGACGCCAGCCCCGACGTCCTGACCGCCACGGCCCAGGGCCGCTTGCGCTCCATCATCGAACGCCTGGAGCGCCTCGAAGAGGACAAGCAGGCGGTGATGGCCGACATGAAGGAGGTCTTCGCCGAGGCCAAGGGCGAAGGCTATGACGTCAAGGTGCTGCGCAAGGTCATCCGCATTCGCAAGCAGGACAAGGCCAAGCGCCAGGAGGAGGAGGCGATTCTCGACCTCTATCTCTCGGCCCTCGGCGAGGTCTGAGGCGGCCGGCTTGAAGCGTACGCCCTTCAAGCCTCCCAGCGACGGTCCTTCAGGCTCCAGCAGCGTGAAGGGGGGCGGCGCGAAGCTGCGCTCCAGCGGTTTCAAGCCGAAGGGCGGTAGCGCCGCTAAACCGCGCTCAAGCAGCCCGAAGGGCGATAGCGCCGCTAAAACCAAGCTGTTGAGCCCCTGGGAGCAACAGCGCGAGGCGGCCAGGCGCTCTGCGCTCAACGCCCTGAAACGCGCCCGCCGCTCGGCAGAGAAGGCGGGCGTTTCCCTGTCCGACTGGGAGGGCGAGTTCCTCGATTCGGTCGGGGAGCGGGTTCGTGAACACGGACGCGCCTTCGCCGATCCGGAAAAGGGCGCGCCGGGCCAGGCCCTGTCGGCCATGCAGGGCCGCAAGCTGAAAGAGATCACCGCCAAGGCCAAGGGCGAGCCGCGTCGATTCGGCCGACGGCCGGGGAGGGCGCCGGAGCGCGAGGGGGACGAATGAGGCAACCGCCTTGCTGGGCCGGACGTTGCGCCTGCGGATTTCCGCCCCTTGAGAAGGAAGACCGATGAAACGCTTCGTTCCCGCCGCCCTGACCGGCGGCCTTATGAGTCTGAGCCTGGCGCTGGCGGCCTGCGGGGACCGGCCGGGAGCCGCGCCCGAGGCCGCATCCGAGGCGACGCCGGATCTCAGCGGCGGCCCGGCGGCCGCGCCCCAGGCGGTCGCTCCGGCGTCCGGGACGACCCAGGCCCTGCCCGCCGTCGACGAGGCGGCGGCGCGCGCCTTCGTCCGCGAGGAAGGCTCCACGCTGGAGACGCTGACCTTCGAGCGGGTCGGGTCGGTGACGAAGGAAGGGATGGTGAAGGGCTATGCGGCGCCGGTCTACGCCGTGCCCGTCGCGTCCGGCCAGACGTTGAAGGTCGCCTTCAAGCCGTCGAACGCCAACCTGTATTTCAACATCAGCGACGCGGCGGATCAGAGCGGCGCCGCCGTGTTCCGGGGCGAGGTCGATGGGGAAACCGCCGAGTTGAAAGCCTCGAAGGACACGACCTACGTCATCACCCCCTATCAGCCTCGCGCCATGGCGCGGCGTGATGAGACGGGCTCCTATGCCCTGACGGTCAGCCGAAGCTGATGAGGAGGGGCGGCGAGCGAGATCGCCGCCCTTTCCTTCCTTATGGCAGGGCGTTCAGGCGCATGGCCGACAGGTAGGGCTGATAGGCCGTGCGGGCGGCGGCGGCGCCGGACAACTCATCCTGTTCGATGTGGATGGTCAGGCCGTAGCGGCCCTTGAGCGCGCTCATCAGCGAGCCGACGCGGCCGCCTGAATCCTTGGGTTCGACGCCGATGACGACGGTCTCGCCGGTCGGGCTGTCCATGACCACGGCCAGGTAGTCCTCGCCGCCGATCGAGGCCAGGGCGGGGGGAGACGACAAGGCCATCTCACGCACGCCCTTGGTCATTTCCACGCCTGCGACGACGCTCTTGAACGCGGTCTCCTGCGCTCCGGCGAGCAGGCCGGACAGGGGGCCGCTTTCCTCCGGAACGGGCGCCTTGGAATCGATCAGCAGGATTTCGGCGCTGGTTCCCGGCTCGCCATAGGTCATGGAGACGGAGAAGGCCTGGCACTCGATTTCCGTCAGGGGTTTGCCGGCGATGGTCCGGGCCGCGGGCATGGCGGCCAGCAGGGGATGATTCTCGCATTCGGGCGGCAGGGCGACCCTGGACGCGGCGGAGGCGGCGGCCTCGGCCTTCGCCGGCGCTTCCGCATTGGAGCAGGCGGCGGTCAGGACGGCGACGGACGCCAGGCTCAAGGCGATGGCGGCAGGACGAAACAAGATGGCACGCTCCCCTACGTGAACAGGACGACGAGGTGTGGCCTGTAAAGCTCGCCGTTAAAACCCCAGAAGGGGATCGGTCAGTCCAATTCCTGAACGCCGCCGCCGGAAACGGTCAGGATCTGGCCGCTGATCCATGACGCGGCGGGGGAACACAGGAACAGCGCCGCGCGGGCGATGTCGTCGGGTTGGCCCAGACGGCCCAGAGGCGTGTGTTTCAGCATGGCCTCTTCGATCTCGGGCGTCAGGACGCTGGCCAGGGCGTCGGTCTTGATGGCGCCCGGCGCGACGGCGTTGACGCGTATGCCCCTGGGGCCCAGGTCGAACGCGACATTGCGGGTCAGATGACTGACCGCCGCCTTGGACGATCCGTAGGACGCCATGCGGGCGTTCTTGTTGTCGCCGGCCATCGAGGTGATGTTGAGGACCGCCCCGCCGCCCGCGTCCTGCATGTGCGGCGCGGTCAACTGCATGAAGCGGAAGGGCGCGAAGACGTTGAGCTGATAGGCGCGCTCGAAATCGCTCATCGGCATGTCGAACGGCTTGGGCCCGCCGCCGCCCGCATTGTTCACCAGCAGGGTCAGCTTGCCGAAGGCTGCGACGACGGCCTCGACGGCGGCGACGCGCTGGGCTTCATCGGTGACGTCGCAGGCCAGGCCGACGGCGCGTCCGCCCGCCCGGACCACGCCGTCCGCCACGGCCAGGGCCCCGGCCGCGTCCAGATCGGTGACGGCCACCGCGGCGCCCGCCGCAGCGAAGGTCTCAGCGATGGCGCGGCCGATGCCCGCCCCTGCGCCCGTCACCAGGGCGACCTGTTCGTCCAGTCGGAAATGCGCGTCCATCGTCTGCGTCGCCTGTTGCTGTTCGTTGCGTTCAGCCAGCAAGCGTGGATCGGCTGCGCACGGTTCCATTCTCAGGGGAATGGCATGACCTTCGCCCCTGGCTGGCGTACCCCTGTGCGTCGAGTTGATTCTGGCAAAGAAGGGGGCGCGCGTGTCGACGATACTGGACGGCTTCAGGCGATTGACGGATTTTAGCGGGCGCGACCGGCGCGGGCGTTTCTGGCCCTATGCCCTGGTGGTCCTGGCGTTGGCCTATGTCGGAATGGCGGCGGTGATGATTCCGCTGATGGCCGGCGTCTTCGCCGAGGCGACAGCCTATGCCGCTGCAAACCCTGACCAGGCCACGGTGGTGAGCGGGCCGGGCTATTATTCGGTGCAGATTCACGACCCCGAGGCGATCGCCATGCCGGATTTCGGCCTGGTCTTCACGGCGGTCGGCATCGCTGCGGCGCTAACGGTGATCCTGCTGGCGGCGGCGGTGACGCGGCGGCTGCATGACACCGGCCGGGCTGGATGGTGGGGGCTGCCGCCGGTGGTCTTTCTGACGACGGGACTGCTGCTGTTCCCGCGCATGATGGATCAGATGATGCAGTCGGAAGCGGAGGCCCCGTCGATGGGCCTCTTCTTCCTGCTGTTCGCCAACAACCTGATCTACATCATCTGCCTGCTGGGGCTGATCATCCTGTTGGTGTTGGACGGGACGAAGGGGCCGAACCGCTATGGCCCTCCGTCCGACTGACCCGTCTGACCGAGGACGACGCCCTCAGCCCGCTTCCTTGACCTGCTCTTCCAGCCCCTGTTCGCGGACCTTGCGGTAGAGGGTGGAGCGGCCGATGCCCAGGCGGCGGGCGATCTCGGACATGTGGCCGGAATAGACCTCGATCGCGTGCTGGATCAGGTCGCGTTCGATCTGCTCCAGGGTGCGGACGTGGCCGCGATCATCGGTGATGCGGACCGGGCTGTCGTGCAGGCCGTCCTCGTCGGCGGAGGCGGGGTGCGACGCCGCGGCCGAGGCGCTGTCGCCGGCCGGCGCTGCAGCCATGTCGTCCAGCGGCACGGCGACGCCCGAGATGGCCGGGAAGTCGTGCGGCTGAAGCAGGGGCGAGTCGGCCAGGACCAGGGCGCGATAGACGGCGTTCTCCAGCTGGCGGACATTGCCGGGCCAGTCGTGGCCCTGCAGCAGGGCCAGGGTCTCGGGCGAGCAGCCCGCGACCCGCTTGCCTTCCTCGACGTTGAAGCGGGCGATGAAATGCTCGACCAGGGCCGGGATGTCCTCGCGCCGTTCGCGCAGGGCCGGAGCCTCGATCGGGAAGACGTTCAGGCGATAGAAGAGGTCTTCGCGGAAGGCGCCTTCCTTCACCTGCTGGGCCGGGTCGCGGTTGGTGGCCGAGACGATGCGGACGTCGACCTTGACCGGACGCTTGCCGCCGACGGGATCGACCTCGCCCTCCTGAAGGGCGCGCAGCAGCTTGACCTGCATGTCCAGCGGCAGTTCGCCGATCTCGTCCAGGAACAGGGTGCCGCCGTTCGCCTCGACGAACTTGCCGGCGTGTTTCTCATGAGCGCCGGTGAAGGCGCCCTTCTCGTGGCCGAACAGGATGGATTCGACCAGATTGGCGGGCAGGGCGCCGCAGTTGACCGCGACGAAGGGCTTGCCCGCGCGGTCCGAGGCGCCATGCAGGGCGCGGGCGATGACTTCCTTGCCGACGCCGCTTTCGCCGGTGATCAGCACGGGGATGGAGGACTTGGCCGCGCGCTGGCCCAGCGCCTTGACCATGCGCATGGGCTCGCTGTCGCCGACCATGTCGTCGAACGAGGAGCGGCCCGTGGCCCGCTTCTTCAGACGGCCGATCTCGGCAGTCAACTGGGTCATCTGCAGGGCGTTGCGCACGCCGACCAGCAGGCGTTCGGGGCCGACCGGCTTGACGAAGAAATCCTGGGCCCCGGCCTGCATGGCCCGGACCACCGTCTCGATGCCGCCGTTGGCCGTCAGCACGATGACGGGGGTCGTGACGCCCGCCGTGCGCATCTCGGCCAGGGCTTCCAAGCCCGACAGGCCCGGCATGACGAGGTCCAGCAGAACGACGTCGGCGCCGCCGCCCTTGGTCAGGCGGTCGATGGCCTCGCCCCCGCTTTCGGCGTGGACGACCGCATAGCCTTCGCGGTCCAGCACCGCCTGGATCAGGCGGCGCTGCGTGGGATCATCGTCGACGACCAGAACGGTCTTGGCCATAGGAACACACCCTTCAACATCACCATCGAACGGCCGTCCTCGTTAGGTCGGGACTGGCTCGTTTCGACACAAACCTAGAACGGAGGGAATGAAGATGGAGTTTCGGAGACCTGAGTCAGGGGTTAACGGCGACAGGCTTTGGACAGACGGTTTCCGGCTGCAGCCGCCCGGTCACGGCGCCCATATTCAGATCGGGCCAGGGTGAGGCGGCGGCCTTGAGGTCGGGATGCTTGAGCGCCTCGCGCAGGTCGCGACGGCCGGGGCCGGGGCAGTGGGGAACCTGATAGTCGCCCTGATGGACCCAGCGGCCTTCGGCGTCCTGTGCGAACAGAGCGATGTTGTAGGCGGTCGCCAGCAGAATCTCATCGCGGCCGTCGCCATTCAGGTCGCGCTGGGCGGCGAGGCAGTTGTCTTCGCTGTTGCAGACGTAGCGCGGATCAGGGGGCGCTGTCGGGGCCAGGAAGGCGGCGGGCAGGGGCTTGTCCGCCGGCCAGGGGGCGATGTTCGGCGCGCGCGGGGGCAGGGCGGCTTCCTCGACGTCATAGCGCGAGGTCGAGGTCTGGGCGGCCTTGGCGCGGCGGGCGATCTCTGCGTCGGAGGATTTCGCCAGATCGGCCAGGGCGGCGCGGCCCGCCTTGCCTGCGCCGAAGCGCAGGAAGGCGTAGTCGAACTGGACCGCGCTGACGGCGCCGCGCTTCAGCCGGGCCATCTGGTCGTTGACGGACAGGCGGGCCGGGTCGGCCAGGGGGCTGAACAGGGCCAGGATGACCAACACCGTCAGCACGGCGGCCAGGACGTTGGTGCGCTCCAGCGGCTTCATCCAGGCGCTCTTGCGCCACAGAGGCGACAGGGCGGCCCAGCCGTAGCCCGCGGCGTAGAGGACCCCCACAAGGGCGCAGGCCGCGGCGATGATGCGGTCGGGCGTCAGGCCGTGCTGGCCGATGCGCAAGGACAGACCCCAGAGCGCGATCAGGATCAGCGGCGTCAGCAGCACTGAGGCGACCCGCACCGCCGCGCGCAGGGCGGCGGGCGGCAGATTGTCCTCGCGCCCGTCCTGATAGGCCGTGTTGATCAGCACGATCAGGGCGGCGGCGGCCGACAGCACCAGGGCCGTGGCGCTGCCCGTCTTCCACAGCCCGTCCAGGCCGGTGAAGGGCAGGGCGGACAGGAAGCCCGCCACCAGCACGGTGATGACCAGCAGCAGCCAGGACAGCAGCATCAGCGCCACCGTCCGCACGCCCCGGATCAGGCCGCCGCGCACGTCGGTCAGTTGCACCGCCACGGCGAAGACCAGGCAGGTGACGGGGATGGAGAACCATTCCTCGCCCAGCAGATCGGACAGGAAGCTGAGACCGATGACGCGGAACAGGGCCGCGCCCAAGAACAGCAGCAGCCAGAAAACGCCGGTGAACCCCAGCGACAGGACCAGTTGCACCCCGGCTTTCCACGCCGTGTCGAAATAGTCGTCGTAGTCGGCGATCCAGCGCCGCCCCTCGACCGCCGGAACAATCAGGTGATGGGCGATGAACAGGGCCGCCGCCGCGAAGGCGACGACCGGGAAACGCAGATAGGGCGGGCGGAAATAGTCGCTGGCCTGCTGGGCTGCGTCGTGCCAGCCCAGCAGCGCCAGGACCGCCGCCGCGATCGCGCCCCACAGCGCCAGCGCCTTCCATCCCATCCGCCCGACGCCCGCCAGCAGCATGATCGGAGCGAACGTCGCCGCCAGCACCAGGGCGGCGAACAGCGAAGGCTGGGTGGCAGGCCAGGTCAGGGCCGCGTTGTTCGACGCCGAGCGATACAGGAGATAAAGGATCAGCCCCTGGATCAGGCCGATCCCGATACGGACGGCTGCGAGCCCGCGCGTGCCCTCGAGCGAGGCGCGGCCGGTGGGGGCGAAATGATCGGGGCCGTTCAAGGTCATGCGCCTTCCTGAGCTTCGCCGGCATCTGACGACGGATCGGCCCCGATGGAAAGCCTGCCGTTACAGCGCCTGGAAACGGAAGTTGCGGAACCGCGCTTCGCCCTGGCCCGCGGCGTAGAGGCCGGGCCGAAGCATCATGAAGCCGCCGCGCACATTGTGATGGTAGCCCGAGACCTCCATCTGGCGGTCGAACTTCGTCCATGTCCGACCGTCGGGGCTGTGGTGGAAGGTGATGATGTGCCGGTCGTTGGTCAGGCGCAGGTGCATCCGTCGTCCGTGGGGATTGGCGGGGCGACCGCGCTCCAGTCCATACTGGTGGGTGACGAAGCGGTCGGGGTCGAAGCCCAGACCGGCGTAGAGGGCGTGATCATAGAAGACGACCAGACCGGCCGTGCAGCCCGGATCGATCTCTATCTCGCATTCGATGCGATAGGCCTGTTCGCCCTGGGGGAAGGTCAGGGGCGAGCAGTCGCGGGGCGATCGGCCCTTGGCGCGCAGGTGCAGAACCCCGTCGCGCCGCTGGAACCGGTCGGCCTCGTTCGGTTCGGCGGCGTAGAAGCTCCACTGAAGACCGAAGCGGTCCTGTGAGAAGTCGTCCGACAACGCCATGCCGTGCGGCGGGCGCGCGACGCCGGGCGCGCGGGGGGCGGGCAGGGGCAGGGGCGCGGACAGGTCGCCGCCCCTGGCGTGGAACCAGCCGTCCTCGCTCCATTCGACCGGATCCAGCAGGGTCTGGCGGCCCAAGGTCCAGAAGGCGTTCTCATAGCCGTGATAGACCATCCACCAGCCGCCTTGCGGGCCTTCGACCAGGGTGGCGTGGCCGCGCGACCACCATTTTTCAGCCGCTGAGGCGGTGCGGACCAGCGGATTGCCGGGGTGATCCTCCCATGGGCCGTGAACCGAGCGCGACCGCGCCGCGATGACCATATGGCCGGTGGGCGGCCCCGCCGTGCCGCCCACGGCGGTGATCATGTAGAACCAGTCGCCGCGCCGGATCAGCTTGGGCCCTTCGGGCGAGAAGCTCTCGGCCGTCCAGTCGTCGGGATAGCGCCAGGGGTCATAGACGTGCCGGACCGGTCCCGCTGTCGACAGGCCGTCGGGGGCCAGGGGGACCATGTCGCCGTTGTTCAGGAACAGATAGCGCTCGCCGTCCTCGCCGACGATGTGGCCGGGGTCGATGTGGTCCGGCAGATGAAGGTCGATCGGTTCGCTCCACGGACCGGCGATATCATCGGCCCACAGCACATAGTTGGAGCGATATTCCTCGGTGCGCGCCGGGACATAGAGATAGTAGCGGCCCTCGTGGCGGCACAGTTCGGGCGCCCAGACCGAGCCGATGTAGCGTTTCAACGCCGCCGTGACCGGGGTCCAGTTCACCAGATCTGTCGAGCGCCAGATCACCAGGCCGGGAACGGATTCGAACGAGGAGAACGTCATGTAGTAGACGTCGCCGTCCTTCAGGATCGTCGGGTCGGGCCGGTCGCCCGCCATGATGGGATTGAGGAAGCGGCCGTCGTCCAGGTCCGCGCGACGCTGGCCTTCAAGACCGCGGCTCCAGTTCTGGCCCGACCATTCCTGGCCGAAGGGCGCCAGTTGATCACGGGCCTGGCCGGCGGCCAGGGTCGATGCGGGCAGACTGGCCGCAGCCGCGCCGGCGGCCAGTCCTCCGAACAGCCCCCGTCTATTGATCGCATCCGCCATTTCGCGCGCCTCCCCGTGACGATGAATAAATGACACCGGTAACAATCCCCAGTCCCGCACCTGCCGTCCAGAAGAAAAACCGGCCTGCGAAGACGTGGAGGGCGGCGAGACGTTGCATCGCGCGGCTGGCCTCCCCACAACCAAGGGCATGAACGCCCCCGTCAAACCGACCGAATTCGCCGACGCCCCGCTGTGGGACCTGTCCGACCTCTACGCTTCGCGCGAAGATCCGCGCATCGCCGCCGACCTGGAGCGGGCCAGGGGGCTGGTGGAGCGGATGAACGGGTTTCAGGGGCGGCTGGCCGCGCTGTCGGGGGCCGAACTGGGCCGGGCGCTGGATGAGGCGATCGGGCTTTATGAGCAGGCGGCGGATGTGATGGGGGCCTTGGGCGCCTACGCCTTCCTGGCCGCCTCGACCAACCGCGAGGACGCCGCGGCGCAAGGGTTCGAGGCCGATGTGCGCGAGAAGCTGACGGTCATCGCCACCCCGACCGTCTGGCTGACGCTGGAGATCAATGCGCTGGACGAGACGGCGGTGGAGGCGGCGCTGGCGGCCCATGCGCCCGCCGCGCGCTGGGCGCCGTGGCTGCGCCGGGTGCGGGCGATGAAGCCGCATGAGCTGTCGGCCGAGCTTGAGACCTTCATCGCCGAGCGCGGACCGATCCAGGCCCAGTGGCCGCGACTGTTCGACGAGACCCTGGCCGTGCTGCGCGCACCCGTAGGGGATGAGGAACTGACCCTGGCCGAGGGGCTGAACCGTCTCAGCGACGCGGACGGCGCCAAGCGTCAGGCGGCGGGCGAGGGCCTGTCGACGGCGTTTTCCGGCATCGCCCGGACCATGGCCATGGTGCTGAACACCGTCGCCGCCGAGAAGGCGCTGGAGGACCGCAAGCGCGGCTTCAAACGTCCCGCCGACAGCCGTCATCTGGGCAATGAGGTCGACGGCGAGAGCGTGGACGCCATGGCCGAGGCGGTGGCCCAGGCCTATCCGCGCCTGGCGCATCGCTATTATGCGCTGAAGGCCAGGGCGATGGGCAAGGACCGGCTAGCCCACTGGGACCGCAACGCCCCGATCGAGGCGGCGGCGTCGCGCGCCTATGACTGGGCGGGCGGGCGTGAAGTGGTGCTGTCCAGTTTCGCCGATCTGGGCGGGGATTTCGCCGAGCGGGCGGGCTGGTTCTTCGACCGGCCGTGGATCGACGCGAGGGCGCGGGCGGGCAAGCAGTCGGGCGCCTACGCCCACCCGGTGACGGCGGATCGGCACCCCTATGTCTTCCTGAACTGGATGGGCGAGCGGCGCGATGTGCTGACGCTGGCCCACGAACTGGGCCACGGCGTGCACCAGACGCTGGCGGCGGGGCAGGGGTCGCTGCTGGCCGATACGCCGCTGACGCTGGCCGAGACGGCGTCGATCTTCGCCGAGGGGCTGACCTTCGACCGCCTGCTGGCCGAGGTGACGCCGGACGAACAGCGCGCCCTGCTGGCGGGCCGCATCGAGGACGGGTTGAACACGGTGGTGCGCCAGATCGCCTTCCACCGCTTCGAGACGCGCTTCCATGACGAGCGGGCGGCGGGCGAGGTTCCGGTCGAGCGCATCCGCCAAATCTGGATGGAGGAGTTGGGCGCCAGCCTCGGCCCGTCCGTCGATCTGAGCGGCTATGAAGACTGGTGGGCCTATGTCGGCCACTTCGTCCATGCGCCCTTCTATGTCTACGCCTATGCGTTCGGCGATCTGCTGGTCGCGGCGCTGATGGAGACGCGGGCCAAGGATCCGGCGGGCTTTACGCCCCTGTATCGCGACCTGCTGTCGGGCGGCGGGGCGCGGACCTATGTCGAGGCGCTGAAGCCGTTCGGCCTGAACCCGCGCGACCCGGTCTTCTGGACCATCGGGACCAAGCGGCTGGAAGGTCTGATCGACCGGTTCGAGGCGCTGGGCTGACGACTATGCGTTGACAGGGGCGCGTGCGGCGGTGAAGCGTGGCCGCATGAAAATCGCGTCCCGTGTTCTTGTTCTCGCCGCCGTTCTCGCGCTGCCGACGACGGTTCTCGCCCAGACCGAGGCCTCGGCCAACCACCGCGCCCTCGCGGCGGGCTACAAGGCGCTGACGGTGTGCAGCGCCCTGCATACGGCGCGCGCGGCGGGGGCCGAGCGGACGGTCGCCAGCGTCGAGGCGAACGAACTGGTCGGCATCTATCCTGAACTTCAGTCGCTGGTCGGCGCTATGAAGGTCGAGATGGCGGGAGACCTCGTCACCGTCGCCTGGGATCAGGCCGCCCCGCCGCGTGTCGCGACCTGGACCGACGGACGCGGCTGCGTCATCGAGCCGATGGGCTATGTGCGGGACAGCGCGCCTGAACGCGCATCGCTGGCGCGCCGGGCCTCGGCGCCGGACATGCCGACCGCACGGCCCAAGGGGAACGCCCGGGCGCTGGAGGCCGCCGTCGCGCGCGCCTTCGATCAGGGCTTCGGCGCAGGAACCAACACCACCGGCGTGGTGGTGATGCAGGGCGGCAAGCGGGTGGCGGAACGCTATGCCCCCGACTTCGGGCCGAACACGCCCCAGCGCACATGGTCTGTGGCCAAGAGCCTGGCCGGAACCGTCATCGGCGCGGCGGTCCAGCGCGGCGAACTGGATGTGAAGGCCCCCGCCGCCATCGCCAATTGGAACCGCCCCGGCGATCCGCGCGCGGCCATTACGGTCGACGCCCTGATGCGGATGTCGTCCGGCCTGACCAGCGACACGGCGGGCAATCGCACCGACGCCCTCTATTTCGGCGGCACGGCGGCGGACGAGCAGGCGCCGGGCTGGCCGCTGCTGGCGCCGGTCGGGACGGTCTATCGCTACGCCAACAACGACACCCTGCTGGCGGTCATGGCGGCGGCGTCGACGTTCGAGGCCCATCCGCCCGCCGAACTGTTCGACGCCCTGGGCATGACGCATACTTGGGCCGAGACCGACTGGCGCGGCAACTACATCCTGTCGAGCCAGGTCTGGACGACGGCGCGCGATCTGGCCCGCTTCGGCCAACTGTATCTGCAGGACGGGGTGTGGGAGGGCGAGCGCCTCCTGCCGCAGGGCTGGCGCGACTACGTCACGGCTCCTGCCGGGCCTCAGCCGCCGACGGGCGACTTCGGCTATGGCGCGACCTTCTGGCTGCTGAACCGATCCGAGGGCGTGCCGGCGGATACCTTCGCCGCCTTCGGCAATCGCGGGCAGTATGTGGTGATCGTGCCCAGCCGCCAGGTGGTCATCGTGCGGCGCGGCGAAGACCCTGCGGGCAAGCCGTTCGACGTCGCCGCCTTCGCCCGCTCGGTTCTGGAAAGCCTGGACTGAGGCGCTTGTGGCCGCGACGGGCTTGAGCCGCGCGCAGGCCTCGCTATAAGAGCCGTCGAAATCCCGACTCTTTTTTGGAAGACCCCATGGCCGACCAGCACGCTGAAGCGACCGCCCCCCACGTCCACGGGGAAATGAACATCTCGGAACAGGCCTGGACCTGGAGCTTGTTCATGGGCCTGACCAAGTGGCTGTCGCTGGCCATGGCCGTGCTGATCCTGTTCCTGACGGTGTGGTTCGGCGTGGGCGCGGGCTTCGTTCCCGCCTTCATCAGCTCCGCCGTGATGGCGGTGGTCGGCTTCTTTGTTCTGAAGAACAAGGTTTCGGCCTAGGGAGCGCCTTTTTCCCAGATCGGTTTGCACGAGGCCCGTCGGTAGGTTCGGCGGGCCTTTTGCTTGCGCGGATTGCGGCGAAGTGAGCAAGAACCTTGCGACGGCGGGCGGTGAAGCGGCGAAGGTCGCGAAAAAATCGCCTTATCGAGACGACTTGGCTTTGACGCCTGCTCCGGCTTCGGCCTAACGTCGGTTCGACCCTGGGGAGTGGGAGGGATTCGCTTGGCTGTCGCCATCGCCGTCACCCGTGAACGCCGTGAAGGCGAGACGCGTTGCGCTGTAACGCCCGAAACGGTGAAGAAGCTGGTCGCCCTCGGGGCGACGGTGAGCGTCGAGGCCGGGACGGGCCTGGGCTCCTCCCTGCCGGACGCCGACTACGCCGAGGCGGGGGCCAGCGTGAAGCCTGACCTGTCGGCGGCGCTGGCCGGTGCGGACGTCCTTCTGAAGGTGCGCGGCCCGACGGCGTCGGAAATCAGCGCCCTGAAGCCCGGCGCGGTCGTCGTCGGCCTGCTGGACGCCTGGCGCGACAAGGCCACGGTCGAGGCGTTGAGGGGCGCGAACGCCACCGCCTTCGCCATGGAATTCGTGCCGCGCATCACCCGCGCCCAGGTGATGGACGCCCTGTCGTCCCAGGCCAACCTGGCCGGATATCGGGCGGTGATCGAGGCGGCCTACGCCTATGGCAAGGGCTTCCCCATGATGATGACGGCCGCCGGTACGGTGGCCGCCGCCAAGGTCTTCGTCATGGGCGCGGGCGTCGCGGGGCTTCAGGCCATCGCCACCGCGCGGCGTCTGGGGGCGGTCGTCACGGCCACCGACGTGCGCCCCGCCGCCAAGGAGCAGGTCGAGAGCCTGGGCGCCAAATTCGTCGCCGTCGAGGACGAGGAGTTCAAGGCCGCAGAGACGGCGGGGGGCTACGCCAAGGCCATGTCGGCCGAATATCAGGCCAAGCAGGCCGATCTGACCGCCGCCCACATCATCAAGCAGGACGTGGTCATCACCACAGCCCTGATCCCCGGCCGCCCGGCGCCCAAGCTGGTGACGGCGGCGCACGTCGCCTCGATGAAGCCGGGCTCGGTCATCGTCGACCTGGCGGTCGAGGCGGGCGGCAATGTCGAGGGCTCCAAGCCGAACGAGGTCGTGACCACGGCCAATGGGGTGAAGATCGTCGGCTGGAGCAACATGCCCGGCCGCATCGCCGCGGACGCCAGCGCCCTCTACGCCCGCAACCTGGTCGCCTTCCTGGGGTTGATGATCAAGGACGACGCCCTGTCGGTCGACCTGGAGGAGGAGATCCTCAAGGCCGCCGTCGTCACCCACGGCGGCGCCGTGGTGCATGAAGGAGTGAGAGGCTGATGGAACACGTCGATCCCACCGTCTTTCGCCTGGCGATCTTCGTCCTGTCGATCTTCGTCGGCTACTATGTTGTCTGGAGCGTGACGCCGGCGCTGCACACGCCGCTGATGGCCGTCACCAACGCCATTTCCAGCGTCATCATCGTCGGCGGCCTGATCGCGGCGGCGGCGCTGAGCGCCCAGGCGGGCGGGCCGAACGCCTGGATCGCCAAGGGCGCGGGCGTGGCCGCCGTTACCTTGGCCAGCGTCAACATCTTCGGCGGCTTCATGGTCACGCGACGGATGCTGGCCATGTACAAGAAGAAGGAAAGGCCCAAGGCCTCGTGATCCTGTCTCCCGTATCGCTGGCCTTCTACCTGTCCTGGGGCGTCACCGTTCTGGGCGTGGCGCTGTGGGTGTGGAGCTGGGTGCGGGTTCGCGACCCGATCGACCGGCTGCGTTTCCAGGATTGCGGCATCGTGCTGGTTTTCGCCGCGATCCTGACCCGGGTCATCATTCAGGATCGGGAGATGACGGTCTTCGACTGGGCGATGATCCTGCTCGGGCCGCTGTTCATCGCGGCGGCGCTGTGGCGTCTGTCGCGTACCCAATCCGTCAAACGCTAACCCCGAAGAGTATCGCGTGATGAAAGCTTCCCTGATTTCCGTCCTGGCCCTGTCGGCCGCCGCCGTCGTCGCGGGCGCCGCCTCGGCCCAGTCCGCCCGCGAGGTGGGCCAGGACCCCTATAGCGGCCTGCACTGGTCGGTGGTCGCGCCGCAGGGCGCCAGCTGGGCGCTGGAATGCGGGTTCCGGCCGGTGACCATTCGCGGCGTGCACATGAACCGCATCAGCCACACGGGCGCCGGTCGAATGGCGGGCCGCCTGCCGGGCGACAACGCGCGTTGCAAGGTGACCAAGACCGGGGGCGACGGCGCGGTCGGGCTGGCCGTGGTCAAGAACGGCGTGGCCACGGCGTCCGGCGCCAACGGCGAGGCGCCCGCCGTCGTGAACGTATTCTGATCTGAGACTGAAAAGAGGGGGGAGGGGATGAACGCATCGATCGCGGCGCTGGCCTATCTGGCGGCGGGGGTTCTGTTCATCCTCTCGCTCAGGGGACTGTCCAGTCCCGAGACCAGCCGCAGGGGCAATACGCTGGGCATGGTCGGCATGGCCCTGGCCGTCGGCGTCACCTTGCTGACGCTGGGGACCAGCGGGGCGCTGGACCCCCTGACCCTGGCCCTGATTGCGGGCGGGGTCGTGGTCGGCGGCGGCGCGGGCGCGGTGATCGCCAACCGCGTGCCGATGACGGCCATGCCGCAACTGGTTGCGGCGTTCCACTCCCTGGTCGGGCTGGCCGCCTGTCTGGTGGCGGTGGGGGCGGTCTATGCGCCCGACGCCTTCGGCATCATGACGGCGACGGGCGGGATAAAGACCCTGTCCATCGTCGAACTGAGCCTGGGCGTCGCCATCGGGGCCATCACCTTCACAGGTTCGGTCATCGCCTTCGCCAAGCTGGACGGGCGAATGAGCGGGGCGCCGATCCTTTTGCCCGCGCGGCACCTAATCAACATCGGCCTGGCTCTGGCCCTGGTCTTCCTGATCGGCGTCCTGATCGGGACGGGCGGGACGGCGGTCTGGGCCTTCTGGGGCGTGTTCGCCATCGCCCTGATCCTGGGCGCGACCCTGATCATCCCCATCGGCGGGGCGGACATGCCGGTGGTGGTGTCCATGCTGAACTCCTATTCCGGCTGGGCGGCGGCGGCCCTGGGCTTCACGCTGGAGAACATCGCCCTGATCATCACCGGCGCCCTGGTCGGGTCGTCGGGGGCCATCCTCAGCTACATCATGTGCAAGGGCATGAATCGCAGCTTCATCAGCGTCATCCTGGGCGGCTTCGGCGCCGAGGCGGGCGCGGCGGCGGGCGGCGGGGCGGTCGAGACGCGACCGGTCAAGCAGGGCTCGGCCGAGGACGCCGCCTTCATCATGAAGAACGCCTCCAAGGTCATCATCGTGCCCGGCTACGGCATGGCGGTGGCCCAGGCTCAGCACGCCCTTCGCGAAATGGCGGACAAGCTGAAAGAAGAGGGCGTCGAGGTGAAATACGCCATCCACCCCGTCGCGGGCCGGATGCCGGGGCACATGAACGTCCTGCTGGCCGAGGCCAACGTCCCCTATGACGAGGTGTTCGAGCTGGAGGACATCAACAGCGAATTCGCCTCGGCCGACGTGGCCTTCGTCATCGGCGCCAACGACGTGACCAATCCGGCCGCCAAGACCGATCCGCAGTCGCCTATCTACGGCATGCCGGTTCTGGACGTGGAGAAGGCCGGCACCGTCCTGTTCATCAAGCGGTCGATGGGCAGCGGTTACGCCGGGGTCGAGAACGAGCTCTTCTTCCGCGACAACACCATGATGCTGTTCGCCGACGCCAAGAAGATGGTTGAGGGGATCGTGAAGGCCCTTTGAGTTCGCGCACGAGAACCCATCGCGCCGTGGTGCGTTGGTTGCGACGCTCAACCTGAGCCGTGGAGAGATGATGACTGCATTCCAAGGACTGAAAACGGTCGTCCTGCTGGGCGCCCTTGCGGGACTGTCGGCCTGCGGCCAGGCGGACAAGACGGCTGAAAAGGCCGATGCCGCTCCGGCTGAGGCGCCCCAGGCGGCGCCCGAGGCCGCGCCTGTGGCGGGCGGCGCGCCGACGATCGACCAGATGATGGGGGTGCAGGTCGCCTATCTGGAATCCAAGCTGGGCCCGGCCCGCACGGTTCAGGACAAGGAACGCACCTATGAGATCGGCGACTGCACGGTCCGCGTCAGCGCTGACGGCGGCGAGGTCGTCGGCTACGCCGTGCCGATGACGCCGGCCTGTTCGACCCAGGCCCTGGCGGCGCTGAAGGACTATGACCTGCCGCAGAAGATCGACCTGACGATGGGCGAGTTCGCGGCGGCGCGCGGCAACGTCGATTTCAAGGCCGACTGCCTTACCCTGTGCGGCAATGCGGCCGATCCCTGGGTCCATCTGGAGAGCGCCGGCCCGCGCGCCTTCCCAGGTATCCGCGCCTCGGCCGTGATGGTCAGCGACGCCACCATCGACGCCTCCTTCCGCATCCGCGACGCCATCAAGGCGGCCAAGGGCGAGGACTACGTCATCGACACGACCTTCAACTGCAGCGCCGACTTCGACCAGCTGGCGATCCGCGAACTGAAGACCGTCCGCATCGACGAGATCGAGGTCGGCTACGTCCCCTACGGCGGGTGCTGAGGGGGAGGCGGTGAAGCACGGCGCGGTTCTGCGCGTCGGGGCGGCGCTGGCGGCGGTCGCCGCCGCCCTGGCCGCCTGTTCGGCGATGATTCCGGTGAACATCAGCGGCGACCTGGAGCAGCCGATCGCGACCTTCGGCGTCGATCCCGCAAGGCCCGAGAAGGCCTGTCTGGGCGGCCTGGCCGTGCATGAGCGGTCGGACGCAATGATGCGTCCGGTCTGGTCGATCGAGGCGCGCGGTCGCGACTGCCGGGGCCTGAGGCAGGTGGTCTACGGCGAGACGCCCGAGGGGTTCGAGACGACGGTGGAGGCTGCGCCGCTGAAGCCCGGCGTGCGCTACGCCGTGGTCGGATACGGCTTGACCGGCGGGCCGCTGAGCCGCGTGCCCTGGCGTGGCGGAGACGAAGTGATGTTCGAGGGCGGACGCTGGCGCCTCGTCCCGCCGCAGCAGCGCGGCCCGCACATGGACGCCGAGGGCGAAGCAGCCCACTAGCGGCCGGATGGAAGGCGCGGATTTCACGCTCGAGGAGGTTGTCGAGAGCCTGGGGTTGCGGCCTCTGGGCGACGGCGGCTGGGGTCGTCTCATGGGCGCCGGGACGAGCGAGCCGGGCGAGACGGTCGGGGCCTATCGCCTGCTGACCCCCGATGCGCCGTCCGACTGGCGCGCGATTGAGGTCGAGGAGCTGTGGACCGCCTATATGGGCGCGCCGCTGGAGGTCGAACTGGCCACTGAGACGGGCGTGCGACGCGAAACCCTGGCGGCCGGATCGGGCCTGTGGGTCACCATCTCGCCGGGCGGCTGGCTGCGAACGCGGGCGGTCGGCGGGTGGTGTCTGGCGGGACGGATCGGGACGGAGCAGAGCCGCCACGGATGAGGCTTTCCCGTCGGCGGGACACGAAACGCCGCTATTCCTGATAGGCTTGCTGACGGCGGCGAAGAGACTATAGCGGATTCATGCGCACCTTCCTGATCGCCGCCTCCGCCCTGCTGTCCGCCTGCGCCCTGGCGCCGCTGGCCGCCGCCCAGACGCCCGTCCAGCCGGTCGACCTGCTGCTGACCTCGGCCACGGTGGTCGACGTCGAGAAGGGGACGACGACGCCGGATCAACTGGTGGCCGTGCGCGGCGGCGACATCGTGGCTGTAGGCCCGGAGGGCGAGGCGGGCCGCTATCAGGCCGCGCGCACCCAGGATCTGGGAGACCGCTACGTCATGCCGGGCCTGTGGGACATGCACGTCCACTTCGGCGGCGGCGAAGCCCTGATCGAGGAGAACGCCGAGCTGATGCCGCTGTTCGTGATCAACGGCGTCGTCGCCGTGCGCGACGCGGCGGGCGATCTGGCGCAGCAGGTGCTGGACTGGCGCGCGTCGCCGCCGACCGCCGATGCGCCGCGCATCTTCACCTCCGGCCCCAAGATCGAGGGCATCGCCCCCGTCTGGAAGGGCGTGATCGAGACGGGCAGCGAGGCGGACGTGGACGCTGCCCTGGACCGGCTGCAGGCCCTGCGCGTCGACTTCGTCAAGATCACCGACAACACCCTGAAGCCGGAGCTTTTCCTCTACGCCGTGCGTGAGGCGAAGAAGCGGGGCATGAAGACTTCGGCCCACATCCCCGCCAGCATCACGGTGCTGGAGGCCGCCGAGGCGGGCCTGTCGTCGATCGAGCACCTCGACTACGCCATGAAGGCCGGTTCGCGTGACGAGGCCGCCATCGCCGCCGACTATCTGGCGGGCAAATACACCTACGCCCAGACCATGCGCCGTTACGCCGACACCTTCGACGTGGAGACGGCGCACCGGGTCTATGCGCGGCTGGCGGAGCTGGGCACGGCGGTGTCGCCGACGCTCTACGGTTCGACCACTCTTGCGAACCTGGATCTGGACGACCATTCGCATGACGAGGGCCTGGCCTATGTCGGTCCGGGCATCCGGGCGACCTATGACTGGCGTATCCAGCGCGCGGCTCAGGCCACGCCGCAGCAGGTCGAGGACCGTCATTTCGTCAAGGACGTCACCGCGCGCACCCTGCCTATGCTGCGCGATGCGGGCGTGACCATTCTGACCGGGACGGACGCGGGCTTCCTCAACTCGTTCAACTATCCGGGCTTCTCGCTGCACGATGAGTTGGAGCTCTATGTGAAGCTGGGCCTGACGCCGCGTGAAGCGCTGATGGGGTCGGTCGTGGACGGGCCGCGCTTCCTGAACCAGGGCGAACGTTACGGCGCCGTGGCGGCGGGCAAGTCGGCTGACCTGCTGGTGCTGGAGGCCGATCCCCTGAAGGACGTCAGCGCCACGCGCGACGCCGAGGCGGTGGTGTTGCGCGGCCGCCTGATCGATGCGGCGGAACTGGAGCGGATGCGCGCCGAGATCCGCGCTCGGGTCGCGGCGCGCAACGCCAGCTTTACGCCTTCGCCAGCGTCCTGACCTTGAAGGCGACCCAGATCAGCAGCAGGCCGAACAACACGGCCCACGCCGCGATCAGCCACAGCAGGCCCAGGGCGCCCGCCCCCGGCATGAAGACCAGGATCAGGCCGAAGATCACGGACAGGGCGCCGGCGGCGCCCAGGCTCCACTCATTGGCGATCTCGTTGCGCAGGCGAATGGCGCCGACGATTTCGAGCACGCCGCGCAGGATCGACCAGAAGCCGATCAGATAGACCAGGACCAGGGCCGTCAGTCCCGGCCAGGCGAAGGCGACTCCGGCGGCCAGGATGCTGACCACGCCGCCCAGCGCCAACCACCAGCGCGGCGCGAAGCCGCCGCCCCGGATCGCCGCGATCAGGGCCAGAACCCCGTCGGCCAGGGCGTAAATCCCATAGACCAGGATCAGGGACACAAGGCTGATCTGCGGCCAGATGAAGGTCAGGACGCCGAAGGCCACGGCGGCGATCCCGCGCAACAGCAGCAGCCACCAGGATCGATGCAGGGCGGATTTCACGAGGCCTTCCAGCGAAGGCGCGGCGGTGTTGGACGAGGACATGTTTGCAGCTCCCCTTCGGCGTGGCGGCGTACGGCCACGCTGGGCCAACGCGGCTGCGCGGGGGAGGGTTCCCTGATCCGCCCTCCTGCTCAGCCCTGGCCTCAGGCCGCCGCGCGCCAGTCCGAGCGGGCGTTGAACGGCGGGGTGTGGAACTCGTCCCACAGGGCGTCCTCGTTGGTGTAGCGGCTGGTCGATGCGCTGATGACGTCCACCACCTGCTCCTCCTGACGGTCCCAGATGACGGCCAGGTCGCTCTCGGTTTCGCACGGCACGATCATGTAGCGATCGGCGAAGGTCTTGCGGGCGGGCTTCTGGACGGTGGGGGTGCGGACGAAGGCCATGGTGAAACTCCTGATGCGAAAGGCGTCGCCTCTTGCTGACAGGATGAATATGAGACAGCATTACGCCAGTTTCGGACGTATATCTGTGGAGAAGACATCTTGCGGCACGACAAGGCGGCCATGGTCATCGATCTGGCGCGGGGCATGGCGGCCAGCGCCGAGGGGCTGACGCTGAACGAGATGGCCGCTCAGCTGAACGTCGGCCGCCGCACGGCCGAGCGGATGCGCGACGCCGTGCTGATGCTGTTTCCGCAGGTCGAGGAGGTGTCCGACCCGCCGACCAAGCGCTGGCGCATCCGGGGCGGGCTGTCGGCCTTCGAGCAGGCCCCCACGGCGACCGAGATGCTGGAGCTGACCAAGGCGGCGGCCGGACACCGCGCGGCGGGCGAACCGGCGCGGGCGGCGGCGTTGGAAAGCCTTGAGCGCAAGGTGAAGGCAGCGATGCGCTCGACCACCCTGAACCGCATGGCGCCGGATCTTGAGGCCTTGGTCCGGGCCGAGACCATCGCCGTCCAGGCCGGGCCGCGCCCCAGCGCGGACGAGACGGTGCTGGCCGAAATCCGTGGGGCGGTGCTGGCGGAGCGGCCGCTGAACTTCATCTACGCCCGGCCCGGCGCCGAGGCTCGCACTCGCACCATGACGCCGTGCGGCCTGATGTTCGGCCGGGCCAACTATCTGGTGGCTGCCGACCGCGAGAGCGGGCGCATACAGACCTTCCGTCTGGACCGGATGAGCGCGGTCGAGGCGGGCGAAGGCACGGCGCGCCCGCCTGAAGACTTTGACCTGGGGGCCTTCGCCAGCCAGTCCTTCGGCATCTATCAGGACGAGATCGAAGAGGTCGCCCTGCGCATTGCGCCCGAAGGCGCGGACGAGGCGCGCGGCTGGCGCTGGCATCCCACCCAGACGATCGAGGATCAGGCCGACGGCTCGGTCGTGGTGCGGTTCCGCGCCTCGGGGATGCGCGAACTGGCCTGGCACCTGTTCACCTGGGGCGAGCAGGCGACCATCCTGGGACCGGACCGGCTGAAGGCCGTGATGGCCGAGGCGCTCGCGGCGGCGGGCCGCGCCCTCGAACGGGCGTAAAGCTGAGCAAACCGTAAGGTGACGGGCCGGGTTCGGCCCTCTTAAGCTGCGCCGTTCACTGTGGGAGACTGCTCTTCGTGCGTCTGAAAGTCCTGTCCACGGCGGCCGTTGCAGCCGCCATCCTGCTGACCGCCTGCGCCGCGACGCCGGCGCCCGGCCCCTGGAATGTCGAGGCGGCGCCGCAGGTGACGGTGACGCGTGAGGACGGGGGGCTGACGGTCGACTATGTCTTCAACCGCGACGCCGTGGTCTGGGCCTTCATGGATTCGGCGCTGATCTCCGACGTGCGCAAGCCGTGGCGGCCGCGCCAGTGGACGGTCGAGACGCCCGGCGTGGTGATGGAGCGACGCGGCCACTACGACATCATCCGCAGCACGGACGGCGGTCCCGTGCCGCGCCATGTTCGCTTCAGCGTGACGCCCCAGGCGGTCGAGCTGGAGGCGGAATACAAGACGCTGGTCTTCTCGGACGGGGCGGTGGCGTTGCCGACGCGGCAGATGGACGTCTTCGCCCTGGGCTCGCCCGAGGCGGCGGAGGCGATGCCGGCGGACCTGAACGGAGTCGATCTGGACGGCGGGGCCTCGCGCGTGACCTGGCGCGACCTGGACGGACCGGTGCTGTTCAACGGCGAGCGCCACGCCGAACTGACGACGACGGGCGAGCGGTCCTATGTCCTTCTGGGGCAGGCGCGGGTGACGCCCGGCGAGGGGCTGACCACCGTCATGGACCCCAATCTGCCGCCGTGGATCGGCGAGAAAATCCGCGACTTCGCCCCGCGCGTGGGAGAGTTCTACCTGCAACGCCTGGGACGACCCGGCTCGGGCGGGGACAACCCCGTCGTCATGGTGTCGTGGAACGGCCCGACCGAGCGGATGACCAGCATGGGCGGCAGCGTCCTGCCCGGCCTGATCGTCATGTCGTTCGAGGGGACCGGCGTGACCCGGCCGACGGCGGAGATGGAGCGGGTGTCGCGCTGGTTCATCGGCCATGAGAGCGCGCACTTCTGGCTGGGCCAGACGGTGCGTTACGAGTTCGCGCGCGACGCCTGGATCACCGAGGGCGGAGCCGATCTGATGGCGGTGCGGGCGCTGAAGACGCTGGACCCGACCTATGACGATCGCAAGGCCCTGCAGGAAGAGGTCGACGACTGCGTGATCCTGAGTCAGGGGCGCCGCGTGGCCGAGGCGGGCGGACGCGGTGAGCACCGCGCCTATTACGCCTGCGGCGCCGTCTTCGCCATGACGGCCGAGGGCGCGCAGAAGCGGCGCGACGGCGGCGACTGGTTCGGCTTCCTGAGGCCCTTGCTGGACGCCAACCGCAGGGACGGGGTGCTGACCCGCGCCGAATGGCTGAACGCCCTGACGCGGGTGTCGGGCGATCCGACGCTGGCGGCCGACATCGGGCGGATGCTGGATCAGGGCGCGGCTGATCCCGTCGCCGAGATCGCCAGTCTGTTCCGGCGGACGGGCGTGCCGCATCGGGTCGAAGGCGGAAGCGTCATCCTGATGAATTGATCCGGCTCAAGGCGCCGAACGGCGGTTTGTGCGTTGATGGCGCATAGTCTCAAGCAGGAGGCGCGCCATGCCCTGGACCAGTCTGATCGTCTATGTTGATGATGAAGTCGACAACCCCGCCCGCCTGACCGAGGCTTGCGCCCTGGCGAAGGCGCACGGGGCGCGGCTGATCGGAGTGTCGGGCTGCGCGCCCGAGACGCCCGTGGCCGACGCCTATGGGGCGGGCATACTGCTGGGCGAGGTGATCGCGGCCCAGCAGGCGCGCAACGAAGCCATGTTGAAGACCGCCAGGCAACGGTTCGTCGCCGCCGTCGATACGGCGCAGGTGGCGGGCGAGTGGCGCGGGGATATCGGCGATCCCACGGGGCTGACCTTGCGGCACATGCGGGCGGCGGACGCGGTCCTGGTCGGGCGTGACGCAGGCGGGGCCAGCGCCTGGCGGGCGCCGCACCCGGCGGATCTGGCCATGCGCTCGGGGCGGCCAGTGGTGGTCCTGCCGCCCGATCCGATCCGTTCGATGGTCGATGCGCCGGCGCTGCTGGCCTGGACCGATACGCGCGAGAGCCGCCTGGCGGCGCAGGCGGCCCTGCCTCTGCTGAAGCGCGCCGCCGGGGTTCGCGTGGTCGAGATGTGTCATCCTGAAGACACGGACGGGGCCGGGCTGCGGACGCAGGACGTCGTGCGCTGGTTGGCGGGGCACGGCGTGGCGGCCGAACCGGACGTGCGCGTCCACGACGACCGTATGCACGGCCTGCGCCTCATCGACTGCGCCGAGGAGATGCAGGCGGGGCTGATCGTGGCCGGCGCCTGGGGCCACGCGCGGATGCGACAATGGATTTTCGGCGGCGTGACGCAGACCCTGCTGACCGAGACGCCCGTGGCCGTGATGCTGGCTCATTAATTCCCTTCTCCCACAAGGGGAGAAGAAGAGCTACGCGAATGGATACGGGCTGACCGACTTGGACCAGTCGTCGACCGTCAGCGCTCTCCCGACCGGCGGAGCGGCGCGCTCGGCGCAGGGGTGGCGCTCGCACAATCGGCAGGCCGGGCCGATGGGCGTGACCTCGGGCTTCTGCAGATCCAGGCCGCGCGCATAGATCAGGCGATGGGCGTGGCGCAGTTCGCAGCCCAGGCCGATGGCGAGGTCCTGACCTTCGGTGAAGGCGTCCTGGCCCTGGCGGTCGACGGTCCGAGCCAGGGTGAACCAGCGGCCGCCATCGGGCGTCTCGATGATCTGGGTGACGATGCGGCCCGGCGTGCGGAAGGCCGAGTGCAGCCGCCAGCGCGGGCAGGCCCCGCCGAAGCGCGAGAAGGGAAAGGCGCCCGAGGCGTAGCGCTTGGACACATTACCCGCCTGATCCACTCGCATCAGGAAGAAGGGCACGCCCCGCGCCGTCGGCCGCGACAGGGTGGTCAGCCGGTGCGCGACCTGTTCGAAGCCGACGCCGAAGCGGGCCTGCAGTCGGGCCAGGTCATAGCCGGTCTCTTCCGCCGTGCGCTGGAAGGCGGCGTAGGGCATGAGGACGGCGGCGGCCAGGGTGTTAGTCAGGGACGCCTTCAGCAGATTGCGCGTGGGGGCGTCGGGCGCATTCGCCGCCTCGGTCAGGGCCTGAAGCTCCGACCCATGCTCCATCAGAACCAGCTGGTTGGCGACGGCGAAGGCGCGCGACGACGGCCCCAGCGCATCTGACAATAGCAGTCGCCCCCGGTGCGGGTCGAAGCGACGGGTCCACTCGACCATGACCTCGGCGGGCAGGGTGCGGACCGTCAGGCCGTGGCGGGCGAACAGGCGCGCGCGGGCTAGGGCCTCGAAGCCTTCGTCGGGGGCGGGGGCTTCGGCGCGCAGGGCGTCGTGCAGCGCTTCGCCCAGCGCGTCGAGGTCGGGGAAATGGTTGTGTCGCGCCTGGACATATTCGCGCACCCATTCGGAGGGGCTGTCGGTCGGGGCGGCGCCGCCGCCGGCCTCGACCTCGGCGCGGTCGCGCACCCGGCGGTCGGTGAAGGCGCGGTAGAGGCGCAGCACGGCGTCGGCGGTAGCGGGCTGATCCTCGGCCAGTTGCATGATCTCGTGGCGCGGCACGGCCAGACCCTGAAACAGGGGATCGGCGAAGACCTCGGACAGTTCGGCCTCCGACGCCGGGCCGCCGGACTGGCCGAGGTTGCGAAGGTCGACGTCATAGGTCTCGGCCAGACGCAGCAGGAGCTGGGCCGAGACGGGGCGCTGGTTGCGCTCGATATGGTTCAGATAGGAGGGCGAGACGCCCAGGTCCGCCGCCATCGCCGTCTGCGACAGGTCGAGGTCGCGCCGCAGCCGCTTGAGGCGGCCGCCCAGGAACAGCTTGCGATCAGCGGCGGCGTTCATGGCGCGATCATGTCACATCATGACTTCATAGCAAGTGTCATGATGTGACTGTTTGACTTGAATGATGTGGCTATGGATGTGTCAATCGTGACGATGACGTGTTCAGGTTTCCGGGACAGCGGCTGCGGTCGCGCCTTATCGAGACCGAGACGAACATGACGACCTTCGCCGATCTGGTTCCTTCGCCCGCCGGCCGTTTTGACGGCATCGAGCGCCCTTACTCGCCTGAGGACGTCCTGCGTCTGCGCGGCTCGGTGCCGGTCACCCATACGCTGGCCGAGCGCGGCGCCAATTGCCTGTGGGAACTGCTGCATTCCGAGCCCTACATCAACGCCCTGGGCGCCGTGACCGGCAATCAGGCGATGCAGATGGTCCGCGCGGGCCTGAAGGCTATCTATCTGTCGGGCTGGCAGGTCGCGGCCGACGCCAATACGGCCGGCGCCATGTACCCGGACCAGTCGCTGTATCCGGCCAACGCCGCGCCGGAGCTGTGCCGCCGCATCAACCGCACCTTGCAGCGCGCCGACCAGATCGAGCACGCCGAGGGCGGCGCCAAGCGCGACTGGTTCGCCCCCATCGTCGCCGACGCCGAGGCCGGTTTCGGCGGGCCGCTGAACAGCTTCGAGATCATGAAGGCCTTCATCGAGGCGGGGGCCGCCGGCGTCCACTTCGAGGACCAGCTGGCCAGCGAGAAGAAGTGCGGCCACCTGGGCGGCAAGGTGCTGATCCCGACCCAGGCGCACGAGCGCAACCTGATCGCGGCGCGTCTGGCGGCTGACGTCTGCGGCACGCCGACCCTGACGGTGGCGCGCACGGATGCGGAGTCGGCCCAGCTGATCACCTCGGACATCGACGAGCGGGATCACCCCTTCATCGACCGCGAGAACCGCACGCCGGAGGGCTTCTATCGCCTGAAGCCGGGCACGGGTCTGGACCACTGCATCGCGCGCGGCCTGTCCTACGCCAAATACGCCGACCTGCTGTGGTGGGAGACGTCCCACCCCGACCTGGACGACGCGAAGAAGTTCGCCGAGGCCGTTCAGAAAGAGCACCCGGGCAAGCTGATGGCCTACAACTGCTCGCCCTCGTTCAACTGGGAAGCCAAGCTGGACAAGGACACCATCGCCAAGTTCCAGCGCGAGCTGGGGGCCATGGGCTACAAGTTCCAGTTCGTGACGCTGGCGGGCTTCCACAGCCTGAACAACGGCATGTTCGAGCTGGCCTCGGGCTATCGCGATCGCGGCATGGCGGCCTATTCGGAGCTGCAACAGCGCGAGTTCGCCAATGAGGCGGCCGGCTACACCGCCACGCGCCACCAGCGCGAAGTCGGCACCGGCTATTTCGACGACGTCGCCACGGTCATCTCTTCGGGCCAGTCCTCGACCACGGCCCTGAAGGACTCGACCGAGACGGCCCAGTTCCACGCAGCCTGATTACAGGAGATGAACTCATGGAGCCTTTGACCCGACCGCAGGCCATCATCGACTTCTGTCTGGCCCCGCTGGGGCTCGACGGATCGGGCGAGGCCGAACGCGAGACCCGCCGTCGCCTGGAGCATGTCATCAAGACCTTCCAGACCAAGACCGCCCGGCCGGTGAGCGTGGACTTCTCGTCCATGCCCAGCCAGGTCATCAATGAAGCGGCGCACGGCTACGAATAGGCGGGGCGCCTTCACAAGGACGAAACCTCAGGCCGCGGCTTCCGCGGCCTGAGGTGTTTGCGCGGTCAGGTCGGCGACCATGGCCAGAAGATCCTCGACGCTGAAGGGCTTGGCCATGTGGCGGTCGGCGCCGGCGGCCAGAGCCTCGTCCAGATGCTGGGCCAGGGCGTTGGCGGTCAGCATGACGATGGGAACGCGCGGCAGGCCCAGGACCGCTTCGTGTAGACGGATTTCACGCACGGCGGTCAGGCCGTCCATGACCGGCATCTGCATATCCATCAACACCAGGTCGAAGGTCTGGGCGCGGTAGGTCTCGACCGCCTGGGCGCCGTTCTCGACCGACATGAGATCGAAGGCCGCCCCGTCCAGGATCAGCTCGACCACGCGGCGGTTGGTCGGGTGATCGTCGGCGGCCAGGATACGCAGACGGCGCGGCGCAGCATCGGCATCGGCCTCGACCGGAGCGGCCACGGCCGGGCGGCTGGGGCGAAGGGGGGCGGCCGGCGCCTGGGCCGGCCTGAGCGGCAGGCTGAGGATGAAGGCGGCGCCCGCGCCGGGCTCGCTTTCGCAGCCCAGGTCGCCGCCCATCATGGCCGCCAGTTCGCGGCAGATCGCCAGGCCCAGGCCCGAACCGCCGTAGTGGCGGGTGATGTCGCCGTCGGCCTGTTCGAAGCGGTTGAACAGCCGGGCCTGCGTCTGGGCGTCGAAGCCGATGCCGGTGTCCTGGACCACGAAGCGCAGAGTCTGGGGCGCTTCGGCCGGGACTGCGTCGACGGTCAGGCTGACGAAGCCCGAGGCGGTGAACTTCACCGCATTGGAGACCAGGTTGGTCAGCACCTGTTTCAGGCGGACGACGTCGCTCTGAATCCAGACCCGAGCCTCGGGAGCGACCTCGACCAGGAACTGCAGCCCCTTGTCCCGCGCGGCGGCGGCGTAGAGCAGGGCGGCTTCTTCCACCGTGCGCGCCAGGTCCAGAGGCTCGTCGTTCAGCTCCAGCCGCCCGGACTCGACGCGCGCCAGATCCAGGATATCGCTGAGCAGGGTTTGGAGGGTGCGGCTGGAGGAGTGGATCAACTCCAGCATGTCCTGCTGCTGCGGAGACAGTTCGGTGCGGGCCAGGGCCTGGGCCACGCCGATGACGCCGTTGAGCGGAGTGCGGATCTCGTGGCTCATATTGGCCAGGAAGCGGCTCTTGGCGCGGTTGGCGGCGTTGGCGGCGTCGCGCGCCTCGGCCAGGGCGTCGGCGTTGCGTTTCAGGTCGCTGATGTCTGAACAGACGGTGACGGCGCCGCCGCCGACGGTGGGGCGGTCCTGGACGCGCAGCCAGCGGCCGGCCACCTGCAGTTCTCGCGGTTCTATGGGCGTGCGATGGCTGGCCAGTCGCTGCGTGATCCACGCTTCTTCGCGACCGACGGCGTCCTGATAGACCCCGGCCTTCAGGCCGACCTGCAGGATTTCGCGGAAGGTGACGCCAGGGCGCAGCACCGGGGCGAGGTGGGGGTGAATTTCGCCGTACTGCCTGTTCCACAGGATCAGGCGGTCATCGGCGTCATAGACGCCGACGCCGTCGGGCATGGCCTGGACCGCCTCCAGCAACTGACCCAGGACGCTGCGACGCGACCACCAGATCATGCCGGTGAAGAAGGCGCCCACGCTCAGGGTCAGGGCCACGCCCAGGGCGACCCACAGCGTGACGGCGGCGACGCCGGCGCCCTGGCCGAGGAGCACGCCCGGCGCGGGAGTCAGGCTGACGGCGGTCATGGCGATGAAGTGAAGCCAGGCGACGGCGCCGGCCGACAGGGCCGTGGCGACGGCCAGGCTCAGCCGCTTGTTCATCTCCGGCAGCAGGGCGACCGCGCCGAACAGGACGAAGGCGCCCGTCACGGCCATGGCTACGCGTGGCGCGTTCCACGTCAGGATCGCTCCGGACAGGCGCATGGCGTCCATGCCGACGAAGTGCATGGCCGCGACACCGGCCGTCACCACGGCGGCGGCGGCCAATCCCGAGCGGCGGCGCCGGCGGCCTTCGGTCGCCCCGGCTAGGTGCAACTGCATGGCGACCCAGAAGGCGGCCGTGACGATCACCAGCGACAGGAAGGTCTGCAGCGGGTCGTAGCGGATATCCGTTCCGGCGTCGTAGGCCAGCATGGCGATGAAGTGGGTGATCCAGACGCCCAGTCCGCCCACCAGCGGCGCCGACAGGGTGTAGGTTCGGCGCGCTCGCGGCGACAGGTGGCGCGCGCGTTCGGACAGAAGCAGGGCGATGCCGATGCTGAAGACGCAGGCCAGCAGGGCGAAGGAGGCGATCCGCCAATCGTGGCGCTCGACCAGGCAGCTCAGGACGCCCCCCATCATGATGCTCCGCCCGCCTCCTGAATTGTTCCGCCGTAAATCCGTGAAGAAACCAAGCTACACATCCCCTGGCGTCGAACCGGCCGACTCAGCGGGCTGTCGACGGACCAGACTAGGTCGCGCTGCTGAACAATGAGATAACGCCGGTCGAAATGCCTTACGATCACTCTCCGTCCCCCGTCGCTCCCACCGCTTCGTCCCGGCTGTGGACGGCCGGCGCCAGCGGCGGCGTGGCCATCCTGGTGATGGCCGTCCTGGCGGTGATGAAGCCGGAGCTGGCCGGGTGGCTGGCGGCCGGGGCCGTTGCGGTCGCGCTGGCGACCTGGCTGGTGAACCGAAATCCGCCCGCGGCCGCCGATGAGACGGAGTTCGATCAGGGTGCGGTCGATCTGGGGCCTGACGCCGCCCTGCTGGGCGATGTGTTCGAGGCGCTGGACGATCCGCTGCTGATCGTCAGCGGCGGGGAGGCGGACGACATCGCCGGGCGCCGCATCGCCCTAGCCAATGCGGCGGCGCGCGATCTGTTCAAGCTGAACGGGGCGGGCGGGGGGCTGCTGGTCTCGGTGCTGCGAGAGCCCCGCGTGCTGGAGGCGGTGGACGAAGCCCTGTTCGGCGCCGTCGGGACCGAGGTCGACTATGTCGGGGGCGGCGTTCAGGAGCGGCATTGGCGGGCCTTCGTCCGACCCTTGCCCGCGCGGGAGAATTCGAACTGGGGCGGCGGGGCGCTGGCCCTGCTGGCCCTGCGCGACGAGACGGACGTGCGTCGCATGGAGAAGATGCGGGTCGACTTCCTAGCCAACGCCAGCCACGAGCTGCGCACGCCGCTGGCCTCCCTTTCGGGCTTCATCGAGACGCTGAAGGGCCACGCCAAGGACGATCCCAAGGCGCGCGACAAATTCCTCGACATCATGGCTGTTCAGGCGGACCGGATGCGGCGTCTGGTGGCCGATCTGCTGTCGCTGAGCCGGATCGAGCTGAACGAGCACATCGCGCCCCTGGGCCGGGTCAATCTGGCGCGGGCGACGGCGGATGTGGTCGATGCGGTCAGCGTCATCTCGCGCGAGCGGCAGGTGACGATCCATGCGGAGCTGCCGCATGGCGGTGCGGCTGTGACGGGCGACCGGGACGAGATCGCCCAGGTGGTGCAGAACCTGATCGACAACGCGCTGAAATACTCCAGCGCGGGCGGGACCATCGAGGTCGGCATCGAGATCGACCGCACCCTGGACGAGGCCATGGCGGCACGGATGGCCGAGGGCAACCGTCTGTCCCTGGCCACGCCGGATCGCGAGACGGGCCAGCGCTACGCCGTCGTCACCGTGCGCGACTACGGACCAGGTATGGCGCGCGAGCACCTGCCGCGCCTGACCGAGCGCTTCTATCGCGTCGAGGGCCAGAAGAGCGGCGAGCGGCAGGGCACGGGCCTGGGGCTCGCCATCGTCCGTCACATCATCATCCGTCACCGGGGCGGCCTGTCGGTGGACAGCGCGCCGGGTTGCGGGGCGATTTTCGCGGCCTGCTTTCCCCTGGCCCCTGCGTCGGACGCCTGAGCTCCGGGTTCTGAACGATCGTCATGGGGCTGCGACATTGCGGACGGGCGTCGTAACAGAACTGTCATCCAGCCGTCTTAATCCGCTGACGTATCGCAGGCAGTTTCCCGGCCGGAACGCACCGAGCCTGGCGCGTTGCTGATTCCTGCGCTGATCGGACCGGATGATCTGGATTTTCCTGCTGTTGCTGATCGCCTTCGCCGTCCTGGCCTATGTGGCCGGGCGGGCCTTGGCCGTTCGTCGGAGCCGAGGCGCGAAGTCGCATTCGCGTCCCGGCCAACACGGGCTCTACGCCCTCATCTGGGTCGGAGCGCCGGCCCTGGCCATGCTGATCGCCGCCTCGGTCTTCTCGACCTCGATCGAGCAGCAGATGATGCGGGCGGGGGCGCCTGACAGCGTCGCCCAACTGGAGCCGTTCCGCCGCGAGGCCTTCTTCGCCGACGCCCGCCTGGTCGGGGCGGGGCAGGAGGCGCGTCAGATCTGGCCCGCCCCCTACGCCGAGGAACTGCCGGCCGAGGGCCGCCGCGCCCACCGCATCGCCTCGACCCTGAACTGGGGCGGGGGCGTCGCCGCCCTGATCGCCGCCGTGCTGGGCGGCCTGTTCGTCTTCACCCGCATCCGTCCGGACCTGCGCGCGCGCAACAAGGTCGAGGGCTGGATCACCGGCGTGCTGTTCGCCTGTTCGGCGGTGGCGGTGCTGACCACGCTCGGCATCATCTTCTCCCTGGTCATCGACTCCTTGCGCTTCTTCAGCATGGTGCCGATCACCGAGTTCCTGTTCGGAACCAAGTGGAGCCCCCAGATCGCCATCCGCGCCGACCAGGTCGGGTCGTCGGGCGCCTTCGGGGCCGTGCCGCTGTTCGCGGGTACCTTCCTGATCATGGCCATCGCCATGGCGGTGGCGGCGCCCATCGGCCTGTTCTCGGCCGTCTATCTGTCGGAGTATTCGGGCAAGAAGACCCGCGCCATGGTCAAGCCGGCGCTGGAGGTCCTGGCCGGCGTGCCGACCGTGGTCTACGGCTTCTTCGCCGCCCTGACGGTGGGGCCGGCGCTGCGCGTCTTCTTCAACGGCATCGGCGACCTGCTGATCGGGGGGCCGCTGAACGGCCTGGGGATTTACCTGTCCCTGGTCCAGAACCAGATGGCCCTGGTTGCGGGCGCGGTCATGGGGATTATGCTGATTCCCTTCGTCAGCTCCCTGTCGGACGACATTCTGAACGCCGTGCCGCAGAGCTTGCGCGACGGCTCCTACGCCATGGGCGCCACCAAGTCCGAGACGATCAAGAAGGTGCTGCTGCCCGCCGCCCTGCCGGGCGTCGCCGGGGCCTTGCTGCTGGCCGTGTCGCGCGCCATCGGCGAGACCATGATCGTGACCATGGCGGCCGGCCTGGCCGCCAAGCTGACCCTGAACCCGCTGGAGACGGTCACGACCGTCACCGTCCAGATCGTCACCCTGCTGACCGGCGACCAGGAGTTCAACAGCCCCAAGACCCTGGCCGCCTTCGGCCTGGGCCTGACGCTGTTCGTCGTCACCCTGCTGCTCAACATCGTCGCCATGCGCATCGTGCAAGCCTATCGGGAACAGTATGACTGACGCCGCCTCTCCCTCGACCGGCGTCAGCCCGCGCACCCAGCGCCTGAAGGCCCGCCTGCGCGCCCGCTATGCGCGCGAGACCCGCTTCCGCTGGTATGGCCGCGCGGCCATCGGCGTGGCCCTGGCCTTCCTGGTGATCCTGCTCGGCAGCATCATCACCCAGGGTTACACCGCCTTCTACGCCCACACCGTGACCCTGCCGGTCTATATGGACCCGGCGCGGATCGACCGTTCCTATCCGCAGGGCGCCAATTTCGAGCAGATCGTCGCCGAACAGCAGATCCGCCGCCTGGGCGTCCAGGATGATGAACAGGGGACCAAGGCCTCGGCCATGAAGGCCCTGCTGTCCTCGGAGCTGAAGTTCCAGGCCGCCAAGATGATCGCGCGCCAGCCCAGCCTGCTGGGTCAGACCGTGCCGGTCGCCGCCCCCCTGTCCGACGACGCCGAGATGTATCTGAAGGGCAAGATCACCCGCGATCAGCCCGAGGACCAGCGCCGCGTCTCCAATGCGCAGATGGACTGGCTGGACCGGATGAAGGCCTCGGGCGCGGTGCGCGCCCACTTCAACTCGGCCCTGTTCACCAAGGGCGACTCGACCCAGCCGGAACTGGCGGGCCTGCTGGGCGCCGTGGTCGGTTCGGCCCTGATGCTGATGGTGACGGCCCTGATCGCCATCCCGGTCGGCGTCGGCGCCGCCGTGTGGCTGGAGGAATACTCCCCGCGCAACCGCATCACGGCGATCATCGAGGTCAACATCAACAACCTGGCCGCCGTGCCGTCCATCGTCTACGGCCTGCTGGGTCTGGCGCTGTTCATCAACTTCATGCACCTGCCGCGCGCCAGTCCGCTGGTCGGGGGTCTGGTGCTGGCGCTGATGGCCCTGCCGACCATCATCATCGCCACCCGCTCGTCGCTGAAGGCGGTGCCGCCGTCGATCCGCGAGGCGGCCCTGGCCATGGGCGCCAGCCGCACCCAGACGGTGTTCGGCCACGTCCTGCCGCTGGCCATGCCCGGCGTGATGACCGGCGCCATCATCTCCATGGCCCACGCGCTTGGCGAGACGGCGCCGTTGCTGCTGATCGGCATGATCAGCTTCGTGCCGGGCGTCCCGCACGCCATTGATGAGCCCGTCGGCGCCCTGCCGTCGCTGATCTACATCTGGGAGAACGCGTCCGAGCGCGCCTTCCACGAACGGACGGCGGCCGCCATCCTTGTCCTTCTCGCCTTCATGATCGTCATGAACGCCGCCGCAGTCCTGCTGCGCCGTCGCTTCGAACGCCGGTGGTAAATCCTATGAAGTCCCGCATCTTCCGCGCTCCCGAAGGCTCGTCGACCGGCGGCGCCTCCGAGGCCGCCACCCTGTCGACCGCCCCGGCCGTCGGCGCCCACGCCTCGGCGCCGCTGGGTCCGATCAAGATCGCCGCGCGCGACGTCAGCGTCTTCTACGGCGAGAAGCAGGCCCTGTTCGACGTCTCGCTGGAGATTCCGGACAAGACGGTGACGGCGCTGATCGGCCCGTCGGGCTGCGGCAAGTCGACCTTCCTGCGGACGATGAACCGCATGAACGACACCATCCCCGGCACCCGCGTGACGGGCCGGATCGAGATGGACGGCGAGGACATCAACGATCGCAAGATCGACCCGGTGCTGCTGCGCGCCCAGGTCGGCATGGTGTTCCAGAAGCCGAACCCCTTCCCCAAGTCCATCTATGAGAACGTGGCCTATGGGCCCAAGATTCACGGCCTGGCCTCGACCAAGGGCGAGATGGACGAGATCGTCCAGAAGTCGCTGAAGCGCGCCGGTCTGTGGGACGAGGTTGCCGACCGTCTGCACTCGCCGGGCACCGGCCTGTCGGGCGGCCAGCAGCAGCGTCTGGTCATCGCCCGCGCCATCGCGGTCGAGCCGGAAGTCATCCTGATGGACGAGCCCTGCTCGGCGCTGGACCCGATCGCCACGGCCAAGATCGAGGAGCTGATCGACGAACTGCGCGAGCGCTACTGCATCGTCATCGTCACCCACTCGATGGCGCAGGCGGCTCGCGTGTCGCAGCGCACGGCCTTCTTCCACATGGGCAAGCTGGTCGAGACCGGCGACACCGAAGAGATCTTCACCAATCCGCGCGAACGGCGCACCCTCGACTACATCACCGGCCGCTTCGGCTGAGGACGCGACGATGAACCAGCATACGGTCAAGGCTTACGGCGACGAGCTGAACCAGTTGACGGCCGAGGTGGTCCGCATGGGCGGCCTGGCCGAGGCCCAGGTGGCGGACGCCATCGAATCCGTCGCCCGCCGCGATGTGGCCCTGGCCAAGGCGGTGGTCGAGCGCGACAACCGCCTGGACGCCCTGCATCGCGACATCGAGAAGAAGGCGATCCGCCTGATCGCCCTGCGCCAGCCGGTCGCCAGCGACCTGCGCCGGACGCTGGGGGCCATGAAGCTGGCCTCGGACCTGGAACGGACCGGCGACCTGGCCAAGAACATCGCCAAGCGGGCGCTGATCCTGGCCGAGGCCGAGCCCATGCAGCCCCTGACCCGCTCGATCGAGCGGATGGGGCGGCTGGTGTCGAACAGGCTGCGCGACGTGCTGGACGCCTATACGGCCTCGGAGATCGAGCGCGCCCTGTCGGTTTGGCAGACGGACGACGAGGTGGACGAGCACTACAACGCCCTGTTCCGCGAACTGCTCACCTATATGATGGGCGACCCGCGCACGATCACGGCCTGCACCCACCTGCTGTTCATGGCCAAGAACCTGGAGCGGATCGGCGACCACGCGACCAACATCGCCGAGACGGTCCACTATGAGATCACCGGCGAGGAAATGCTGGGCGAGCGGCCGAAGGCCGTGCCCGGTCCCGGCGAAGAGCCGACGCCGACCCCCCATCTGTCTGCGTCCCCCGACGCGGCGGACGACTGACACCCCTACATCGCTGACGACTTCGACGAACCGGAGAGGCTGACGTGCAACCCTATATCCTGGTGATGGAAGACGAGGACGCCCTGGCCACCCTGCTTCAGTATAATCTGGAGAAGGAAGGCTATGACGTGGCCGTCGCCTCTGACGGCGAGGAAGGGATGCTGCAGGTTGATGAGCGTACGCCCGACCTGATCCTGCTGGACTGGATGCTGCCCAAGCTGTCGGGAATCGAGGTCTGCCGCCGCATCCGCGGTCGGGCCGAGACGCGCAATCTGCCGATCATCATGCTGACCGCGCGCGGCGAGGAGACGGACCGCGTGCGCGGCCTGGACACCGGCGCCGATGACTACATGACCAAGCCTTTCTCGATGACGGAGCTGACCGCGCGCATCCGCGCCGTTCTGCGCCGCATCCGTCCAGGTCTGGCCGACGACCGGGTCAACCACGCCGACATCATCATGGACCGCGTCGCCCACCGCGTCAGCCGCGCGGGCAAGGAGGTGCACCTGGGCCCGACCGAGTTCCGCCTGCTGGATCACTTCCTCAAGCATCCGGGCCGGGTGTTCAGCCGTGAGCAGCTTCTGGACGCGGTCTGGGGCTCGGATGTCTATGTCGAGGCCCGCACCGTGGACGTCCACGTCGGCCGCCTGCGCAAGGCGTTGAACGTCGAAGGCACGGTCAACCCGATCCGCACCGTGCGCTCGGCAGGCTATTCGCTGGACCTGAATAACTGAGCCGATGACCCCTGCGGCGCGGGCTACGGCGCTCTACGACGCTCCACGGCGTCCCACCCCTCGCCGTCATCCTCGGGCTTGACCCGAGGATCCAGCCGTCCGCCTGCACGGCGTTGAACGGGTGAGCGCGCCGTCGCCCTGGATCCTCGGGTCAAGCCCGAGGATGACGGCGTGTAGAGGCGGGCAACGGCCTGTATGGGGCGAAGTTCGGGCGTGTGGGGGCGGGGAGCCGGAGCTTAACTTTTCTTCATCTGCATCCGCAGACCCCTCCGGCCGCCTCTGAACGACGACGTCGCATCGGGGGAGGGAAGTCATGCCGGACGCCATAATCGCCATGTCGGGCTGGGTCGGCGCCGTTGCGCTGGCGGCTGGGGCGGCGGCCGTGCTGTCGCGCGGCAAGGTGCGCTGGGGCTGGCTGGCGGCGGCTCTGCTGTTGATGGCCGTCTATGACGCCGTGCTGACCCGCGGCTATGGCCACATTCCGCTGGATTTCGGACCCTCGCGCTGGAACTGGGAAGGCAAGACGCTGGCCGTGCTGCTGTCCCTGGCCGTCGCCAGCCAGCCCATCGTCGGATGGCGGCGCAGCGGGCTGACCCTGCATCAGGACCGGCAGGGGCTGAAGGGGGCGCTGATCCTGTCGGGCTTGCTCGTCCTGCTGTTTCTCGGCCTGGCGATCGCGATGCCGGGCGAGGGGTTCGACGCCGACAGTCTGGCCTTCCAGCTGACCATGCCGGGGCTGGACGAGGAGATCTTCTATCGCGGCGTGCTGCTGCTGATGTTGAACGAGGCGTTCGGGCGGCCGGTCCGCGTGCTGGGCGCGCAGATGGGCTGGGGCGCGGTGCTGACCGCGCTGGCGTTCGGCCTGACCCACGCCCTGGGCTATCAGGACGGCGGCTTCACCTTCGACTGGGCGCCGATGGCGACGACGGGGCTGGCGGGCCTGTTGCTGGCGTGGCTGCGCGAAAAGACCGACAGCGTGCTGCTGCCGGTCCTGTTGCACAACTACGGCAACGCCGTCTTCATGCTGATCTGAGGAATCAGGCCTCGGTCGTCTCCAGCTCGGCCGGGTCGATCTCATAGGCGGTCGAACAGTATTCGCACGTCACGCGGATCTTGCCGTCGTCCTCGACCATTTCGGCGCGCTCCTCGGCCGGGAAGGACTGCAGCACGGTGGCGATGCGGTCCTTCGAGCAGCGGCAGATAGCGGCGAGGGCCTTGGCGCCTTCCAGCCGCACGCCGTCCTCGTGGAATAGGCGATACAGCAGGGTCTCGGCGCTGATGGTCGGGTCGATCAGCTCGTCGTCGCCCAGGGTGGCGAACAGGGCGCGGGTGCGTTCCCACACCTCCTCGGTCGAGCCGCGCGACTCGTCGCCGGCGATGACCTGGATCATCGCCCCGCCGGCGCGCCAGGCGCGGCCCGCGTCGGTTTCGACCTCGCCGACGGCCAGGCGGACCTTGGTCGGCACCTGTTCGGACTGGGAGAAGTAGTGTTCGGCGCACAGCGACAGGCTTTCGCCCTCGATGGGGGTCACGCCCTGGGTGCGTTCGAAATCGGCGCCGCGATCCACCGTCATGATGAAGACGCCGCCGCCCAGCAGGGTCTTGGCGCCCGGACGGGCGAAGCCTTCCGACGCCTTGGCCACTTCTTCCGGGTCGAAGCGGCAGAAGCCGCGCAGATGGCCGTCCGTGCCGTAGTCGGCGACGACATAGCGCACCGGGCCGTCGCCCTGGGCCTGCACGATCAGGCGGCCGTCGAACTTCAACGCCGAACCGACGATGGCGGCCAGGACGCAGGCCTCGCCCAGCAGGGCGGCGACCGGCTCGGGATAGGCGTGGGCCGACAGGATCTTGTCGACCGCCCTGCCCAGGCGGACCAGACGGCCGCGCACCGGCCAGCCTTCGATCTGGAAGGCGGCGGCGAAGTCGTCCGTCGGGGCGTCGATGGGGGCGTCGGGCGCGTGATCGGTCACGGCGTGAAATCCTGAAAACTGTCGGAAGCGGCGCAACATAGGGAGGCGAAGGCCGCTTGGTAAGGGGAGGGCGTGTCGCCCGCGCCACGAGCGAGCGCGGTTCGACAGGCTTGACCGGGACAAGGGAACTCTTTGTGCTGAAGCTCGCTCCCTTAGCTGAAAATCCGCTTCCTTCCCTATCCGCTTACAAGAGGTCTGACATGATGGATCGTGAGTTCAACGTCGTGGACGAGGTCCGCAAGCACCCCGGAATCACGGCGGGCGTCGTGGCCGTCCTGGCGGGCGTGGGTCTGGCGACGATCCTGCTGAACCAGCGCAGCGGCCCGACCCGCTATGAGCGGATCAAGACGCGCATCGACCCGCGCGGCTGGTTCGACGCCGAGGCCTTGCGTCACCGCTTTGACGACATTGCGCGCGGCGTGCGTCATGGGGCGGACGACCTGACCCATCGCGCGGCCGACCTTGGCGACTACGCTCATGAACGGGCCGGACGCTTCGGCGCCGACGCCCGCGATCGGGCCGACCAATGGTATCGCCGGGCCAGGAAGAAATCGCGCCGTCCGATGCGCCGCTACACCAAGCAGGCGCGCCGCTACGCCGAGGACGCCGGAGACTTCGCTCGCGATCACGCCAAGGAAGGGGGCGCCCTTCTGGCCGTGGCCACCATCGCCGCCGCCATCGGGGCCGCGGCTCTGGAAAGCCGTCGTCGCGCTGGAAACAGCGGCCGCTGAGCCGGTTTTCGGGCTTAACTGGAAAAATCGTGCGGAAAGGGGTGCTGCGGCGCCCCTTTTTATTGCTGCGGATGCGAAGAGGGGCTAGAGGCCGCGCATGATCTCGCCCGTCTTCATCTTCGACTTCGATTCCACCCTGGTTCGCATCGAGACGCTGGAGGCTCTGGCCGACCTCGCGCTCAAGGACGCGCCTGACGCCGCCGAGCGCAAGGCCCGGATCGCGGCCCTGACCGACGACGCCATGAACGGCCGCATCGGCTTCGGCGAGGCGCTGAAACAGCGCCTGGAACTGCTGGCCCTGCGCCGCGAACACGTCGAGGCCCTAACCGACCGGATTCTGGACGAGGCGACCGTCTCCATCCGCCGCAACGTCGACTTCTTCCAGCGCAACGCCGAGCGCATCTACATCCTGTCCGGCGGCTTCCGCGAGGTGATCGCGCCTCTGGCCGAGCGGCTGGGCGTGCCGGCCGATCATGTGCTGGCCAACGACCTGATCTATGACGACGAAGGCCGCGTGACGGGCGCGGACACGGCCAACCCCCTGTCGCGCGAGAACGGCAAGCCGGAAGTCATTCGCGCTCTGAATCTTGAAGGCCCCGTGATCATGGTCGGCGACGGCTGGACCGACGCCGAGGTCAAGCTCCAGGGCGCGGCCGACCGCTTCTACGCCTTCACCGAAATCGTCAGCCGTCCCAAGGTGGTCGAGGCCGCCGACGCCGTCGCCGCCTCCCTGGACGAGGTGCTGTATGCCGAGGGGGTGGCCGGTCGCTGGTCCTATCCGCGCAACCGCATCCGCATGCTGCTGCTGGAGAACGTCCACCCCGCCGCCGTCGAGCGGCTGGAAGAGGCGGGCTATACCGTCGAGACGATGAAGGGCGCGCTGGACGAGGACGACCTGATCGAGGCGATCAAGGGCGTGCACGTTCTGGGCATCCGCTCCAAGACCAACGTCAGCCGCAAGGTGCTGGACGCGGCGGACCGGCTGATGGCCGTGGCGGCCTTCTGCATCGGCACCAACCAGATCGATCTGGACGCGGCGGCGGACAAGGGCGTGGCCGTGTTCAACGCCCCCTATTCCAACACCCGCTCGGTGGTCGAACTGGCCATCGGCATGATGATCGTCCTGATGCGTGACGTGGCGGACAAGTCGCGCGAGATGCACAAGGGCAAGTGGAACAAGTCGGCGACCGGATCGCGCGAAGTGCGCGGCAAGACGTTGGGCATCGTCGGCTACGGCGCCATCGGCAGCCAGCTGTCGGTGCTGGCCGAGAACCTGGGCATGAGGGTGCTGTTCTACGACCTGTCCGAACGGCTGGCGCTGGGCAATGCACGGCGGATGCGCTCGCTGGACGCCCTGCTGGCCGAGGCGGATGTGGTGACGATGCACGTCGACGGCCGCAAGGATAACACCGCCATCATCGGCGCCGACCAGTTCGCGAAGATGAAGCCGGGCGCCCTGTTCCTGAACCTGTCGCGCGGCCATGTGGTCGACGTGGACGCCATGGCCGAGGCGCTGAAGTCCGGCCGTCTGGGCGGGGCGGCGGTCGACGTCTTCCCCGAGGAGCCGCGCACCAACGCCGACCCGTTCGACAGCCCGCTGGTCGGTCTGGACAAGACCATCCTGACGCCGCACATCGGCGGCTCGACCGAGGAGGCGCAGGAAGCCATCGCCGAGTTCGCGGCCGAGCGTCTGCTGGGCTATCTGAACCGGGGCGACACCACCTTCTGCGTCAACCTGCCGAACGTGCAACTGGCTGAGGTGACGCGCGCGCACCGCCTGCTGCATATCCACCGCAACCAGCCGGGCGTGCTCGCCGAACTGAACCGCGCCCTGTCCGATGCGGGGCTCAACATTCTGGGCCAGCACCTGAAGACGGACGAGCGCACCGGCTATGTCATCACCGACGTGGACCGCGACTATGACCGCGAGGCGCTGACGGCGCTGAAGCAGCTTCCGGGCACGATCCGCTTCCGGCGGTTGCACTGATCGTCGATCACCTTCCCCAAGGGCATCTTGCGTCCTGACAAAAGCGGCGCAGAGTGGCGGATAACGACCGCATACGGACGGTCGATGGGAGGGAAATCGATGTCTCGTCTTCTTCGCAGTGCGGCGCTGGCCGCCCTGACGCTCGCCGCCGCGTCTGTCGCCGGGGCCGCCTCGGCCCAGACCTATGATCGGCTGGTGGTGTTCGGCGACAGTCTGTCGGACAACGGCAACCTTTATCTGGCGACGGGCGGTTCGACGCCGCCCTCGCCGCCCTATGGCGCGGGACGGTTCTCCAACGGGCCGGTGTTCACCGAGCGGCTGGGCTTCGACGCCGCCAACTTCATGGGGCCGGTGACAGGCAGCATCAACTACGCCTTCGGCGGGGCGCGTACGGACAGCCAGGCCTCGCCGCCGGGAATGCGCGCGCAACTGGGGCAGTATCTGCAACGCGGCGGGACCTTCGGATCGAATGATCTGGTCAGCGTGCTGGGCGGGGCGAACAACATCTTCCAGGGGTTGCCTGCGGCGGGGGCGTCGGCCAATCCGACGGCCGCCATCGCGCCGGTGGCGCAGAGCGCGGCGGCGGACATCAACTTCATCGTCAACGGCATCGCCCAGGCCGGGGCGGGAACGGTGCTGGTCACCAACCTGCCCAAGCTGAGCATCACGCCCCAGTTTCGAGGTACGCCGGCCGCGCCGCTGGCCGATTACGCCGTCACCACCTTCAACGGCGCCCTTCTGACCGGACTGACTGCGACGGCGGCCGCCCAGCAGGGGACCAACATCATCCTGATGGATCTGTTCAAGGTCGGGGACGTGGTGGCCGCCAATCCCAGCGCCTTCGGGGTGTCGAACGTGACCCAGGCCTGCTTCGACGGCGCCAGCCTGTGCTCCAACCCGGACGACTACTTCTACTTCGACGGGGTGCATCCGACGGCCAAGGGTCATGCGGTGATCGCGCAACTGGCCAATGACTACCTCTACTACGGCGATCTGGGCAGCCAGACGGCGGTGCTGGGCGAGACGGCCTGGCGTCACCGCGAGGACGCGCTGGACGGCTCGACCGCGGCCCTGTCAGGGCGCGAGGCGTGGACGGGGGGAACTTCGATCTCGGTCGAGGGTCTGGCCGACAAGACCGAGACCGATGCGCGCGGCGCCATCGGCAAGGCGACCTCCGACGGCTACGGCGTGCGCATCGCCCTGGAGTCGGGGACGGAGAGCCTGCGCTTCGGCCTGGCCGGCTCCTATCGCAACGCCGACGTGGATGCGGGCGCCCTGCGCGCCGACGTCGACAGCTTCGGGCTGGACGTCTACGGCGGCTGGCGCTCGGGCGACGTCTTCGTCAATGCGGCGGCGGGCGTGGCCCAGGACGACTTCAATGATGTCAGCCGCCTGACCAGCCTGGCGCCGATCGTCCACAGCGGTTCGACGCGCGGCGTCTCCACGGGCGCGCGGCTGCAGGGCGGGATGTGGTTCGACCTGGGCGGCTTCGCCCTGTCGCCCCGCGCGGCGGTGGCGTGGATCAACGCCGATGTCGACGGCTTCTACGAGCAGGGCCCGGCGGCGCAGTACAGCTATGCCGATCGTTCGGTGCAGGTGACGACGGCTGAGATCGCCCTGCGCGCCGAGGGCGGGACCGAGCGGGTGCGCTTCTATGCCGAGGGCGGTTATCGCGACAGCCTGAGCGACGACAGCGACGCCGTGCGCACCGGCATCCTGGGCAATCCGGCCCAGATTCTGGCCCGCGACGTCGACCTGCCGTTCGGCGGGCAGGTGCTGGCCGCCGCCGGAATCGAGGGCGTGGTCATGGAGCGTCTGAAGGTGTCGATCGGCTACAAGGGCCGCTTCGGCGACCATGCCGACAGCCATATGGCGGCGGTGAAGCTCAGCCTGCCGCTGTAGGCCGAGAAACGAAGGTTCCCGAGGTGCGACGCCGTGTCGCCCTCGGGGCGCCCCATTCATGTCCCGGTGAAATTGCAAAAGACGGTCAAGTCCGGCCGTCGGCGAACCCTGTTTTCGCCATCTGCGTGCGTATGCGCGCCTTCCTGACGGCTCTCCCGCGCTGACGAAGCGCTCAGAATGAGTCGTTAGAGTATGCGTTTAGTTCCCCCGGCCGTGCGGCCGCATGTGATCCGCTTCGGCCAGACGGGCGCCTTGGCCGGCCTGGCGGTCCTGGCCATGGCGGCTGCGCCCGCCGGCATGATCTCGGCCGCGCCCGAAAAGGTCGCAGAGGTCTCGGTCCCCATCGCCCCGCCGGTGAAGGCAGTGGCCGAGCCTGCCGGTCCCGTCACCCGCAAGATCGTCTTCGAGGCGCCGCTGAAGGGCTATCGCATCAACTCGCCCTTCGGCCTGCGCAAGCTGGCGATCGAGGCCAAGGCGCGGGCGCACAAGGGCGTGGACATCGCCGCCCCCACCGGCACCAGCGTCTTCGCCACGACCGAGGGCAAGGTGCTGCGCGCGGGCTATCAGGCGGGCGGCTACGGCAACTTCATCGAGGTGCAGCACCCCAACGGCATGACCAGCCTGTACGGCCATCTCAGCCGCATCGACGTCCACTCGGGCAAGGCGGTGGCGGCGGGCGAGCGCATCGGTCTGGTCGGCTCGACCGGCTATTCGACCGGCCCGCACCTGCATTTCGAGGTGCGCCGCAACGGCGGTCAGGTCGACCCCGCCAAGATCGTCGGCCAGAGCTTCGACATCCGGGTGAAGGCCCCGGCCTGATCGCGGGATCATGACCAAACCGTAATGTAAAATACCCTTTCCACAAGGCGCGCCCTGCCGTTAGATTCGATCCTTGGATTATCGCAGGGGGACCGAATGGTCGCGGCGCTGACGCTGGACGGAATCAGCAAGAGATACGGAGGCTTTCAGGCGGTCTCCGACCTGAGCTTTCAGGTCGAGAAGGGCTCGATCTGCGGCTTTCTGGGGCCGAACGGGGCGGGCAAGACCTCGACCCTGCGGATGATCCTGGGTCTGCAGCCGGCCACCAGCGGCCGCATCGACATCCTGGGCGCGGACGACGGGCGCAAGGTGCGCGACCGGATCGGCTTCCTGCCCGAGGAGCGGGGCCTCTACAAGAAGATGACGCCGGTGGACGCGATCGCCTTCTTCGGCGCCCTGAAGGGCCTGCCGCTGCCCGAAGGCCGCCGTCGCGGCCGCGAGATGCTGGAGCAGATGGGTCTGGGCGAGGCCAGCCGGAAAAAGATGAAGGACCTGTCCAAGGGCATGGCGCAGAAGGTCCAACTGATCGCCTCTGTGGTGCATCAGCCGGAGTTCGTCATTCTGGACGAGCCGTTCTCGGGGCTGGACCCGATGAACCAGCAGGGGCTGGAGGCCATGATCCGCGCTCTGGCCGAGAGCGGGGCGACGGTGCTGTTCTCGACCCATGTGATGCAGCACGCCGAGCGCCTGTGCGACAAGGTGGTGCTGCTGGCTCGCGGGCGTAAGGCGTTCGAGGGCACGGTGGATGAGGCGCGGGCGACTTCGCCGCGCTTTCTGGAGCTTGAAGGGGCGCTGGACCGCAACGCGGTGACCGCCCTGCCGGGCGTCAGCGGCATCGAGACCCTGGCTGAGGACGGCGCCGTCAGCATCCTCCGCGTCGGCCTGACGCCGGGAGCCGAAGCGCAAGGCGCCCTGCGCGCCGCCTTCCTGGGCGGGCTGGACGTGCGGCGCTTCCAGATGAAGGAGCCGACCCTGCATGACGCCTTCATCGCCCTGACCGGCGACCACCCGGATGAGGACCAGTCCGTCGACAAGGCTGACACGATGGAGGCCGCCCGATGAGCCGGATTCTTCTGATCGCGCGACGCGAGTTCCTAGCCTACGCCAAGACGGTCGGCTTCTGGCTGTCGCTGCTGGCCTTTCCGCTGTTCGCCGTCCTGGGCGGCGCCATTCCGGTCCTGATGAAGCACGCCGAGCCGGTGCGCGAGGCGGTTATAATCGATGAAACCCCGGCCGGGTCCGGCCTGGCCGCCGCCGTGCGCCAGGCGCTGGAGACGGAACGCGGGCGCGCCGACATCGCCGCCCTGCGCATGGCCGCCGTGCCCGAGGCCGGGACGGCGGGCGGCGACCGCGTGCGCGAGGCCGCCGAGAAGGGCGGTTTCGACGCTGGGTTGGAGGTGCTGAAGAAGGAGGCGCCGCGCGCCGGGGCAAGCTTCAAGACGCCCAAGCGCGCGTTCGAACTGGCCGAGGCGCCTGCTGACCTGACGGCCGCCGCGCCGGGCGAGGCGCGCGACGCCCTGGCCCGCCGCTACGTCGACAAGGACGCGCCCGAGGGCGAGAAGCTGAACGCCGTGGTCTTCCTGACCGAGACCGAGGGCAAGCCCGGCGCCCGCGTCTGGACCGGCCGCGCCACCGACGACGTGGTCGAGGACGCCATCCGCGACGCCCTGAAGTCCGCCAACCGCAGCCGCGTCTTCGTCGCCAGCGGCATCGACCCGGCGGTGGTGTCCGAGACGGAGACGTTCCGGCCTGAGGTCTCGGTCTTCTCGCCGCGCGCGGCGTCGGGCGGCGAGGTGTCGTTCCGCGACAAGCTGCCGGTGATCGTCGGACTGGCGGTCGGCTTCATCCTGTGGTCGCTGATCATCACCGGCGCCTCCATCCTGCTGAACAGCGTGATGGAGGAGAAGTCGAACAAGATCCTGGAGGTGCTCCTGTCCTCGGCCTCGGCGACCGAGATCCTGGCGGGCAAGGTGCTGGGCGTGGCCCTGCTGACCCTGGCCGTGTTGGGCGCCTGGGGCGGCATCGGCGCCATCGGCCTGATCGCGACGGCGCCGGACGTGGCGCGAGACATCGGCTCGGTGCTGCTGACCGACGGCCTGTTCGTCTACTTCCTGCTGTTCCTAGTCGGCGGCTATCTGATGTATGCGGTGCTGTTCGCGGCCATCGGGGCCTTCTGCGACACGCCGCGCGACGCCCAGACCCTGATGGGGCCGATCATGATGGTGCTGGTCGTGCCGATCCTGGTCATGCAGATGGCCATCCGCACCCCGGACGCCATGGTGGTGAAGGTCATCAGCCTGATCCCGCCCTTCACCCCCTTCGTCATGGCCGCCCGCGCGCCCAGCGGGCCGCCTCTGATCGAGATCATCGGCGGCCTGGTCGGGATGTTCCTGTTCGCGGCCCTGATGATCTGGGCGGCGGGCCGGGCCTTCCGCGCGGGCGCCCTGTCGGACGTGAAGCTGAGCTGGAAGAGCTTCATGGGCGCCGTGACCGGACGGTGAGGTCCAGGGGAGGGAGGTCTTGCCTCTCTCCGCTCATCCCGCGGTTGCGGGGAGCGTAGAGACAACAGACAAAGAAAAAGGCCGCCCCGGCGATCCGGGGCGGCCTTTGATCTTTCAGGCGTCAGCGGGTCTTAGCGACCGCGACCCTTCGGAGCCGGCAGCAGGCCTTCGCGCTGGGCGCGCTTGCGGGCCAGCTTGCGGGCGCGACGGACGGCTTCAGCCTTCTGGCGAGCGCGCTTTTCCGACGGCTTTTCAAAGTGCACGTGACGCTTCATTTCGCGGAAGCTGCCTTCGCGCTGCATCTTCTTCTTCAGGGCTTTCAGCGCCTGATCGACATTGTTGTCGCGGACAAAAATCTGAACCAGGGGTCTCTCTCCTTTGGCCGCCCGCCGCGTCCTTTCCAAGGGAGACGGGCAGACAAAACAAAACCACGCTCGAGAGGAGGGCCTCTCAAGTGAAGGCGCGCTGATACATGATCGGGGGGGGCATGTCCAGATCGTCGCGCCCAATCGTGATGGCTCGAAACGCCCGCCGGATGGGCGTATCGTGCCGCCCATGACCGAGACAGCCGAGACCGCTCCGAAAGGCGATTGGGCCGACCGCACAGAACAGGCCGTTCTGGATGCGGCCATTGAACGCGCGCCCGCGCTGGGCTGGAACGCGCGCCTGACGCGCGCCGCGTGCGAGGCCTGCGGCCTGTCGCTGGGCGACCAGGAACTGCTGCTGCCCAACGGCCCGCGCGATCTGGCGGTCCTGCTGTCGCGTCGTCACGACGCCCGCGCCCTGAAGGCGCTGGAGGCGACGCCCGCCGCCACGATGAAGATTCGCGAACGAATCGCCGCCGCCGTCTCGGCGCGGATGGAGGCGGGGGCGCAGGACGTCGAGGCGGCCAAGCGCTGCGCGGGCTTCCTCAGCCTGCCGACCAACGTCGACCTGGGCTTCAAGCTGGCGTGGGAGACGGCGGACCATCTGTGGCGCTGGGCCGGCGACACGGCGACGGACCAGAATCACTACTCCAAGCGGGCGATTCTCGGCGGCATCCTGATTCCCGCCCTGACCATGCGCTGGTTCGACGGCCGCGAGGCGGCGGAAGCCTTCGTCGCCCGCCGCATCGAAAACGTCATGGCCTTCGAGAAGTGGAAGGCGGGCAAGGATTTCGACGCGCCGATCAATGCGATCACCGACGTGTTGGGGCGGCTGCGCTACGGCGCGAAGGCATAGGCGACCCTCTCCCGATGGGAGAGGGCTTGAGCCTCCAAGAGCGAAGCGATTGGCAAGGCGAAAGGGTGAGGGTTCCCGGCTTGCCGTTCTCTCTCGCCGTCCGCACAGTCCTTTCATGATGTCCTCGCGAACCGACCGTGCGCGCGGGTTGCGCCAGTCTTCCGGGCGCGCGGAGGAACGTGTCTGGGCGCTTTTGCGCGGGGCGAAGGTCGGCGGCCACAAGTTCCGGCGCCAGCATCCTGTCGGACCGTATTTTGTGGACTTCGCCTGCGATCGGTTGCGTTTGATTATCGAGATCGACGGCGGGGTGCATCGTCTGGATGATGTGGCGGTGCGCGATCTCGAACGGCAACAGGCGCTGGAGGCGTTGGGCTGGACCGTGATCCGTGTGACCAATGATCAGGTCTACGAAGCGCCGGAGTTACTGATCGAAGCGGTGAGGTTGCATGCGCGGCGTCTGAACGGCTGACCGCCGACCCTCACCCTTTCGCCTTAGCCAATCGCCTCTGGCTCTTGGAGGCTCAAGCCCTCTCCCATCGGGAGAGGGTTCCGAAAATGCGGTTGATGTGCGCCATCTTCCGCCCCGGCCGGGCGTCGTGCTTGCCATAGAGGTGCAGGCGGGCGTTGGGCTCGGCGGCCAGCGTCCGCCACTGCTCGACCTCATCGCCCAGCAGATTGGTCATCTCGATGCGGGCGTGGGCGTTGCTCGGGCCCAGCGGCCAGCCGACGACAGCCCGGATGTGCTGCTCGAACTGGTCGCAGACGCAGCCGTCCTGGGTCCAGTGGCCGGTGTTGTGGACGCGCGGGGCGACCTCGTTCACCAGCAGTTCGCCGTCGCCCATGTCGAACAGTTCGATGCCCATGACGCCGATGTAGTCGAGGCCGTCCAGCACCGCAGCGGCGATCGCTTCGGCGCGTCTTTGCGTGGCCGGATCGACGGCGGCGGGGGCGGTGGTGGTCTTCAGCACCCCGTTCTGGTGGACGTTCTCGCCCAGAGGATAGACGGCGACGGCGCCGTCCCGGCCGCGCGCGGCGATGACCGACAACTCGCGCTGGAACACGGCGGCGGCTTCCAGCACGGCGGGGCGGCGGCCGATGGCGTCGAAGGCGGCCTCGGCGTCGGCGGCGTCGCGGATCCAGACCTGGCCCTTGCCGTCATAGCCCTCGCGCCGGGTCTTCAGCAGGGCGGGCAGGCCTAAGCGTTCGATGGCGGCGGTCAGGTCGTCCAGCGTGGTCACGGCGGCGAAGGCCACGGTCGGGGCGCCGACGGCGTTGAGATAGGTCTTCTCGTCCACCCGGTCCTGGGCCACGGCCAGAGCCGTCGGTCCCGGCGCGACCAGGGCGCCCGCTTCGGCCAGGGTCTCGACCGAGGCGGCGGGGACGTTCTCGAATTCGAAGGTGACGACGTCGCACAGGCGGCCCAGCGCCTGCAGCGCGTCGGGGTCGTCATAGGGGGCGGTGATCTGGGCGCGAGAGACACGGGCGGCCGGGCTGTCGGGCTGGGGGTCGAGAATCACCACGTCGAAGCCGAGACGCGAGGCGGCCTGACTCAGCATCCGTCCCAACTGGCCCCCGCCGAGAATGCCGAGGGTCGAACCGGGAGGCAGGGGAAGATCGGGCATCAGTCCTCGACGCTTTCGGCGACGGATTCGGTCTGGGCGGCGCGGAAGGCCGACAGGCGCTCGGCCAGGGCGGAATCGGACAGGGCCAGGATCTGCGCCGCTAGAATTCCGGCGTTGGCGGCGCCCGCCTCGCCGATGGCCAGGGTGGCGACCGGCACGCCGCCGGGCATCTGGACGATCGACAGCAGGGAATCGAGGCCCTTCAGCGCCTTGGACTGGACCGGCACGCCCAGCACCGGCAGATCGGTCATGGAGGCGGCCATGCCGGGCAGGTGGGCCGCGCCGCCGGCGCCGGCGATAATGACCTTGAAGCCGTTCGCCTTGGCCGTGGTGGCGAAGTCATAGAGGCGCTGGGGCGTGCGGTGCGCGCTGACGACCTTGGCCTCCCAGGCGACGCCCAACTGGTCCAGGCGGTCGGCGGCCAGCTTCATCGTGGGCCAGTCCGAGCGGCTGCCCATGATGATGGCGACCGGAGTCGTTGAAACGGGCGGCGTGGAGGCGGTCATGCGCAAAGGCTCCCCAAGCGGAAAGCGGCCCGTTACAGCACCCGCGTTGCGCCCGCAACCGAGGACGCTAGACTCAGCTGCGTCGCGGGGGCTTGAGTCGGCCGGAAATGCGACGCCGGAGCCCGCCTTGAACCACCTGGCCGAACAGACGACCGCTGCGGGCGCCGATGCGGAATCGCAGGCTGAGATCGCGCGCCTGCGCGCCGAGGTGGCGGCCCTGACCGAACGGGCGGAGCGGGCCGAGGCCTTGGCGGACCACGACGTGTTGACGCCGGCGCTGAACCGGCGGGGCTTCATGGCGGTTCTGGCGCGCAACCTGGCCTATTGCCGACGCCACGGAGTCGAGGCGGCGTTGCTGTATCTCGACCTGGACGGGTTCAAGGGGGTCAACGACGACTTGGGCCATGCGGCGGGGGACGCCGCCCTGATCGCCGTGGCCGAGCTGCTGCTGGCGAACGTGCGCGAATCCGACGCCGTGGGCCGGATGGGCGGCGACGAGTTCACCGTGGTGCTGATGAACGCAGGGGCTGAGGAAGGTCGCGAGAAGGCGCGACGGCTGAGCGAGGCGCTGAACAGCGACGGCTTTGTCTGGGAAGGCGAGCGTCTGCCCCTGGGCGGCTCGTTCGGCGTGCGCGCCTTCGCCGGACAGGCGGACGCCGAGGTCTGGCTGTCCGAAGCGGACGCGGCCATGTGGCTGCGGAAGAAGGCGCGGCCGGAAGCGACTCGATGACGAATTGAAAAGGGCGCCGAGGTCAGCTCGGCGCCCTTTTTCCTTAGCCGTTCAGCAGGCTGTTGCGTCGGCTGTAGAGCAGATAGACGACCACCCCGATCACATTCCAGATGACGAAGTTGATCTGGGTCGAAGCGGGCAGGCTGAAGAACAGATAGACGCAGCCGGCGATGGCCACCGGCCCGACCAGCCACCAGACCGGCGCGCGGAAGACGCGCGGACGACCAGGTTCGCGCCGGCGCAGCACGATCAGGCACAGACCCACCGAGGCGAAAGCGACCAGGGTCCCCGCATTGGCCAGGGCGGCCAGATCGCCCAGGGGGATGAAGCCGGCGATGATCGCCATCAGCACGGCGGTGCCGGCGGTGACGCGGACCGGCCCGCCCGAGCGCTTGGAGACATGGGCTAGGCTGCGGGGCAGCAGGCCGTCGCGGGCCATGACGAAGAAGATGCGGCTCTGGCCGAACATGAAGGCCAGGATGACGGTGGGCAGGGCGACGACCGCGGCGCCGGCGATCAGGGTGGCCCACAGGTCCGATCCGACCGTGCGGGCGATGTGCGACAGGGGCTCGGGCGACTTCATGAACTCGGTGAAGGGCATGGCGCCCAGGGCGGCGATGGCCACGGCCATGTAGATGGCGACGCAGGCCACCATCGAACCGATGATGCCGATGGTCAGGTCGCGGGCGGGATTGCGGGTTTCTTCCGCCGCCGTGGCCACGGCGTCGAAGCCGTAGAAGGCGAAGAAGATGATGGCCGCCGCCGCCATGACGCCCATCTGGCCGCCGACCCCGTGCGAGAAGCCGTAGGGCATGAAGGGCTTGAGGTTGTCCGGGTTGAAGTGGGGCAGGGCGATCGCCACGAAGGCGATCAGGGCCGCGATCTTGACCACCACCAGCACGGCGTTGATCGAGGCGCTCTCACGCGTGCCGGCGACCAGCAGGCCCGCCACGGCGGCGACGATGATCACGGCGGGCAGGTTGACGATGCCGCCCTGCGACGGCGCCGAGGTCAGCACGGCGGGCAGGCCCATGCCGATCCCCTCCATCATGCCGGAGAAGTAGCCCGCCCAGCCCACGGCCACTGCGGAGCAGACCACGGTGTATTCCAGGATCAGGCTCCACCCGACCATCCAGGCCGCTCCCTCGCCCAGGGTGGTGTAGGAATAGGTGTAGGCCGAACCCGATTCCGGGATCATGGTCGCCAGCTCGGCGTAGGCCAGGGCGGCGCAGACGCAGACGACGCCCGCGATGACGAAGGCCAGCATGACCGCCGGCCCCGCCCGTTCGGCCCCGACGCCGATCAGGGTGTAGATGCCGGTCCCCACGATGGCGCCGACGCCCAAGGCCACCAGGTGGGGCCAGGACAGGGTCGGCTTGAGCCCGTGGGCTTTGGGCGCTGCGCCCCCCAGCGCAGGCAGAGCCTTGCGGCGTGTCATGAAACTCATGCGTCTCCCCCGGACGATCCTTGGCGGCGATTGTAAAAATATTCGGAATAACGGCGTTTTTCCGTAGCATTATTGGCGATAACCTGGGGGCGCCAAGCTATGCCGCAACAGAAAAAACGACCCTGAAAGGCCGCTTTATATCCTGATCATTGGATCATAAATTCAGATTTACCGCAGAAACAACGCCTCTATCCCGCATTGCGCCTGAAATTGCGCATTTCGAAGATGGCTCAGTTTTTCGAAGCTCTTGTGAATTTTATTTCGTCATAACTACAATATCCGAAGCTCATGCTTCCCTCGGAATGGTAGCGATTCAAGGAGCCGGCCAAGCGCCGGACAGACGCTTGCAGGGGCTGCGGCCCCCGATCTTGGGAGGGATTGCGGCTTGCGGACCACGACAGGGGCGAAGGCTGTCTTAAAGAGGGCGGGGGCTGTCTGCGCGGCTGCGCTGCTGCTGCTGGCGGGTGCGCCGGGCGCGGTGCTGGCCCAGACCCAAACCCAGGCGGCGCCGGCACGCGCTACGCTCAATCCGGCCCCGCCGCGGCGCGCCGACGAGGGCTTCGGTCCCTATCCGCTGATGGTGGTGCGCGGCGCCATGTTGATCGACGGCACGGGCGCGCCGCCGATGGGGCCGGTCGATATCGTCATCGAGAACGACAAGATCACCGACATCATCCAGGCGGGCTGGCCGGGCCTGCCGGAGCGCGAGGGGCGACCGCCGCTGAACGCGGCGCACGAGATCGACGCGCGCGGCATGTATGTCATGCCGGGCTTTGTCGACGCCCACGCCCATGGCGGCAGCCCGCAGAAGGCGCCGGACCTGGAGTATGTCTACAAGCTGTGGCTGGCCCACGGGGTGACCACGGTGCGCGGCGTCAGCCTGGCGCCGCAGGACATCGCCGTATCGGAAAAGACCCGCTCGGCGCGCGGCGAGATCGTCGCGCCGCGCATCTTCAACTATCAGACCCTGGGTTCGGGCTGGTCGCGCGGCCGCATCCGCAATGAGCAGATGGCGCGCGAATGGGTGCGCTGGGGCGCGGCCAACGGCATCGACGGGATCAAATTCTTCCTGCGCGGCGATGAAACGCCCGAGGTGGTCCTGGCCGCCATCGACGAGGCCAAGAAGAACGGCATGGGCACGGTGGCCCACATCGCCCAGCCGGGCGTGGCCCAGTTGAACGCGCGCGATCTGGCCGAGGCGGGCCTCGGCACGGTGACCCACTTCTACGGTCACTTCGAAGCCCTGCTGGGCGGTCGCAGCATCCAGAACTATCCGACCGACTACAACTTCTACGATGAGCAGATGCGCTTCGGCGAGGCTGCGGAAATCTGGAAGGAGGTCGAGCCCGGCACGCCGCAGTGGTTCGAATACCTGGAGGAGCAGAAGGCGACCGGCGTCGTCTTCGACCCGACGATGACCATCTATGCGGCGTCGCGCGACCTGATGCGGGCGCGCAATGCGCCGTGGCATCAGATCTACACCCTGCCGACGCTGGCGGACTATTTCCAGTCCACGCGCGATAACCACGGCAGCTACTTCTTCGACTGGACGACCTCGAACGAGGTGGCGTGGCGCCGCTTCTATGAGCGGTTCATGCGTCTGGTGAACGACTACAAGAAGATCGGCGGCCGGGTGACGGTGGGGTCGGATTCCGGCTTCATCTGGAAGCTCTACGGCTTCGGCTACATTGAAGAGCTGGAACTGCTGCAGGAGGCGGGCTTCAACCCGCTGGAGATCGTGCGCGCCGCGACGATGGACGGAGCGACGACCCTGACCGAGCCGACGGGCAAGGCGCCGACCTTCGGCGTCGTGCGGCCCGGCATGAGCGCGGATCTGGTCATCACGACCGAGAATCCGCTGGCCAACTTCAAGACCCTTTACGGCACCGGACATGAGCGCCTGAGCCCCGAAAACCGCATCGAGACGGTGGGCGGGGTGCGTTGGACGGTGGCGCGCGGGGTCGCCTACGACGCTCCGGCCCTGCTGGCCGACGTCCGGGCCATGGTCGATCGGCAGAAAGCCGAACGGGGAGAGGCGTCCGCCGGGCGCTGATCCAAAAAAGAGCGACGCAGGCGACGCCGAAATGGGGACGGCGCGCCTGGGTTCAGATCAAAAAACGAGGGGTGATCCAATGAGACTGTCTGCGTATCTGAAGACCGGGACGATAATCGCCGGTCTGGCCGTCACGGCCGCCGCCGCCGCCCAGCCTGCCTGGGCTCAATCCGAAGCGCCGGCCGCCGAGCCGGAAGCCAGCGCCGTCGCCGATATCGTGGTGACCGGCTCGCGTATCCGGCGTCCGAACGTCGAGGCCGCGACCCCGGTCAACGTCGTCGACGCCCAGGAAATCGAGAACACCGGCGTCACCAACCTGATCGACGCCATGACGCGCCAACCGCAGGTCGGCCTGGGCTCCTCGGCCTCCAGCACGACCAACTCGGTGTCGGGCCAGGGCCTGGCCACCCTGAACCTGCGTAACCTGGGGTCGAGCCGCACCCTGGTGCTGGTCAACGGCCGCCGCCACGTCGCCGGTTCGGCGGGCACCAGCGCGGTGGACGTCAACTCCATCTCGAAGACCACGATCGCACGCATCGACACGGTGACGGGCGGCTCCTCGGCCGTCTATGGCGCCGACGCCGTGGCCGGGGTGGTCAACTTCATCACCAAGCAGGACTTCGACGGCGTCGCCTTCCAGTCGCAGTATGGTTCGGCCGACGGCCCGAACACCTACTACGGCTCGGTCGCGGTGGGGCGGAACTTCAACGACGACCGGACCAACATCATGGGCGCCCTGACCTATGACAAGTCCGAGGGCCTGTTCCGCCACGAGCGCGACTACGCCATGAGCGCCCTGGCTGAAATCCCGAACCCGGACAAGAAGAGCCCGGACGACGGCCTGCCGTCCTTCATCCAGGCGCGGGACGTCTACACCAACACCCAGAACGACTTCTTCACCCCGGTGATCGTCACGCCGATCGGCTCCAATCAGGCCTTCGCCCTGACCTTCACGCCGGACGGCAAGCTGGTTCCGTTCGACCGCGGCCAGATCCTGTACGACGGCGCCGGCCGCGAGCAGAAACTGTCGATCGGCGGCGACGGCTTCAAGCTGCGCGACGACATGCTGCGCACGCCGGTCGAGCGTTTCGGCGGCGAACTGCAGCTGCGCCACCAGTTCCAGCCCTCGGTCGACTTCATCAGCGAACTGAACCTGTTCGCCGAAGCCAAGTATTTCCACATGGAGGCCAGCAGCCAGGCGCGGAACGGCACCTTCGCCGACAGCTCGCCGGGCATGTCGACAGGCAACGCCTATCGCATCCAGGCGGACAACGCCTTCCTGCCTGATGAACTGAAAACGATGCTGGCGCAGGCCAATATGACGTTTTTCGACATCAGCCGCATCGACACCGACTTCGGCATCCGCACCACGGAAAGCGTCTACGATACCACGCGGTTCGTGACCGGCGTGGACGGCGCCTTCAGCAACGGCTGGCGGTTCGAGGCCTACGTCAACTACGGTCAGACGGAGTCGGAGTTCACCAACTTCGACCGCCTGCAGAAGGAGTTCTACGAGTCGATCGACGCCGTCAGCGAGAACGGGCAGATCGTTTGCCGCAGCGTGGATGCGAGGGCGCGGGGCTGTCAGCCGCTGAACCTGTTCGGGGCCTATGTCGGCTCTCAGGAAGCGATCGACTATTCCTACATCTACACGCTCCGCAAAGACCGCATCCGCCAGTGGAATGCGGTGGCCAGCGTCAACGGCGAGCTGTTCTCCTATCCCTCGCTGTTCAGCGGAACCAGCCTGCCGGTCGCCTTCGCGGCGGGCGTGGAGTGGCGCAAGGAAGCCAGCCGCGCGGTCCCGGACATCCGCTCGCAGCAGGGGCTGATCTTCCAGAACAAACAGGCCCGGACCGAGGGCGCCTATGAGTCCAAGGAAGTCTTCGGCGAGGTCAATCTGCCGCTGCTGGCCGATGTGCCGTTCATCCAATACCTGGATCTGACGGCGGCCTATCGCTACCAGGACTACACCACCACGGGCGGCGACAGCAGCTACGGCCTGGGCATGGAGTGGACGGTCGACCGCAACATCCGGTTCCGCGCCAACTACGCCAAGGCTGTGCGGGCGCCGAACATCAGCGAATTGTTCGACGGCGGCGGCGAAGGCTACAATCTGTTCGATGACCCTTGCGACGCGACGCGCCTGAACATCGGGAACTTCCCTGACAACCGCAAGGCGAACTGCGCAGCCCTGGGCCTCGATCCGGGCTTCACCCAATCGATCGCGACCAAGCCCGCCATCAGCAAGGGCAACCCCGACCTGCGTCCGGAAGAGGGGGAAACCCTGACCCTGGGCGTCGTCCTGACGCCGTCCTTCCTGCCGGGCCTGGCGGTCACCGTCGATCACTACGACATCAAGATCAGCGACGTGATCGCCTCGCTGGGGGCGCGCACCATCATCAACAACTGCGTCGACAGCCCGACCCTGGACAACCAGTTCTGTCCCAATGTCACGCGCGGCCCCGACGGCAACATCGCCAGCGTGGTGAACCAGGTCATGAACGTCGCCGAGTACACCAACTCGGGCTGGGACGTGACCGCGTCCTACCGCACGGATCTGGCGAAGCTGGGTCTGCCGGACTACGGCTCGCTGTCGCTCAGCGCGGCCGCCGGCTTCCTGGACGAGCTGACCTATGACCCGGTTCCGGGCGACGCCAGCGTGCGCGACGAGCAAGCGGGCGAGGCGCCCAATCCCAAGCGCCGGATCAACTTCCGCGTGTCCTGGGACTATGACCGTCTGTCGCTCTCCTACGCCAATCAGTATCTGAGCAGCGTGCTGCGGAGCAACCAGGACAAGGTGGGGGCGTATGAAGTGTGGAAGGCCCCGTCGTGGCTGACGCACGACATCCGGGCTGAATACCGCTTCGACCGCTACTCGGTCTTCGCCGGTGTGAACAACTTCACCAATGAAGCGCCGCCGCAGACGGCGTTCACCTGGACCGGGACGGGTCTGTACAATGGCTTCAACGCCAGCATTTACAACAACCTGGGTCGTTACGTTTACGTTGGCGTGAACGCCCGATTCTGATCCAGAGTAGTGAAGCCGCCCGGTGACGGGCGGCTTCTTGCCTTATCGGACGCCGCCCGGCGTCCCTGTGTTTTTCGGGGGGAAAGACGATGAAGTCTCTCACTGCTTTCGGGGCCCTGGCGGTCGCTGTCGGAATTCTGGCCGTAGGGGGCGTAGCCGCTCCACAACAGGCCCGGGCCGCTTCGGCTTCGGCCGCCGCCGCGCCCTCGGCCCTGGACGCCCAGTTCGAGGCCATCGCCGCCGAGGAGTGGGCCTGGCGTCAGAAAGAGATTCCGTCGCGGGCGTCCAAACCCAGCACCCTGCCGGACGTCAGCGCCGCCACCCAGCAGCGTCGTCTGGAATACTGGACGGCCGTGCAGCGCCGTCTCGAGGCCATCTCGCCCGAGCAGTTGTCGCCGAACCAGCGCACCAACTACGCCGTCTACAAGCATCAGATCGACAACTTCGTCGATGACGGCCGTCACCGGCTTTATGAGATGCCGTTCAACTCGGACAGCTCGTTCTGGTCGTCGCTGACGGGGATGGGCAATGCGACCTTCACCTCGGTCGAGGACTATGAGCGCTATCTGTCCCAGATGCGGGACACGCCGCGCTATTTCGATCAACAGATCACCAATATGCGCGCCGGCCTGGCGCGCGGCTTCACCCAGCCGAAGGCCTCTCTGGTGGGCCGCGACGTGTCGATCCTGGCGGTCACGGAACCGACGGACGTCACGCAGAATCCTTTCTACAAGCCCTTCCTGACCATGCCCGCGACCATGGCCGAGGCGGACAAGGCGCGTTTGCGCGCCGCTGCTGTCCAGGTGATCCAGCAGCAGGTCGTGCCGGCGCACCGCACCCTGCTGAGCTTCATTCGAGACGAATATGTGCCGGGCGCGCGCGACACCCTGGGCGCCAACCGTCTGCCGGATGGGGATGACTTCTATCAGACGCAGATTCGCCAATACACCAGCGTCAACCTGACGCCGGATCAGATCCATCAGATCGGCCTGGCCGAGGTCGCTCGCATCCGGGCCGAGATGGAGACGGTGATGCGCAGCACCGGCTGGACCGGCAGCTTCGCCGACTTCATCACCTTTCTGAAGACCGACCCGCAGTTCCATTATGACAAGCCGGAGCACCTGCTGTGGCACGGCGCCTGGGTCATCAAGAAGGTCGACGGCAAGATCGGCCAGTATTTCAACCTGAAGCCGCGCGACACCTTCAGCCTGATCCCGGTGCCGGACGCCATCGCGCCCTATTACACGGCCGGTCGGGGCGGCAACGGCGTCTGCCTGCTGAACACCTATGACCTGCCGTCGCGACCGCGCTACAACATCCCGGCGCTGACGGTGCACGAGTGCAACCCCGGCCACGCCTGGCAGGGCAATCTGCGCCGCGAGCATGAGCCCATGCCCGACTATCGCGCCCAGACCTACATCTCGGCCTTCGGCGAGGGCTGGGCCCTCTATACCGAGAAGCTGGCGGTCGAGATGGGCATCTATGAAGACGCCTATGAGGACTTCGGCCGCCTGACCTATGAGATGTGGCGCGCGGCGCGTCTGGTCATCGACACCGGCGTCCACTCCAAGGGCTGGACCCGCGAACAGGCGGTGGCCTTCCTGAGCGAGAACACCGCCCTGTCCGACCATGAGGTCGGCACCGAGATCGACCGCTACATCACCTGGCCGGGTCAGGCTCTGTCCTACAAGCTGGGCGAGATCGAGATCGTGCGCCTGCGCCGTCTGGCCGAGGCGGAACTGGGGGCCGACTTCGACATCCGCGCCTTCCACGACCATCTGTTGGCCATCGGCGTCGCCACCATCCCGGCCATGACCGCCGAGATGGAGGCCTTCATCGCCCAGAGCAAGCAGGCTGCGGCGGCGGCCCGTTCGGGACAATAATCGAGACCGGGCCGACGTCGACAGACGTCGACCTTCCGACACTGACAGACGCGTTGCGGATCACGCGCGGCTTTGTCAGTGTCGGGATTCTGTAAAGCGTAGAGGGGGAGAGCGCATGAGCGCTGGGGAATACAAGCTGGACGACGCCGACCGCCGCATCCTGCGGGTGCTGCAGCAGGATGGACGGATCACCAATCAGGATCTGGCCGCCGCCTGCAACATGTCGGCGTCATCCTGTTTCGAGCGGGTGCGCCGCCTGCGTGAGCGCGGCGTCATCACCGGTTATACGGCCCTGATCGACCCGAAGTTCGCCGAGCGCGAACTGCTGATCTTCATCGAGGTGCTGCTGGACCGCACGACCTCGGACATCTTCGACCAGTTCGCCGAGCGCATCCGCCGCTCGCCCGAGGTGCTGGAATGCCACATGGTGGCGGGGGGCTTCGACTATCTGGTCAAGGTTCGGATGAGGGACATGGCCGCCTACCGCGTCTTCCTGGCCGACACCCTCATCGTCATGCCGGGCGTGCGCGAGACCCGCACCTATGCGGTGATGGAAGAGGTCAAGGACACTTCGGTCCTGCCGCTCTAGGGGGTGGGCGCGGAGGCAGCGTGGAGCCGCCTCCGTCCCAAGCTTACCAGTAGCCTCCAGAGCAACTGCCGATCGCTTCGAGGGTATAATACGGCGAAGTGACGCCTTGGACCGGTGAGGCGACGACGTTCCCATTCCAGCACTTGTCGCGGTACCAGCCGACCTGAACAGTCATGGTGGCGTCGCTGTAGAAGGTGCGATGGTACATGATGCCGGGGGCTTTGGCCCCGGCGCCGACAGACAGCGCCGACGTGGTCATCACGATGGACGCTAGAAGTACGGCATTTCGAATCTTACGCATACGCATCAGTTCTCTCCTGCCAGTGGGTTACGAGCACATCTCGACCTCTAGCGACACAAGAGTCAATAACCGCCGTTATTTTACTACGCGATGATGTCGGGCAGGATCTGGTCCTGAAGTTTCACGATGTCGTCGCGCAGGGCCAGCTTCTTGCGCTTCAGCCGGGCGATCATCAGTTGATCCGGGGCGGGCATGTGGCCGAGCGCCTCGATGGAGGCGTCCAGGTCGGCGTGCTCCTGGAGCAGGCGGGCCAGTTCGGCGCGCAGCGCCTCGTCTTCTTCGGACAGGTAAGGTTCGTCGTCGTTCATCGTCAGGCCCCGGACCGGGGGATTATAGCTGAGCTGGCGTCAGGTCGGAAGCAGGTCGGACAGGGTTCTGAGCGCCGGACGCGGCACGACGCGATCCCACAGGCGCGCCGTTTCGGCCATGGCGTCGACGGGGGGGCGAGACGCGCCGGTCGAGGCGGGCGACAGGGCTTCGAGCCCGTTCAGCAGATGGCGCTCGGCGGCCAGTTCGATGGTCTTCACCTGTTCGCGCACGGCCAGGCGAGCGTCGGTCTCCAGGTCCGGCACGGGCGTCTTCAGCGTGCGGCGCACGGCGCGCAGGGGGGCGATGGTCGTGGTCTGCCAGGCGCGGGCGGTGTCGCAGGCGGCCTCGATGGTCTCCTCGTCGGGGCGACGCCCTGTGACGGCGGTCCAGGCGGCCCACAGCAGCAGGGGCACGTTCTGCTCGTGATAATCCTGAAGCGACAGGCAGGCCTCGGCCGCGCCCGGCGCGGCGTAGGCGGCGCAGGCCCAGGTCCATAGATCGTCGCTCATGCCTCGCTCCCGCCTTTCAGCCCTTCCCAGCGGCGCACGGCCGACCAGTCCAGTCCGAAGACGTCCAGCGCTCGCCCGACCGACTGGTCGACCATCTGCTCCAGACTGTCGGGACGGGCGTAGAAGGCGGGCAGGGGCGGGGCGATGACGGCGCCCATCTCGGCCAGGGCCGTCATGGTGCGCAGATGACCCAGGTGCAGCGGCGTCTCGCGCACCATCAGCACCAGGAGGCGGCGCTCCTTCAGCGTCACATCGGCGGCGCGGGTCAGCAGGGTCGAGGTCACGCCGGTGGCGATCTCGCTCATGGTCCGCACCGAGCAGGGCGCGACGATCATGCCCAGGGTGCGGAAGGAGCCGGAGGATATGGTCGCCCCCACGTCGTTCAGTCGGTGAACCACGTCCGCCTTGGCCGTCAGCTCGTCGGGGGTGAGATCCGTCTCCTGCGACAAGGTGAGCAGGGCGGCGCGGGTGACGACCAGATGGCTCTCGACGCCCAGTTCGCGCAGGGCGTCCAGCACGCGCGCGCCATAGACGACGCCTGAAGCGCCAGAGATTCCAACGACTAGCCGAGAGGGCGCCGGCGCCCGAACGGTCGTGTTCACAACATCGGCCAATTTCGTCTCCAACCTGTCCGTGTTCGGAGCGGCGAGGGTCACTGCAATGTGATTCCACACCTCGTCGAACCGGGCGCTCAGTGTAGTGGTCCCTTAGACATGGAGGCGCAAGCCATGACCATCGAGGCTCGTATTCGCGAATTGGGTAATCGCCATCGGTCGCTGGATGAGACCATCCAGCAGGAGATGCGCCGGCCCACCGCGGACCCGACACACCTCAGGGAGCTGAAGCAGCGAAAACTGCGACTTAAGGAAGAGATCAACAGTCTGGAATCCCGAACCCACTAGCGGGCTTCCCACCTGAAATGACGACGGCCCCGGAAGATCGCTCTTCCGGGGCCGTTTTGTATCTGTCGATCGACAGGAGATCAGTCGCGTGAACCGAACACCGACTCGGCCGTGGGCTCGGCGCCCGAGCCATAGTCCGGCTCGGCCTCTTCCTCAGCGACGACTTCCGGCTCGACCTCAGGCTCGACGGGCTGGAGGACCCCGTTCTTGGCGTCGTCCTTGGCCTTCTTGTCGGCGGCCTTGCGGACCACTTCGTCCAGCTGCAGCTGGCCGGTCAGGCCCAGGGTCACAGGATCGACCGGCTTGATGTTGGCGGAGTTCCAGTGGGTGCGGTTGCGCACGCTCTCGATCGTGGCCTTGGTGGTGCCCAGCAGCTTGGCGATCTGGGCGTCGGTCACTTCCGGGTGGTTGCGGACGAACCACATGATGGCGTCCGGGCGGTCCTGACGGCGCGAGACCGGCGTGTACTTCGGACCCGACTTGGCGGGCTTCAGCAGTTCGGCGTGGCGGCTGACCACGGCCTTCATGCGGTAGCTTTCATCGTTCTGGGCCTTGTCCAGCTCTTCGCGGGTCAGCTGGCCGTTGACGATGGGGTCGGCGCCGCGAATGTCGCGCGCCACGTCGCCGTCGGCGATGCCGCGCACTTCGAGCGGGTGCAGGCCGCAGAAGTCGGCGATCTGCTCGAACGAGAGCGAGGTGTTGTCCACCAGCCAGACCGCGGTGGCCTTGGGCATCAGGATGTCGGTCATGGGCATGGATCCCGGCGGTTGCGGCCCAAAAAACGGGCGTTTGAATCGACGGCGCCCGACCTTTTCGGCCGGGCGCGAGAAGACCTTTATAGGTGATTTCAGTTGAAATGAAAACGTCGTCTGTCGCCCTCATACAGCGAAGGTTCATCTGGCATGATGAACATTCAGGGCCAGGGCGCGTTGTGCGCCGGGAGAGATCTCGAAGGAGACCGTGTCATGAAGAAGTTCGTGGTTGCAGCGGCAGGTTTGGTCATGGCGGCGGGCGGTTTCTCCGTCGTGAACGTGAGTTCGGCGGAAGCCCAGGTTCAGGCGCGCGGCGCGCCGCGCGGCTCCTACGTCCAGAGCTGCTCGGGGGCCTATGTGAATCGCGGCCGCCTCTATGCGGATTGCCGCGACATGCGGGGCAATATGCGCGAAACCTCGATCGAACTGGCGCGCTGCTCCAGCGAAGAGATCGTCAACCGCGACGGGCGTCTGGCCTGCGGCCGCTTTCAGGGCGACTTCGAGAACGGCGGCCGTCCGGGGCGTCCGGGCGGCGGCTGGAACGACGGCCGGCCTGGCAACGGCGGTTGGGGCCAGTCCTCGATCACCGTCTATCGCGACGCCGACTATCGCGGCCAGTCGATGAGCTTCCGCAACGAGGTCCCGAACCTGCGCAACCTGGGCATGAACGATGCGATCAGCTCGATCCGCCTGTCACGGGGAAGCTGGGAGGTCTGCGAGGACGCCAACTATCGCGGTCGCTGCGAGATCGTGCGCGGCGATATGCGCGACCTGCGCAATACGGGGATGAACGACAAGATCTCGTCCCTGCGTCCGGCCCGCAGCGGCGGCCGCTGGTAGGCTGTAGAGACGATTGACGGATAGGGCGGGAGGCTTCGGCTTTCCGCCTTTTTCCTTTTTAGGGCAGCAGCACGACCTTGCCGACGTGGGCGCCGGCTTCCAGATGGGCGTGGGCGGCGGCGGCCTCGGCCAGGGGGAAGGTCGCCTCGACCTGGGCCCGCACGGCGCCGGAGGCGATCCAGGGCCAGACCGTAGTCTCGACGGCGGCGGCCAGGCGGGCCTTCTCGTCGGCCGGGCGGCTGCGCAGGGTCGAGCCGGTCAGGACGATCCGCTTCAACATGATCCGCATCAGGTCGACCTCGGCCCGCGCGCCCGTCAGGGTCGCGATCACCACCCAGCGTCCGCCGGGCTTCAGGGCGTTGAGGTTCAGTTCGGCGTAGGCGGCGCCCACCATGTCCAGCACCACATCGGCTCCGCCCTCGGCCTGAATGGTGGCGGCCAGGTCGTGTTCGGCCGCGTCCAGGCTGACGTCGGCGCCCAGGGCGCGGGCGGCCTCGGCCTTGGCGGCCCCGCGCGAGGTGGCGATGACGCGGGCGCCGGCCGCCTTGGCCATCTGGATGGCCATGACGCCGATGCCGCTGGTGGCGCCGTGGATCAGCAGGGTCTCGCCCGCCTTCAGCCCGCCGCCCTCGAAGACGTTGGCGAAGACGGTGAAGGCGGTCTCGGGCAGGGCGGCGGCCTGGATGAAGTCGAGGCCGTCCGGGATCGGCAGGGCGTGGCGGGCGTCGACCACGGCGTATTCGGCGTATCCGCCGCCGCCCAGCAGAGCGCAGACCCGGTCGCCGACCGCCCAGCGCGTCACGCCTTCGCCTACGGCGTCGACCTCGCCCGCGACCTCAAGCCCCAGGATGTCCGAAGCGCCCGGCGGCGGCGGATAGCGCCCCTCGCGCTGGACGATGTCTGGGCGGTTCACCCCCGCTGCGCGCACGCGGATGCGGATTTCGCCGGGCGCAGGAGCGGGCAGGGGACGCGTCGTCAGGCGCAGGGCGTCGGCGGGGCCGCGTCCGTTTTCGATCTCTATGGCCTGCATGGTGCAGCCTCCCTTGCTTGCATTCCGCTTCAATGCGGCGTTCACATAGGAGGTCGTGCCCGTAATGGCCAAGGAGGCGAGGATGAGTTTCGAAGATCTGGAGCCCCGGCCGCAGCGCGGCGAGGCCATCGCCGCCCTGGGGCGTGAAGACCTGGACCTCTACGCCGTGGATGAACTTCAGGAGCGGATCGCGGCCCTTGAGGCCGAGATCGCCCGCGCGCGCGCCGCCATTCAGGGCAAGTCTTCACAGCGCAGCGCCGCCGATGCGCTGTTCAACTTCCGCTGAGGCGCGCGGGTTGGGGACGGTTTCGGCCGCCCCCTCCCGTCGGATCAGCTTCCGTGGCATGACGATTGCAGCGAGCGAATGCATGAGATTCGTGGATAGACGCCTGTGACCGCCATCGAAGCTGAACCGAGCCCGGCGCGCCTTGTCGGCGCCGAAGTGCTGGACTTCGCGCGCTCCGAGCTGTTCGAGCGCACCTTCCGCGAAGGCATGGAGCTGGTCGAGGAGACCGCCGCCTATCTGGATGGCGACGGACGCCAGGATTCGCGCCTGCTGTCGCGGGCGGCGGCCCTGTCCTATGCGGGCGAGAGCATGAAGCTGACCACGCGGCTGATGCAGATCGCCTCGTGGCTGCTGGTCCAGCGCGCCGTGCGGGAACAGGATATGAGCGCCGAGGCGGCGGGCGACCCCCGCTACCGCCTGGCCGATCGCCGCATGGAGACGGAGCCGCGTCGCGGCGACCTGCCCATCGCCCTGATCGAATACGCCGTGCGGGCCGAGAAGCTCTACGACCGCGTGCTGCACCTGGACCGGCAGATGTATGTGGAGCCGGCGACGGCGCCCGCCAATCCGGTGCAGAGTCAGATGGATCGTCTGCGCGCCGCCTTCGGCTGAGCGCCTCGCTTACGGCGTCACTTCGTCCGGATCGATCGGGGCGTCGGCCACCACCTGCGGCAGGTTGACGGCGATGCCCAGGGCGTCGGCCAGCTTGGCGTCGCGCTTGTAGACGTCCTCGCGGAAGGCGACGCGGCCCTGACCGTCGACGAAGGCGGTCCAGTAGAGCAAGCGCACGCCGATGTTGCGGCCGGTGGTCACGCGCTTGGTCTCGCCGCTGGCCTGGGCCGCGTCGAACACGGCCAGGCGTTCGGGGTCGGGCGACAGCAGCAGGCGGGCGAAGCCGATGGCGTCCTGCACCCGCACGCAGCCGTGGCTGCGCTGGCGCACCGACAGGTTGAAGGCGCCCCGCGCCGGGGTGTCGTGCAGGAAGATGGCGTAGCTGTCCTGGAGCTCGAACTTCACATTGCCCAGGGACGATTTCGGCCCGGCCCGCTGCACCACCCAGCCGTCGGCGTTGACGTACATGTCGTTGGCGGCGAGGTAGCCGGGGCCCTTGGGCAGGATCTCGCGCCGGGCGATGCCCATGGGCACGGTCCACGGCGGATTGGCCACGACCGAGGCGAAGGGCTTTTCAAGGCTGGGGGTCTGGTTGGCGGCGGTGCCGACGATGACGCGGTTGGAGTGAACCGGCTTGCCGTCCTTCCAGTAGACCATGATGGCGGCGGCGGTGTTGACCTCGATCCGCTCGGGGTTGAGTTCGCGCTTCAGCCAGCGGCGACGCTCCAGGTTCAGGGCGATCTGGCGGGCGCGGTCCTCGGCCGTGGCGGTCAGGGAACGCTGAGTCGCAGGGCCGACGCGGCCGTCGGAGCCCAGGCCGTGACGCGTCTGGAAGCTGCGAACCGCCTGCTGAAGCTCGGAGCCATAGGCCAGGTTGCCCTTCAGCCGCTCGGCGGCGGCGGCGCTCAGGTCGCCCTCGGCGGCGAGGCGCGCGGTCAAGGCGGGGATGCGCGGGTCGCTGCTCCCCGGCTCGATCGTGCCGCTGCTCAGGCGGAAGGCGGGCCAGCCGCCCTGACGGGCGATGCGGCGATAGCGGGCATAGCCGGCCGACAGATTGGTGTAGCCCAGGTCCGTGGGGGGCAGGGCGTCGAACCACTGGCTCAGCGTGTTGGCGGCCACGGCGTCGACCAGACCGCGCGGCAGGTCGACGCTGTTCTTCTGCATCTCCCACAGCTCTTCGACCGTCTCGGGCCGGATGCGGCCCTCGGCCAGGACACGAGCGTAGGCCAGGGCGGCGGCGGTGGTGCGGATCTCGGCCGTCTCGCGGTCGGCGGCCAGGCCGACGAAGTCGAAGAAGTCTCCCGCCGGCAGGCCATGGCGCTCGGCGCCGGCGGCGACTTCCTGCAGCACGCGCAGGCGATCGGCCGTCCAGATCGGCTTGCCCTGGGTCAGTTGGTAGACGGCGCGGACCTCGGCCTGCTGGGCTGCGGGCAGGCGCCCGGCCTGGGCGTCGAAGCCCGCGATGAAGATCTGGGGATCGGTGGTGCGCGTCTGGGCCAGCGCTCCGCTCGCCGCCGCCAGCGTCAGGCTCGTCGTGGCGACGCCAAGGCCCAGTTCCCGTCGGTTCATCGTCTGCAACTCATGTGGTCCGATCAGGCCCGGACCCAGCGTCCACGCCCCAAATGATCGAACGCGTTCATATTATCGGCGTTCCGGGCAACAAAAAAGCGCCGGCCCTCGGACCGGCGCTTTTGTGGCGAACTTGTCGCACCAAGCGTGGCTTACTTCTTGATGAAGCCGCCGAACTTGTTGTTGAAGCGCGACACGCGGCCGCCGCGGTCCATCAGGTGCTGGTTGCCGCCGGTCCAGGCCGGGTGAGACGTCGGGTCGATGTCCAGGTTCAGCGTGGCGCCTTCCTTCCCGTAGGTCGAACGGGTCTGGTAGGTGGTGCCGTCGGTCATCACAACAGTGATGAAGTGGTAGTCGGGGTGCGTGTCCGCTTTCATCGATCTTGTCCGTCTCTGCGCGACGACGATGCCGACCGTCACTGCGCGTAAATAGAGAATCCCGCCGCAGGGCGCGACGGGAGCGAGGGGCGGCGTTTACACCGGGGGGCGTTCCGGGGCAAGAGCGCGGCCATGACCCACGCAGAACCCCAACGCCACGCTCAACCGACAGGCCGCCCCGGCGCCGGGGCCGTTCTGGCCGAGCAGATGGAAGAGGCGGGCGGCAAGCGCGCCAAGAGCCGCAACATTCGTCCCCTCGGGCGGCTGCTGCCCTTCCTGGGGCGGCACAGGATGGACGCAGGCATTTCGGCGATCTGGCTGATCGGTTCGACCGTCGCCTCCCTGGCTCTGACGGCGACGGCGCGCGGGGCCATCGACCAGGGGTTCGAGAGCGGCGGCGCCCATATTGACAAGTGGTTCCTGATCCTGGGCCTGAACGCCGTGATCCTGGGGCTGGCGACGGCGCTGCGCTATTTCTACGTCACCAAGACGGGCGAGCGGATCATCGCCGATCTGCGTCAGGCGCTGTTCCAGCGCATCCTGACCCTGGACCCCGTCTTCTTCGCCCATATGCGCACGGGCGAGGTGCTGTCGCGCCTGACCACGGACATCCAGCTGGTGGACACCCTGCTGACCACCTCGATCAGCTATGCGCTGCGCAACCTGCTGACCCTGATCGGCGGGGTGATCCTGCTGTTCTTCGTCAGTCCGAAGCTGACGGCCTTAGTCCTGCTGATCGTGCCGCTTCTGATCGTGCCGCTGTTTCTGTTCGGCCGGGTCGTGCGACGCCTGACGGTGAAGTCGCAGGACACCTTCGCCGGGGCCGTGGGCTTCGCCGGGGAAAGCGTGGACGCCATCGAGACGGTTCAGGCCTTCGGTCGTGAAAGGAGCGCCATCGGCCGTTTCGGCGCGGCGGTGGAGGAGGCGTTCGGCGTCTCGCTGAAGCGGATGCGGGCGCGGGCGGTGATGACGGCCATGATCATCGTCGTCATGTTCGGCGGCGTGACCCTGGTGCTGTGGCTGGGCGCGCAGGACGTAATCGCCGGGACCATGACGCCGGGCGCCCTGCTGCAGTTCGTGCTGCTGTCGGTGTTCGCGGCGGGCGCTGTCGGGGCGCTGGGCGAAAGCTGGGGCGACGTCCAGAAGGCCGCCGGCGCCATGGAGCGGATCGACGAGCTAATGCGGGCGACCCCCGCCATCGCCCCGCCCGCCAGCCCGGTCGCCCTGCCTCAACCGCCGCGCGGCGAGGTGTCGATGTCAGCGGTGGACTTCGCCTATCCGGGCCGCCCCGACTTGCCGGCGCTGAAGGGCTTCAGCCTGACCGTGCGGCCGGGCGAGACGGTGGCTCTGGTCGGGCCGTCGGGGGCGGGCAAGTCGACGGTCTTCCGCCTGCTGCTGCGTTTCTATGACCCGCAGTCGGGCCTGGTGTCGGTGGACGGCGTGGACGTGCGCGCGGCCGACCCGGTCGATGTGCGCAACCGCTTCGCTTGGGTGTCGCAGGAGGCGCCGCTGTTCTCGGGTTCGGCGCTGGAGAACATCCGCTTCGGCCGCGAAGCGGCGACGCTGGAGGAAGCCCGCGCCGTCGCCGCCGAGGCGCAGGCGCTGGGCTTCATCGACGCCCTGCCGGAAGGCTTCGACACCCCACTGGGCGAGCGCGGCAAGAGCCTGTCGGGCGGCCAGCGCCAGCGTCTGGCCATCGCGCGCGCCCTGGTGCGCGAGGCGCCGATCCTGCTGCTGGACGAGGCGACCAGCGCGCTGGACGCCGAGAACGAGCGTCTGGTGCAGGCCGCGCTGGATCAGGCGATGTCCGAACGCACCACCCTGGTCATCGCCCACCGTCTGGCGACCGTGCTGAGGGCCGACCGCATCGTGGTGATGGACGGCGGTCAGGTGGTCGAAGAGGGAACGCACGCCGAATTGACGGCCAAGGGCGGGCTGTATGCGCGGTTGGCGAAGCTGCAGTTTCAGGGAACCTGATCGTAAACCCTCTCCCGGCGGGAGAGGGTAGGTTAGCGTGCGTCTACAGCCGCTGCGGGAAAGTCGCTGAACACGGCGTCGACGCCCAGCGCGTAGACCGCTTTCAGCCAGCGCGTCAGATCGCCGTGGTCGGCCGGCGCTTCGCCGATGCGGTATTGGGCAGGCAGGAACAGGTTCTCCGCCCGGAAGGTCCAGACCACGACCTTCAGTCCCGCCGCATGGGCGTCAGCCGTGAGGCTGGAGGCGTCCAGCGCCCGGCCCGCGTCGTCACGCGGCACGACCATCAGATCCTGAACTCCGATCGCGGCGGCATAGCGGGCGATCTCGGCCAGACCCTCTGACGTCGCCATCTCGGCGTAGGTCGCGCCGGGCCGGTCGGCGGGGCCGCCGCTCGCCTGCATCAGTTGCAGCAGGGGGGCGTCGATGCGCGCGGCCAGCCGCTCCAGAGTCCCGACCTCGAAGCACTGGATCAGGATGGGGGCGTCGGCGCCGGTCAGGCTGTGGCGCTCCAGCGCCGCGACGAAGGCGTCCTCCATCGGCAGGCCCAGAGCGGCGAAGTGGGACGGGTGCTTCAGTTCGGGCGCGACGCCGATGACGCGGCCGGTGCGGGCGCTGGCGTCACGGGCGATCTCGACCACTTCGTCGAAGGTCAAAATCGGCTCCTGGCCGTCGAAGGCGGCCGAGGCGGGGCGCAGGGCGGGCAGGCGCTCGCGGGCGCGCAGGGTCTTCAGTTCCGCCAGGGTGAAGTCTTCGGTGAACCAGCCGGTGATGGGAACGCCGTCCACGTCGCGGGTGGTGCGGCGCGCAGCGAACTCCGGACGGTCGGCGACGTCGGTGGTCTCGCTGATCTCGTTCTCGTGGCGGACGACCAGACGGCCGTCGCGGGTCATGACCAGATCCGGTTCGATGAAGTCCGCGCTCTGTTCGATGGCCAGATCATAGGCGGCGCGGGTGTGCTCAGGGCGCTCGCCCGAGGCGCCGCGATGGGCGATGACGGTCGGCTTGGCGGAGGGAGCGGACATGGCCGGTTGGCTCGACGACAGGAGGACGGCGGTCAGGATGGCGGCGATCATGCGCGAAGGGTAGGGGGCGGACGTGACAGGCGCGTGATCACGTGACCCTCTCCCATCGGGAGAGGGTGTATGCCTTACGCCTCGCGCAGGATCTTGCGCAGCTTGGCCTGGATTTCCGGGTTGCCGGCGACGATCTGCTTGCCGTGCATCGGGTTGCCGTCCTGGTCGATGGTGGTGACGACGCCGCCGGCCTCGGTGACCAGCAGGATGCCCGCCGCCACGTCCCACGGCTGCAGGTTGCGCTCGAAATAGGCGTCGTAGCGGCCTGCGGCGACCCAGGCGAAGTCCAGCGAGGCCGCGCCCAGGCGACGGATTCCTGCGACGCGCTGGCCGACGGCGTGGATGTCCTTGATGGCCTGTCCGTGGCCCGTCTTGCCGATGAAGGGCAGGCCCGTGGCGATCAAGCACTCAGCCATGTCGGCGCGTCCGGCGATGCGGATGCGCATGTCGTTCAGGTAGCAGCCCTTGCCCTTTTCGGCCCAGAACATCTCGTTCATGACCGGGTTGTAGGTGACGCAGGCCACGATCTCGGACGTGCCGTCGGGATGCTTGCGCTCCAGACCCACCGTGATGGCGAAGTGGGGCATGGCGTGCATGAAGTTGGTGGTGCCGTCGATCGGATCGACGATCCAGGTGTGGGTCTTGTCGGTGCCCTCGACCATGCCGCGCTCTTCGCCCAGGAAGCCGTAACCGGGGCGGGCCTTCAGCAGCAGCTCGAACAGGGTCTGCTCGGCCTTGACGTCGGCGGCGGTGACGAAGTCGCCGGGGCCCTTGCGGGACACCTGGAGCTGCGACACCTCGCCGAAATCCCGGAGCATCGGGCGGGCGGTCTTGCGGACGGCGTCCATCATGACCTGGAGCAGGGCGGAAGCGAGGGCCATAGGCGGTTCTCCTGATCCGTCGATCCTCGAAAGGCCTGCGGCCCGGATGGACGGAGAAGCAAAAGGGGCGCGGACCATCCGCGCCCCTGTAGTCTTTACAGCGCCCGGCCTTGGCCGGGAATGACGGCGTTTGTTAGTCCGCGCGGCGGACGTATTCGCCGGTCGAGGTGTCGACGATGATTTTCTCGCCCGTCGACATGAAGGGCGGGATCATGACGCGGATGCCGTTCGACGCCTTGGCGGGCTTGTAGGACGACGAGGCGGTCTGGCCCTTCACGGTCGGCTCGGTCTCGACGACTTCCAGAACGACCTGTTCCGGCAGTTCCAGGCCGATCGGACGCTCTTCGTGCGACTCGATGATGACCTTCATGCCTTCCTGCAGGTAGGGGATGCGGTCTTCGCCGACCCAGCCCTTTTGCAGTTCGATCTGCTCATAGGACTCGTCGTCCATGAAGACGAGGGTTTCGCCGTTGTCGAACAGATAGGAGTAGTCGCGCTGTTCCAGCGTGACGCGCTCGACCTTGTCTTCCGAGCGGAAGCGTTCGTTCAGCTTGTTGCCGGTTTCGAGGTTCTTGGCCTCGACGTTGGCGAAGGCGCCGCCCTTGCCGGGCTTGACGTGGCTGGCCTTGGTGACGACCCACAGGCCGCCGTTGTGTTGCAGGACCATGCCGGGCTTGATGGTGTTGGCGTTGATTTTCATGAGAACCGTAGGGCTCGTTGCTGGGGGGCGGCAGGCGCCGACCGCCAGGGCGTGGCGCGCCAAATCGCCGGGAGCCCTAGAGGATAAGCCGAAAAAGGGCAATGGCGCTGCTCGGCGACTCGCGGATTCAGACTGCGTCGTCCAGACCGCGTTCCGCCTGATTGGCCAGGCGCACGCCCATGCCCGTCGGGGCGGCCAGCTTGCCCGCGCCGGGGTCAAGTTTGCGCGCTTCATGGGCGAAGGCGGCGGCCAGACCCGCCGACGACATGGCGGCCAGAATCTGGGTCCACCGTCCGGTGGGCCGCGCGGCCAGCCAGACGGCGTTGACCGTCTGGGCGACGGCCCACAGGCCCATGGCGGCGTTGCGTCCGGGCCTTGCGGGCGCGTTCCACACGCGCAGGGCCGACAGGGTGGTGGCGGAGAAGACGGCGGGAAGAATCAGGCTGAACGGTCCGCGCGGCCGCTCGGTGATCGGACCCTCGCGTTTTCGGGCGCCGGTCAGGCCGCGTGTCTGCGGAGGAACGGCGCGGGTCGCCACGGCCGTCGCCGCCAGGGCGAAGCCGACGGTCAGCGCCGCGCCCAGGGCGACGTGGCGCCAATCGCGGCCTTCGGCGTTGAGGAAGTCCGCCGCGTGGTCGCGGGCGGCGTCGAGGGCGTCGTCCATGCTGCTCATGCAGCGAAGAACAACCGGGCGCGGCGGACGTTCCCGCCTTCTGAGGCCGCGCCCGGCCTTGAATCAGTTCCCCGTGGCGGCGCCGTCGGTGACGATTTCCTTCATCGCCGACTGCAGATAATTCTGGGCGCCCATCAGTTGGATCAGGCTGTGTTGGTTCTCGAGGAAGTCGACGTGCTCCTCGGTGTCGGCCAGGATCTTCATCAGCAGGTCGCGGCTGACGTAGTCGCGGGCTTCCTCGCATTGGGTGACGGCGTCGCGGGTCGTGGCGCGGCTGTCGATCTCCAGCTGCAGGTCGGCGCCCAGGCATTCGATCGGGTCCTCGCCGACCTTCAGCTTGTGCAGATCCTGCAGATTGGGCAGGCCGTCCAGGAACAGGATGCGCTTGATCAGCATGTCGGCGTGCTTCATCTCGCCGATCGATTCCTCGTAGATGACGTTGCCGAGGTGGGCCAGGCCCCAGCTCTCGAACATGCGGGCGTGCAGGAAGTACTGGTTCACCGCCGTCAGTTCGTTGGTCAGCACCGCATTGAGGGTGCGGATGATCGCGGGATCGCCCTTCATGGTCGTCGTCCTTCAAAAGCAGCGGCGGAGACGGCCTCGACGCAAGGCCGAGCCTCCTGACCGCCCGTGACGACCTTCATATCACGGCTTTGCAGCCGCTGATTATTTGCGAGTTTTTATCACTGCATTGATAATGCGAGTGAAATCCGCTTTCAAAACCGTCTATTCGGCGGCGATGGCGAAGGCGGTCTGGGTTTCCTGGATCATCTGGCGCATCTCGCACACGCATTTGGCGCACTGGGGCGCGCACTGGTGGCTGGCGAAGATGTCCTTCGGGCGGCTGGCGCCCGCCTCGATGGCGAGGGCGACGTCACGCTGGCGAAGACCGTTACAGTTGCAGACGTACAAGGCGAGGCACCCGGAACACTGAGAATGGCTCGCTATAGCACTTATTAAGGCGGGTGCAAATCATTCGCATACACATGCGACATTGACGGCGCCGACGCCGACGGGCAGGGCTCGGCCATGGCTCGTCAACCGCAAATTCCCGCCCGTCCCCCTTGCCGGCTGTACCTGATCACCCCGGCCACCATCCCGGACCTGGACGCTTTCGCCGCCGATCTGGAGGCCGCCCTGGCGTCTGGCGACTGCGCCGCCCTGCAGATCCGCCTGAAGGAGGCCTCGGACGAGGAGATCCGGGCCGCCGTCGCCCGGTTGAAGCCGATCTGCCAGGCGCACGACGTGGCTCTGATCCTGAACGACCGTCCGGATCTGGCGCGCGCCACGGGCTGCGACGGCGTGCATGTGGGCCAGGAGGACGCCTCCCTGGCCGAGGCGCGTCGCATCATGGGCGAGGACGCCATGATCGGCGTCACCTGCCACGACAGCCGCCACCTGGCGATGGAGGCGGCCGAGGGCGGGGCGGACTATGTCGCCTTCGGCGCCTTCTTCCCGACGGCGACCAAGGAAGTGGTCCATCACGCCGAGCCCGAGATCCTGACCATCTGGCAGGAGACGATGGAGGTTCCCTGCGTCGCCATCGGCGGCGTCACGGCCGAGAACGCGGGCGGACTGGCGGCGGCGGGCGCGGACTTCGTGGCCGTCAGCGCCGGGGTCTGGGCGCATCCGCAGGGGCCGGCGGCCGCCATGCGGGCCTTCGACGCGGCCCTCGCGGCGGCTTCGGCGACCGTCGCCTGACTTCAGAGGATGTTTAGGAAGCTGGGGCAGGGTGCGAGGCCAGTGTCGCATCGTGGACCCGATCATGACGATGAGCCGCGCGCTCGAAAGGACTGAAGCCGTCGTAGAGCCGTCGGGCCAGGCGCCCGTCGCGCCCCCGTCGTCGCAGGCGAACGCCGCCTTCTTTCGACAGCCTCTGCTGCCGATCCTGACCGCCGTGGGGGTGACGATCCTCGTGGTTCTGGCGATCAGCTTCGCCCGGGCCAATGGCGTGGTCGCGGCCCTCTGGGGCGCCGGCGGCCTGGCGATGGCCCTGTGGCTGCGCGGCGGTCGGGGAGCCGCCTATGATTGCGGCTTCGCCGTGCTGATCGCCGCGGGAGTCCTGGCGGGCGAGTTCCTGAGCGGCAATGGGCCGACCCTGGCTCTGCTTTTCACCGTGGCCAACCTGTTGGAGATCGCCCTGGCGGTGGTCCTGACACGACGGCTGGTGACGGGACTGCACGTCGACAGCGTCGAAGGATTGGCGCGGTTCCTGACGGTCTGCGCCATAGCGCCGCTGCCTTCCGCCGTGTTCAGCGCCGTCGCTCTGCACATGATGATCGGCGTGGATCTGCTGGATTCGCTGCGGATCTGGTGGAGCGGGCACGCCCTGGGCTTCGCTGTCCTGGGCGTGTTCGGCCTGACCCTGCGCCGGAAGCATCTGGATATTCTGCGCCAGCCCGCGCGTCTGGCCGAGGGCGTGGCGCTCAGCGCTCTGATCCTCGGGGCCTGCTACGCCATCTTCTCGCAGTTGAGCCTGCCCTATGGGTTTCTGCTGCTGCCGCTGCTGGTGCTGATGGCGGTGCGCTTCCGCGTGGTCGGCATCGCCTGGGCCCTGGTGATCGTTTCGATCATGGCCATCGGCGGCACCATGGCCGGGAACGGCCCCTATCACGCCTTCGCACCCGAGCAGCGGGCGATGCTGGGCCAGCTTCTGGTGCTGCTGGGCTATATGCCCATCGTTATGGTCGCCGCCCTGCTGGAGGAGCGCGACCGCCTGACTGAGCGGGCCCGCGAGGGCCGGCTGCGGGCCGAACGCGCCTCGGCGGCCAAGTCGCGCCTGCTGGCCAATGTGGCTCATGAGATCAAGAGCCCGATCGGCGGCGTCATCGGCATCGGCGAACTGTGGGCCGGCGGGCACCTGGGCGCGACGACGCCCAACCAGGTCGAGATGGCGCAGATGCTGGTCAAGACGGCCCGCCAGGTCGAGGCCCTGACCCATGATCTGCTCGACGTGGCGCGGGCCGAGGCGGGGGCGGTCAAGGTCGATCTGAGGCCCACCGACGTCACCGGGGTGCTGGAGGACGTGCGCCGCAGCCTGCTGCTGAATCCTGAGGCGGCGGCGGTGAAGATCGACGTCGTGGCCGCCGGCGATCACCTGGTGGCGCGGGCCGATTCCCAGCGCCTGACCCAGGTGGTGGGCAATCTGGCGAACAACGCCGTCAAGTATGGAGCGGCGGGCGGCCTGGTCGTCCTGCGCGCTGCCTGGAGCGGCGACCGCGTGCGCATCGAGGTCGTCGATCGCGGGCCGGGGCTGTCGGCCGAGAAGCAGGCCCAGTTGTTCGAGCCCTTCAATCGCCTGGGGCTGGAGCGTTCGGCCATTGAGGGGCACGGCGTCGGCCTGACCCTGGCCAAGCGGCTGGTGGAGCTGCAAGGCGGCGAGATCGGCGTGACCTCGGCGCCGGGCCAGGGCGCGACCTTCTGGGTGGAGCTGCCCGGCGCCTGATCGTGAAGGGCGAGATGGCCGCTTGACCCGGCGCGGCCCTCGCCGCCAATGTCGACGCCATGAAAACCGTGATCGTCGCCCTGTCGCTTGTCGCTCCGCTGGCTGCGGCGGCGACGCCCGCATCAGCCCAGCAGGACCCGGAGGAGCGCGCCCGCATCGAGGATCTGACGCGTCGGTTGAACGGCGCGCCGCCCGCGCCCCAGAGAGCCGCGCCCGAGAGAGCCGCGCCCCAGGGAGCCGCGTCGCCGACAGCCCAGGCCGCGCCTCAGGCTCCGCCGTCTAGACCGACGCCTGCGCCTGCCGCATCCCCGCCTGCAGCCGCGCGCCAGGACCCGGCCGAACGGGCGCGGATCGACGACTTGACCCGCCGCCTGAACGGCGCGCCCGCTTCGGCGACGCCGGCCTCGCCGACGCCGTCATCCGCAGTTCCCTCGCCGGCCCCCCAGCCTCAATCGCCGAGGCCGACGACGCTGCCGCAGGCCGCCCCGCGCACGCCGTCCGCCCCGCCTCCTGCGGCGCCGGTGCGCTCGCCGCAGCCCGCCCCCGCGCCCGCGCCTCAGGGCCTGAGCGCGGCCGAGCGGGCGGCCCTGCCGTTCCGCATCGACCTGCCGCCGGGCTTCCAACTGGTCGAGGGACGGGCGGCGCCGGGCGCTCACGTCTATTCGGCGCGCAAGGCGGGCAAGACCTATCTGATGATCTACGCCGGGCCTTCCTCGCAATTTCCGATCTATGACGGGGAACAGGTGACGGTCGGCGGCCGCGTCTCGGTGGTGACGACCGAAGGCCAGCGTCGCATCGCCATGGAGCACCTGTTCCAGCGTTCGGCCGAACCGGCCGAGATCCACGTCTGGCTGATGGCCCAGGACGGCGCCGACCGCGACGAGGCCGAGCGCATCGCCCAGACCGTCGACCCGAAGTAGGGCCTTACTTTTCGGACCAGACGGCCAGTTCGTTGCCGGACGGGTCGCGGAAGTGGAAGCGTCGCCCGCCGGGGAAGGCGAAGATGGCGTGGGTGATCGCGCCGCCCGCCGCCTCGACCCTGGCCTGCATGGCCTCCAGATCCTGGGCGTAGAGAATGGGCAGGGGCCTGGGCGTCATGGCGTCGGGGGTGAAGCCGCCGTCCAGCCCTTCGCTGAACGCCGCATAGGCGGGTCCGTAGTCCTGGAAGCTCCAGCCGAACGCCTGGGCGTAGAAGGCCTTGTGCGCCGCCAGATCCGTCGCGGGCAGTTCGAGATAATCCAGCTTGCCGTCTTCGCGCATGGCGACTCTCCGAGAGAAATGGAGACGGACGCTTGCACGACGGCCGACTCTGCGCAAACCTGCAAATGGTTCGCAAATGCAGGAGTCGGCCCATGATCGTCCTGAGCGCCGGATGCGCCTCCCTGGCCTCGCTGATGCAGCGGGATGCGGATGGAAGACGTGGGCCTGATACAGAACGGGCGCCGATCGAATCCGACCGACGCCCGCGTCTGATTTCAATGAACGGCGGCGATCAGCGCACTGTCTGGGTTTCGCCCGCACGCCACACGCGATAGCGCACCTCGACGTCCGACGGCGTGTAGACCACCACCGGCAGGCGCGAGTTGTAGCGGATCAGCGGCTGTTCCTGCGTCGTCACGAAGGCTTCGCGCTCCGAGCCCGGAGGGCAGCCCATCAGGGTGCTGGCCGCGTTCCCCAGGGCGGGCAGGACATAGTAGTCGTAGCCCCAGCCCTCGGCGGTACGGGTTTCAAGGCGGCCGCCGAAGAACTGGCGGTTGCAGTCGACCGTCTGGGTCTTGCCCAGGATCAGCTCGACCTTCAGCGCGTCCTCGTCCGACTGGGCCGGCAGGTTGATGACGTGGCGGGTCTGGCCCGCCGTCGCGGCCGGGAAGGCCTTGAGGTCAGCGGAACCGGCCTGGCCGGTCACGGAGTCAGCCTGGGTCATGGCGCCTTCGGCCTGGGCGGTGGCGCAGGCGGTCAGGCTGAGGGCGGCGACGCCGGCGGCGAGCAGGGCGGGGAGTTTCAAGGGGGAGGTCTCCGTAGTCAGTAAGCTAGGCCGCCGACAACGCCGCAGGCTCAGACGAGTTCCACCGCCATGGCCACGGCCTCGCCGCCGCCGATGCACAGCGAGGCCACGCCCTTCTTGCCGCCGCGCGCCTGAAGCGCCGCCAGCAGGGTCGACAGGATGCGCGCGCCCGAGGCGCCGATGGGGTGGCCCAGAGCCGTGGCGCCGCCGTTGACGTTCAACTTGGCCCGGTCGATGCCCAATTCCTGCTGGGCGATCATGGCGACGACGGCGAAGGCCTCGTTGACCTCCCACAGGTCGACGTCCTCGACCGACCAGCCCGCCTTCTTCAGCGCCTTCTGCATGGCCGGAACCGGGGCGGTGGTGAACAGGCCCGGCTCATGGGCGTGGGCGGCGTGGCTGACCACGCGGGCGACGATGGGCAGGCCCAGCGCCTTGGCCGTGCTTTCGCGCGTCATGACCATGGCGGCCGCGCCGTCGGAGATGGAGCTGGAGTTGGCGGCGGTGATCGCGCCGTCCTTGACGAAGGCGGGCTTCAGCGTCGGGATCTTGGCCGGATCGGCCTTGCCGGGCTGTTCGTCCTCGCTGACCGTCACCGGGCCCTTGCGGGTGGACACCTCGACCGGGACGATCTCGGCCTTGAAGGCGCCCGAGGCGATGGCGTTCTTGGCGCGGGTCAGGCTTTCGATGGCGTATTCGTCCATCGCTTCGCGGGTGAACTGATACTGGGCGGCCGCGTCTTCGGCGAAGACGCCCATGGCCTTGCCGGGGGAATAGGCGTCTTCAAGGCCGTCCATCATCATGGAATCGACGATGACGTCGTGGCCGATGCGGGCGCCGCCGCGGTGCTTGTTCATCAGATAGGGGGCGCCGGTCATCGACTCCATGCCGCCCGCGACGATGACCTCGGCCGTGCCGGCCAGCAGGGCGTCGTGCGCCATCATGGCCGATTGGAGCCCTGAGCCGCACATCTTGTTCACCGTCGTCGCCTCGACGTGCTTGCCGAGCCCGGCGCCGATAGCGGCCTGACGCGCGGGGGCCTGGCCCAGACCGGCAGGCAGGACGCAGCCCATGAAGATCTGCTCGACCTTTTCAGGCGCGACGCCCGCGCGCTCGACAGCGGCCTTGACGGCGGCGGCGCCCAGATCGGTGGCCTTGACCGGCGACAGCGCGCCCTGGAAGCCGCCCATCGGGGTACGGGCGAAGGAGCAGATGACGACGGGATCAGCAGCGGCGGTCATGACAGGCGTTTCCGTAATTGAATCGTTTCGAGGGGGATTAGGGGAGGCGAAGGCCCACTGGCAAGCGGCGCCTCACAGCAGCTTGCGGCGCTGGCGGGCCAGGGCGAGCGGGCGGCCGTCCGCGCCCCAAGCGATCGCCTCGTCCACCGACCATCCCAGACCGTGGTCCAGCAGCCGGTATTCGAAGAAGGCCCAGCCGTCGGGCGCGCTGTCCGGCGTCGGATCGGCCAGGAAATCGCAGCGCAGGTCCACCGTCGTCATCATCGGCGGCGCCTTGAAGGCCGTCCAGGCGGGCGGATACAGGGCGTCCAGCAGGTAGCACATCCGCAGTTCGTCCAGCGCCGCGCCGTCCCTCACCCGCATCCAGACCCGCTCGACGACAGGTTTGCCCTCATTGCCGCCCAGGATGTTGGGGCCGCCGTCGAAGCGATAGTCGACGTGCTGAGAGAAGCGCGGGGCCATCGGACCGCTGATGCCCGGCGCGTCCTTCAGGCTGTCCAGCGAGGGCGGCGGCGCCAGCAGCGGCGTCAACGGGACAGGCGTCGCGCCGTCGAGGCCGTAGGTGGCGCTGGCGTGATGGGTCAGCTTCGAGCCTTGGCCGCCTTCGACCACGGCATAGGCGACGTTGCGGCCGCCGCGCAGCATCCGGGGCCGGAAGTGCAGGGACTGACCATAGCGGGCGGCGGCCAGATACTGGACCGTCAGGCTGCGCAGCGGCGCCTCGATCCCCAGGCCCTGGCGCATGGCCCCGGCGCACAGGGCCGCCAGCAGGCCGCCGAAGGGGAAGCCCGCCTCGGGCGGGGCGCTGATCGGGCCGTTGGAGAACTCGCCCGACAGATGGGCGGCCAAGGTCCCATCGTCCTCGGGCGTCAGGCGGAAGGCGGCGTGGATCAACTCGGGTTCGGTCATGGCTCTCATCGAAAAGCGGAGGCGGAACCTGCGACGGCGCCGCCTCCGAGTCGAGGGAAGGAAACGGCCGGGGAGCGGCCATGTCCGTTGCAAATAGAAACTGAATTACTCCGTCGCGATTGGCAACCCTTGTCAAAAGCCTGACGCGAGGTCACTTTCCGGTCATGGGACGCACCGCCGACTATTCGCGCCAGAGCTGCTCGGTCGCCGCCACCCTCGAGGTGATCGGTGATCCGTGGACCATGCTGGTCATCCGCGACGCCTTCAACGGCGTCCGTCGCTTCGAACAGTGGCAGGAGCGGTTGGGCGTCGCGCGCAACGTCCTGGCCGCGCGCCTGAAATCCCTGGTGCATCACGGCGTGCTGGAGCCGCGCCCCTATTCCGAACGCCCGCCGCGCAACGAATATGTGCTGACCGCCAAGGGCAAGGATCTGTACGGCGTCCTCGTCACCCTGCACGCCTGGGGCGAGAAGCACGTCTATGGCGACGAACCGTCGGGCATCGTCCTGCGCCACAAGACCTGCGGGCACGACCTGAAGCCGCGCATCGCCTGCGGCTGCTGCAATGAGATGGTTCGCCCGCGCGAGGTGGAGGTGGTCTTCACTGAGAACCGACCGACCGTCGGCGAGGTCATGCCGGCCAAGGACGAAGCGGCCTGAGAGTCTGCGCCGGGGGGAGGCTGGCGGAATGCCGATCAGCCTGTCTTGTGCTGCGAGACGTCGTCCGAGCCGCCCATGCCCATCCCCATGCCCATGCCGCCCCCTCCGCCGCCGGAGCCGCCGCCCTTGGCGTCATCGCGGCCGCTCTTGCTTCCTGACGGGCGGGCCGGACCTTGCGGCGGAATGTCGAGGCCGCGCGGGACGGGGGTGAGGTCCAGAGCCTTGCGGATGAAGTCGCGCAGGGAGACGACCAGGGCGTGAGTCTGCACCGGCCGTCCGGCGACGAGGTCGCGCGCGGCCTGCTCGGCCAGGCGCACCTGGTCTTCCGTCCCCAGCAGGATGATGTCGGATAGGGCCGATTCAACCGCATCGCGGATGCGGCGGGCGCGGTCCGAGCGTGCGTGAGCGGCGGCGTCGTCGTCGCCGGCGCCGCCGCGCCGGATGTCGCGCATGTGGCGAGGGTCGACGCTCAGATCGCCAGTGAACGATCCGCCCAGCACCTTATAGGCGGCGATCAGGGTGCGCAGGCGCTCGTTGATCTGGCGGTTCATCCGTTCGCGGCGCTGCTGGATGGCGAACATCATCATCAGCCGTATGCCCATCCCGATCAGCGTGACCAGGGCCAGGCCCAGCAAGGTGGCGAACAGGCTCTGCCATGAGCTGAAGTCGATGCCGCGCAAGGGCGTTCTCCCGTTGGAAATCCATCATGTCCGCTCAGGCGGGGCGGGAGCAAGAGCGTCTCTGTCCGACCCATGCTGCCGCTTTCTGACAGCAAGTCTGTTAAGCTTGCGGGGTGTCGCGCTCCGAACGCCTTCTTGATCTGCTCAACACCCTGCGGCGCCATCGTCGGCCGGTCAGCGGCCGCGCGCTGGCGGAGGAGACGGGCGTTTCCCTGCGCACCCTCTATCGCGACATCGCCAGCCTGCAGGCGCAGGGCGCGACGATCGAGGGCGAGCCGGGCGTGGGCTATGTGCTGAAGCCCGGCTATCTGCTGCCGCCGCTGATGTTCACGCCGGAAGAGATCGAGGCCCTGGCCCTGGGCTCGCGCTGGGTGGCCGAGCGGGCGGATGCGCGATTGCGCGATGCGGCGTTGAGCGCCCAGGCGCGGATCGCGGCGGTGCTGCCGCCGGATCTGCGCGACGAGATGGAGGCCTCGGCCCTGTTCATCGGGCCGGGCGCGCCGATCCCGGCCGATGCGGTCGATCCGGCCCATTTGCGCAAGGCGATCCGCATCGAACGCAAGCTGAGGTTGAGCTATCGCGACGAGGCGGGCGCGGCGTCGGACCGGGTCGTCTGGCCCTTCGCCCTGGCCTTCTTCGACCGGGTGCGGCTGCTGATCGGCTGGTGCGAGCTGCGCGGCGATTTCCGCAGCTTCCGCACCGACCGCATCGTCGAGGTCGAGGTGCTGGACGCTCGCTATCCCACGCGCAAGGCGGTGCTGCTGAAGCGATGGCACGAGGCCTGCGACCGTCAGGGGCCGCCGCGATGATGCTGACAGAAACTGGCGGCAGGTCCGGCTAGGTTCTCCTTCTGTTCAGGCGGAGGGACCTTGACCATGAGCGACGACATTGTGCTGAACGTGGCCGATCCGGACGCCAGCGCGCGTTTCTACGCCGGGCTGCTGGGCCGACGACCGGTCGAGGCGGGGCCGGACCATGCCGTTTTCCTGCTGGCGCCGGGGCGGAGACTCAGCCTGTGGCGCGGTCGAGGCGGAACCCAGGCGGACCTGCGCATGGAGGCGCCCGGCGTGGTGGATGAACTGCACATCGACTGGTGGGACCGGGGCGCGCGCATCGTCCTGCCGCCGACGGACATGGACGGCGGCCACGGCTTCGTGGCGCGCGACCCGGACGGCAACTGCCTGCGGGTCTACGCGGCCCATCGGAACCGTCACCCTCGGGACAGCCCCCGAGGGTGACGATGGGGGTTAGACCGCCACGGCTTCGGTCGACTGGATGAAGCCGCCGCCCAGGACCCGTTCGTCGTCGGCCGGATCGTAAAGGACGCAGGCCTGACCGGGTGCAACGCCTTCCTCGCCCTGATCGAAGACCACCTGAACGGCGTCATCGATGAAAGCGAGGCGGGCGGGGGAGGGCTGGCGGGTCGAGCGGACGCGGGCCAGGACCGGAGCGCCGTCGCGGGCGGCTTCCTCGATCGTGGCCTGATCGCCCAGCCAGTTGGTTTCCTCCAGCGTCAGGCGGGCGGTCAGCAGGGCTTCGCGCGGGCCGACGATGACGCGGCGATGGTCGGGGTCCAGCTTGACCACGAACAGGGGCTCGCCAACGGCGACGTTCAGCCCCCGGCGCTGGCCGATGGTGTAGTCGGTGATGCCCGAATGGCGGCCCAGAACCCGGCCGTCCATGTGAACGATCTCGCCCGCCTCACGCCCCTGTGGCCGCAGGCGGTCGATCAAGGTGCGATAGTCGCCGGTCGGCACGAAACAGATGTCCTGGCTGTCCGGCTTGGCGGCGATGCGCAGGCCCAGCGATGCGGCGACGCCCCGCACCTGGGGCTTTTCCAGATCGGCGAGCGGGAAACGCAGATAGTCGAGCTGATCCTGCGTCGTGGCGAACAGGAAGTAGGACTGGTCGCGCGAGTGATCGACCGCCTTGCGCATCTGCGAGCGGTTGCCGTGCGTCGCGCGGCGGACATAGTGGCCGGTGGCCATGGCCTCGGCGCCTAGGTCCCGAGCCACGTCCAGCAGGTCGCGGAACTTCACCGTCTGATTGCAGCGGATGCAGGGGACCGGCGTCTGGCCCTTCAGATAGGAATCTGCGAACTGGTCGATCACCGCGTCCTTGAAGCGGTTCTCATAGTCGAGGACGTAGTGCGGAATGCCGATCAGGTCGGCGGCCAGACGGGCGTCGTGAATGTCCTGACCCGCGCAGCAGGCGCCCTTCTTCTTCAGCGCCTCGCCGTGGTCATAGAGCTGGAGCGTCACGCCCACCACGTCATAGCCCGCCTTGTGCAGCAGGGCGGCGACGACGGTGGAATCCACTCCGCCGGACATGGCGGCGACCACGCGCGCGCCCTGCGGCAGGCCGACGGCCTGTCGCACGCTCTCGATCGCGGCGTCCAGGTCGGCTTGCGACATGGGGGCGATGTCGGGAACGGGGCAGAGGATGTCGTCGGTCAGGGCGTCCATGGTCATCGCCGCCATTTAGGCCCTGATGCGCGCGATTTCGAGGCCTGGCTCGAAACGAAGGCGCGTCCAATGAAAAAGACCGCCCCGTTCTGGAGCGGCCGTGATCATGCGTTCAGGCGAAAAGCCTAGTCGCGGTAGCTCTGGATGCGCGTGGTGCGCAGACCCTGCATGCCCCATTTGTCGATGGCCTTCTGCCAGGCCATGAACTCCTCGGCCGTCAGACGGTACTTCTCCAGGGCGTCCTCCAGGCTGATCAGCCCGCCGCGCACGGCGGCCACGACCTCGGCCTTGCGGCGGATGACCCAGCGGTTCGTGTCCGAGGGCGGAAGATCCCGCAGGGTCAGGGGCGTACCCGTCGGGCCGACCACGTACTGTTCGCCGTTACTGTTAAGGCGTCGCTCTTGCAGCATGGGCTTAAGCCTCTCTCACCACCACCATAGACGCGCAGGCTAGGCCCCCGCCCGCTAAAAGGCTTTTAAGCGTCGTGGTGAAGGAATGGCTAAGACGCATCCGGCCGGTCCGGCGCCTTCTGCGCCGGCTAAAGGAAGGATTCATCGAGTCTAACGAGACCTTGCTCATGGAGTCCTGTTGGCCGATCAGCGCTTGATGTTGATCAACTCCGCCAGCATCTCGTCGGCGGTGGTGATGATCTTGGACGAGGCCGAATAGGCGCGCTGGGTGGTGATCAGGCCGGTGAACTCGGTCGAAAGGTCGACGGTCGAGGCTTCCAGCTGCTGGGCGCCCAGCAGGCCCGCGCCGCCGGTGCCGGGGGCCTTCAGGTTGAAGGTGCCGGAGTTCTGGCTGACACGGAAGGCGTTGCCCGACACCTCGGTCAGGCTGTCGGCGCTGGGGAAGGTGGCCAGGGCGACCTGGGCGATCTTGCGCATGACGCCGTTGTCGAAGATGGCGGTGACGAAGCCCGCCTCGTCGATCTTCACCTCGGTCAGGTTTCCGAAGGCGGTGCCGTTCGTATAGGTGGCCTGGACGATGGAGGTGCTGTCGTACTGCGTCAGGCCGCCCGCCGAGGCGTTCAGGTCGAAGGCGATGGTCTGGGCCGCAATGCCCAGGTCGGCGGCCCAGGCGCCGTCAGCGCCCGCGGTCGCGCCGTCCGACGAGCCCAGCGACAGGCTGGCGTTGGTCGGGTCGTCGAACAGGCCGGTTCCGGCCGCCCAACCCTGCATCTTGGCCACGTCGAGGCGGCCGTCCTGGGTGAAGGCGATGCGTCCCGATTTCAGCAGGCCGTCCGTGTTGGTGACCATGTCGGCGGGCGCGCGGATCTCGGCGTACCACTCGTTGGCGTCGGCGCTCTTCAGGAAGGAGACGGTGATGTTGCGCTGCCCGCCCTTGGAATCGGACACGGGAATGGTGATCTCGAAGTCCGGCTTCACGCCCGTCGCAGGGTCGTTGGCGTACATGGACATGGAGTTGGCGGCGGGGTCATAGGCCGTGACGCCGGCCGGAGGGGGCGTCTGGGCGGCTTCATTGACGGGCTGGCTGGACTTCAGGTTGGCGTTCAGGCCGACGCGGGTCGTGGGTTCGGCCGCGCCGCCGACCGAGCCGACGTTGATGGTGCGCAGGCGGCTCATGTCCGACGGGTCGCTGTTGACCACGCCGTCGGCGTCGACCGGCCAGCCCTGCAGATACAGGCCCGAGGTGTTCTGCAGATAGCCCAGATCGTCGATCTTGAAGGCCCCGGCGCGGGTGAACAGGCGCGCGTCCGAAAGGGTCAGGTTCTCGGACTTCTCGGTGACGACGAAGAAGCCCTGGCCGGCGATGGCCAGGTCGGTGCCCGAGGTGGTGCGCTGAAGCTGACCCGCCTGGCTGATGAAGTGGCGAGCGGCGGCCTGGACGCCGCCGGCGGAGTAGCTTGCGCCGGCCGTCTGGGCGTTGACGACGGTCGAGAACTCGGTCGACGCGCGCTTGTAGCCGACGGTGTTCACGTTGGCGATGTTCTGCGAGATCGTCGAAAGGGCCGCGGCGTTGGCGGTCAGACCGGACACGCCGGCCATCATGGCGCCGTTGATGCTCATGACTGGGGTTCCTTACGAAAGAAGATTGAGAGGATTGAGTTTCGAGGCGAGGGCGCTGAGCGCGCCGGCGTCCTCTTCGGGATCGGGCTGGGCGGCGGCCTTCTGCTCTTCCAGCGCGATCAGGCTGGACACCGGCATGATCGACTTGCCGATGATGACGAAGGGGGTGTTGTCGTACATCTCGACGCCGGTGACGCGGCCGCGGATCAGCACCTGGCTGTCGATGTCCTTGCCCGCGCCGTCCTTGGCGAGGACCTTCAGCGTATAGACGCCGCCGTCGTCCACCTGACCGCCGCCGGTCGTGGCTCCGTCCCACTTGAAGTCGTGCATGCCGTTGGTCTTGTCGGGAGCCGGGCCGCTCCAGACCACCTTGCCCGAGCCGTCCAGCACCTGAAGCGTGACGTCGGTCGCATCGGCGGCCAGTTCATAGCTCCAGTTGGCCTCGCCGTCCTCGAAGCGGGTGGCGGACCAGACGGCGGTGGCGTCCTTGCCGATATACTGCGAGGCGCCGGTCAGGCCGTCGCCCTGCTGGGCCCTCAGCAGGCTGGTCAGCAGATCGTTGGTCAGAAGCTGCTGCTCGACGCCCGCCATCTGGGTCAGCTGGGCGGTGAATTCGTTGGAATCGACCGGCGACAGCGGGTCCTGGTTCCTCAGCTGGGTGGTCAGCAGCGACAGGAAGGTCTGGAAGTTGGAGGCCAGCATCTGGCCCCCGGCGTTCACCCGGCCTGCGGCGTTGTTGGTGGAGACGGCGTCAACCATCGTCAGACCTTCAGATCGACGCGATCAGGCGTCAGGGAAAGGGATGTCCATGCGCCCGGCGGCGGAACGGCGGCGTCTGCCTCGGCGGCCAGGCGGGCCGCGCCGGCGAAGGCGCGACGGTCAGGCTGGCGTTCAAAGGCGCCGTCGCCGAAGCCGGAGGACGGGTCGCGCTCGGCGAACTCCAGATCGTCGGGCGACACCTGCAGGCCCGCATCCAGAAGCTGACGGCGCAGTTCGTCGGCGCGGGCGCGCAGGTCGGCCGCCGCCGCCGGATTGTCGAAGGCCAGGCGGGCCGTGACCTGGCCGTCGGATTCGATCTCCAGGCTGACGTCGACCCGGCCCAGGCCCTCGGGCGTCAGGGCCATGTCGAAGCGGGTCGAGCGGCCGTCCAGTTTTCGGATGATCTGGGCGGCGATCTGGGCCGTGGTCTCGACCGTGGCGCGCGACAGCTGGGACAGGCCCAGGTCGCGGTGCGCGCCCGGCGCCTGGGGCGCGGCGGCCTCCGCAGGGGGCAGGGGCGCAGCGGCGGGATCGGCCTCAGGAGACGGAGCAGCCGGCGAAGACGTGGAAACCGCCACGACGGGCGCCGGAACGACGGCCGGGCGGGCGGCGGACGCTGACGCGGCGTCGGTGAGCGCGTCGGATGGAGAGAGGCGGGCTGCGGCGGAGGTTTCGGCTCCATCCGTCGCCGTCATCGCCGCCTGAAGCGCATCCCTGGCCGAGGCCAGGCGCTCGCCCGCGCCCGATCGGACGCCGGTCAGGGTCTGCAGGGCGGCCGTCTGAGCCGGAAGGGCAGGCGGCGTCGGTCGCGGGGGCGCCGGGGCGTCGCCCTCGCTCTCGCCTTCAGCGGCCGAGGCCTCAGGCGGAGCGTCGGTCTGCGCAGGCGCGGCCGGCATCGCCGCCTTGAGGGTGACGGCGGGCGCGCCGATAGCGGCGGCCTTGGCCGCATCTGCGGCCGTGGCGAGGGTTGCGGAAGGCGCGGATGGAGCGACGGCCTCGGCCGGGGGAGCGGTTCCGGAGAGATCGGTCGGGGCGTCCGCTTGTGCGAGACGGTCGAAGGTCGGGACCGGTTCTGCGGCCTCATGATCGGCTTGCGGGGCGGGCGTCGTCGCGCCGACGGTGGGAGGCTCCGCCGCCCATTCGGCGGCGGCCGGGGCGGTGTTCGTCTCAGGCGCGGGCGAAGAGGGATCAGCGGCGGGCTCGAGCGGCTCCGGTTGCGGCGTCGGCGGAGGCGCAAACCAGACGGGCGGGGCCGGGGCGACGGCGGCGTCGTCCCTGGCGGGCTCGGCGGCGCCGATGATCTCGAGGCCTTCAGCGGTTCGGGCGGTCGGGGCGGCCGTCGGCGCGGCCTCCTTGAGCATCAGCTCTGCGAAGACGGCGCTGTCCGTCGCCGCCTCGGCGGAGGCGTCGAGGCTCGCGCCGGCGGGGGCGGCGGGCGTCAGAACGGACAGGAGGCTGACGGCGGACATGCGGACGGCAGGCGCTTTCGGTCGGTGAGGGCGGCGCCTGCTGCGCCTGGGTCATTCGGCAGAGCCTCCGCAAACGCCGGGCCAAGCGCAGGTGTTCAATTCAAGATACTGAATTATATAGATATTTATGGATTTCTCGTCACTGACGCCGACGTGTGAAGCCGGGCGCTTCTTGCCGCGCCTGTCGCTTTTTGCCGGGCGCGGGCGGCGCCTGCGGATTTGGCCCGCCGCTTGCCTCCTCTGTCTTCGAATGCACAGGGGCTGAACGCCGATGTCGAGGAAAATCAAAGAGATGGTCAGAAGACCTGCTCAATTCGCCGGGCAAGATCTGCACGCTCGCCTGCAAGGCTTGCCGAGCGGGCGCCCGCCCGCGCGCCTGGGAGGCGTCTGATGTCCCTCAACTCGATCATGAACATCGCCACCTCGGGCATGAATGCGGCCCAGACGCAGCTGCGGGTGGTCTCGGACAACGTCTCCAACGTCAACACGCCCGGCTATGTCCGCAAGATCGCCGACCAGCAGTCCTGGGCCAGTCAGGGCGTTGGGGCGGGAGTGGAGATCGCCCGCATCCGCCTGGCCACCGATCGCTTCCTTCAGGCCGCCAGCCTGAACGCCAGCGCCGACGCCGGGCGCCAGACGGTACGCTATGAGCTGTATGACCGCATCCAGTCGATGTTCGGTGATCCCGGCGCGAACAGCGGCTTCTTCTCGCAAATCGACAGTGTCTTCGCCGCCTTCGCGGCCTCGGCTCAGGACGCGACCTCCGGCCCTGCGCGCCAGGAGGCTATCTGGAAGACGCAGGGCCTGTTCGACGAAGCCGCCCGCATCAACGCCCAGATCCAGTCTGTGCGCGAAGACGCCGACGCCCGCATCAAGAGCGCGGTGGAAACGGCCAACAGCCTGCTGGAGCAGATCGAGAAGCTGAACGTCGAGATCGCCAAGGCCACGGTGGTCAACGCCGACTCCTCGGGCGCCCAGACGGCCCAGGCGGCCCTGATCGACCAGTTGTCCACCCTGATGGATGTGCGGATCACCGGCCGGGCCGTCGGCGGGGTGGAGATCCGCACCGGCGCCGGCATCCTGCTGGCGGGGCAGGGGGCGGCCAAGCTGGACTATGTGCGCGCCGGCGCCGTCTCGGCCGAGACGGTGTTCAATGAGGTCATGGTCATCGAGCCGCCCGCCGGAAAGGCGCGCTCCCTGGCCGAGGGGCTGAGCTCGGGCGAGATCAAGGGCCTGCTGGAGCTGCGCGACGGCGAGGCCCCGGCGACGGCGGAGCGTCTGGCCGAACTGATGTCGCGCCTGGCGGACGAACTGAACCGGGCGCACAACGCCTCCTCGGCCGCGCCGCCGCCGAACAGTTTGACCGGCCGCAACGTGGGGCAGTCGCTGGAGACCGCCTTGCAGGGCTTCACCGGCCGGACCTCCATCGTCATCACCGACGGCCAGGGCGTCGTCGTGCAGAAAGTCGATCTGGACCTGGCGACGTTGAACCCGGCGACCTTCCTGGCCGATCTGAACGCCCAGCTGGGCGCCAACGGCAGCGCCAGCTTCGTTGACGGACGGCTGAAGATCGAAGGCGCGGCCGGCGCGGGCGTGGTGGTGGTCGACGATCCGGCCGCGCCCTCGAACAAGGGCGGACGGGGCTTCTCGCACTTTTTTGGCCTGAACGACCTGATCACCAGCGAGCAGCCGACGATCTATGAAACCGGCATGACGGGGGCGTCGCAGCACGGCTTCACGCCGGGCGACGCCATCACCTTCCGCTTCAGCGACGTGGCGGGCGCCAAGCTGCGGGACATCGAGGTGGTGGTCCCGGCCGGCGGCGACATGACCAGCCTGCTGGCCGCGCTCAACGATCCGATGACGGGCGCCGGGCGGATGGGGACGTTCAGCCTCAGCGCGGCGGGCGAGATGACGTTCACGCCGCGCCCCGGATCGGGCGCGACCCTGTCGGTGCTGCAGGACCGCACGACCCAGGTTCCGTCGGGCGTGTCGATGAGCGCGCTGTTCGGCCTGGGCGGCGCGCGCGCCTCGCGGGCGGACGCCTTCTCGATCAGGGCCGATATCGCGCGCGACCCGGCCCTCATGGCCTTCGCCCAGGCCGATTCTGCAGCCGGGGTCGGCGCGGCCGTGGTCAGCAAGAACGACGCGCGCGGGGCGCGGCTGTTAGCGAGCGCCGGCGAGAACGCGGCCTCCTTCTCGGCGGCCGGCGGGGCGGCGGGCGGCTCCATGTCGCTGTCGCGCTATGCGTCGGAAATGTCAGGCGAGATCGGCAGCCGGGCCGCCATGGCCAAGAATAACGCCGCCAGCGCCACGGCCCTGGCCAAGGAGGCGACGGCGCGCCGCGTCTCCGTCGAAGGCGTCAACCTGGACGAGGAGCTGGTGCTGATGACCACCTATCAGCAAGCCTTTAACGCTTCCGCCCGCATGGTTCAGGCCGCCAAGGACATGTACGACATCCTGCTGGGAATGGTGCGATGACCCGCGTTTCGACCTACGGAAACTATCAGTCGGCCCTGCTGGATCTGATGTCGGCCCAGTCGCGGGCCGATGCCGCCCAGAAGAAGGTCAACACGCAGAAGAACGCCACCGATCTGGTGGGCTTCGGGCGCGGTTCGGAGACGGTCAGCGCGCTGAAGTCCAGCCAGACCCGCATTCAGACCTTCATCGACACCAACAAGGCCGTCGCCGCCCGGCTGGAGACCCAGGACCTGGCCATGGAGCGCGTCGCCGACGCCGCGACCGCCGCGCGCCAGGCGATCGCCGACGCCATCGCCGCCGGGCGGATGGATGCGCTGATGGGCTCGCTGGAAAGCCTGTTCGCCGAGGCCCAGGACGGGCTGAACATGAAGCATCAGGGCAAGTATCTGTTCGGCGGCGGCGTCATCGACCGCGCGCCGGTGGACTTGCCCGAGATTCCCGGCCAGCCGGGCGCGACCATGATGGCCAAGCTGGCGGCCCTGCCTGACGAAGGGGCGGCCTTCCGCAATGATCAGCTTAAGCAGTCGTCCTGGCTGGACGAGAACGTATCGATGGACACGGGCTTCCTGGCGGACGCCATGGGAACGGAGCTGTTCGCCATCTTCCGCGACATCCAGCTGGAGCACGAGGCGACGCCGCTGGAAGGGCAGATGACGGACGCCCAGAAGGCCTTCCTGACCACGCAGATGGGCCGCTTCGAAGCGGCGGCCAAGGGCATGGTGGAGCTGCAGGCCGCCAACGGCGGAATGCAAAACCGCGTGGATCGCCTGCTGGAATCCCAGGAGACGCGGAAGATCTCCGTGGACACCATCCTGGCCGGCAAGACCGACGCCAACATGGCCGAGGCGGTGGTCGAACTGGAGATGGCCCAGATCGCCCTGCAGGCGTCGGCCCAGGTGATCAGCCAACTGCGGCAGGTCTCCCTGCTGGACTATCTGAGATAGGTGTTTCGCCTTCCGGCGGCGCTGAACGAAAATCGCCCGACGACGTTCACAAAGCTGCGCCGTGACGGGAGGGCTTGGCTTGCGCCCAGCAAAGCCGGAAGAGATCGAGGTTTGTCATCCGTCGTTGACGCGACGCGAAAAGCATAGCTTTAACCGCCGTATGCGTGCAGGCGGGCCTGTGTCAGTGTCGGACTCATGAATCGGGCGGACTTCCAGATTGACGAGCATCAAGACGGCCAGGCGCGACTGCGGCTGGCCGGCGACTGGTCGACGGTGTCCGTGGGCCGCCTGGGCGATCGGCTGAAGACCGAGCTGGACGGCCGGCCGGTGACGGCGCTTGATCTGGAGGACCTGGGCCGCTTCGACACCGCCGGCGCCCTGGCCGTGGCTCAGGCGATGAGCCGTCCCATTCCTGAAACCGCCTGGTCGGCCCGGCCCGAGGCGGGGCGTCTTTACCGCATGGTGGCCAAGCTCGACTGCATGACGGCCGAGCCTCCGCGCCGTTCGGCCTCGATGACGCGCGGCTTCGCCAAGGTCGGGCGCGGGGTCTATGATTTCGGCGCCGAGGCCATGCTGTCCCTGGCCTTCCTGGGCCGGTTGATGGCCGCCGTGGTGACGGCCCTGAGGAACCCCGGCCGCATCCGTTGGGCCGCCTGGTTCAGCCAGGCCGAGCGCACCGGCCTGGACGCCATCCCGATCGTGGTGGTGACCAACTTCTTCATCGGCGCCGTGGTGGCCTTCATCGGCGTGGACCTGCTGACCCAGTTCGGGGCGGGGGTGTTCTCCGTGCAGTTGATCGGCGTGGCCGTCTTCCGCGAGTTCGCGGTGGTGATCACGGCCGTTCTGCTGGCGGGCCGCTCGGCCTCGTCCTTCGCCGCCGAGATCGGCTCCATGCGCATGACGCAGGAGGTGGACGCCATGCGGGTGATGGGCGTCGATCCGTTCCAGGCCCTGGTGATCCCGCGTCTGGCGGCGCTTCTGGTCATGCTGCCCCTGCTGACCTTCCTCGCCATGGTGGGCGGGTTGCTGGGCGGGGTCATGGTGTCGTGGAGCCAGCTGAACCTGGGCCCCGTCTTCTTCTTCCAGCGGCTGGTCGAGGACGGCTACATGCCGACCCACATGATGGTGGGCCTGATCAAGGCGCCGGTCTTCGCCCTGGTGGTCGCGGCCATCGGCTGTCGTCAGGGCATGGCCGTGGCGGGCGACGTCGAGAGCCTGGGCCGTCGAGTGACGGCGGCGGTGGTGCAGGCCATCTTCGCCATCATCCTGCTGGACGCCGTCTTCGCCCTGATCTTCATCGAGTTGAACATATGACGGGCGAGACGCGCAAACCCGACGACGGCGAGGCCCTGATCCAGGTTCGGGGCCTGCTCAGCCAGTTCGGCGACCGGGTCATCCATCAGGACCTCGATCTGGACGTGATGCGCGGCGAGGTGCTGGGCGTCGTCGGCGGCTCCGGCACCGGCAAGACGGTGCTGTTGAACTCCATCATCGGCCTGAAGGATCCGGAGGGCGGGGAGGTGCGCCTGTTCGGCCAGGACCGCAGCGCCATGACCAAGGAAGAGGCGGCCGCCGTCGAGCGCCGCACCGGGGTGCTGTTCCAGCAGGGGGCCCTGTTCTCCGCCCTGACGGTGCTGGACAATGTCGCCTCGCCCCTGGTCGAGCACACGAAACTGCCCAAGAGCACGATCCGCGAACTGGCGGAGATGAAGGTGGCCATGGTCGGTCTGAAGCCAGAGGCCCTCTATCTGAAGCCTGCGGAGCTGTCGGGCGGGATGCGCAAGCGCGTCGGCCTGGCCCGCGCCCTGGCGCTGGACCCCGAACTGGTTTTCCTGGATGAGCCGACGGCGGGGCTGGACCCCATCGGGGCGGCGGCGTTCGACGATCTGATCCGTCAGCTTTCGGATGATCTGGGGCTGACCGTCTTCATGATCACCCACGACCTCGACAGCCTTTACGCCATCTGTGACGAGGTGGCCGTTCTGGCGGACAAGCATGTGGTGGCCAAGGCGCCGGTCGCTGAGCTGGAACGCTCGGACCACCCCTGGATCAAGGAATACTTCCTGGGGCCGCGCGGACGCGCCGCCCACAAGACCGCGGCCTGAGGAGGGCGCGAAACGATGGAAAGAGACGCTCATTACGCCGCCGTCGGCATCGCCACCGTCGCCCTTCTGGTGGCCTTGGCCGTGTTCACGATCTGGCTGGCGCGGCTGCAGTTCAACAAGGACTACGATGTCTATGACATCGTCTTCTACGGACCCGTGCGCGGCCTGTCCGAAGGCGGAGAAGTCCATTTCAACGGCATTCGCGTCGGCGAGGTCACTGATCTGAACCTGGATCCCAAGAAGGCGGATCAGGTCATCGCCCGCGTGCGCCTGAACGGCACGACGCCGGTGCGGGTGACGTCGCGGGCGCAGTTGGAGCCGCAGGGCATCACGGGCCTGAACTACATCCAGATCACGGCGGGCGACCCCAATAGCGCTCTGCTGAAGACGCAGTATCCCGAAAACGTCGTGCCGGTGATCCAGAGCCAGCCCAGCCCCATCGCCGAGCTTCTGAGCGGGTCGGGCACGGTGTTGGCCCAGACGGTGGACGCGCTGAACCGCATCAACCGCGTCATGTCGGACGACAACATCCGCAGCTTCTCGACCAGCGTGAAGAACGTCGAGGCCCTGACCGCCGAACTGGAAGCCCGCAAGGGCATGTTCCAGCAGTTGGAAGAGACGATCACCAAGGCCAACGCCGCTGTCGGCGAGTATCAGGCCCTGGGCGCCAGCGCGCGCCAGATGGTCGACACCGACGGCAGGCAGGCCATCGCCAACATCAACAAGGCGACTGAGGAGGCCCAGGCGGCCATCGCCTCGATCAACCGCTCGGCCAGCGGCCTGGAAGGTCCGCTGGGCGACTTCGGCACGCAGACGGTGCCGCAGTTGAACGACACCATCCGCCAGCTGGATCGTGCGACGCGCTCGCTGCAGTCGCTGATCGACAATGTCCGCGAAAGCCCGCGCGACTTCATCGCCAAGGCGCCGTCCAAGGAAATCGAGGTGCAGCCGTGATCCGTTCCACACTGATGATTGCGGCGGCGTCGGTCGCCCTGTCCGGCGCCCTGTCCGGTTGCGCCCTGCTGTCGTCGCCGGACCCGGTCCAGCTGTATCGCTTCGGCGGGGCCTCGGCCTTCGCCGGGACGGGGGCGACCTCGGCCTGCCCGGACGTCCATGTCTCCATGCGCAGGGTGGACTTCCCCGAGGCGGCGCGCGGCGATCGCCTGCTGGCCGTGACCGGAGCGGAGGCGGCCTACATCAAGGGCGCGCGCTGGGTGTCGCCGGCCGAGACCCTGTTCGAGGAAGCTCTGCGCAACGCCTTCCTGGACGGCGGAACCTGCACGGTGCTGAGCAGCGGCCCTCTGACACGCGACGGCCTGCTGCTGAGCGTGGACGTGCGGCGGTTCGAGGCCGCCTACGCCGCGCCGGGCGCCGTGCCGGACGTCAACATCGTGGTGCTGCTGCGCCTGGTCCGGCCGGGCGACCGCTCGATCGTGGCCGAGGATCGCATCTCGGTCAGCGAGGGCGCGGGCGAGAACCGCCAGTCGGCCATCGTCGCCGCCTTCGATCGCGCCACCGCCGAGGCCAGCCGCCAGATCGTCCTGTGGACGGACCAACAGGGCTTCCAGGCGATGCGGGACTAAATCCCCTTCTCCCGCAAGGAGAGAAGGAAGAATTAAAAAACCCCGGCGATCACGCGGTCGCCGGGGTTTCTGTTTTCACAGCGGGAGGAGGGCGGTTCAGCCCAGGTTCGCCGCCACCGTGTAGTCGGCCTCGGTCTTGGCGGCGACTTCATCCAGCGAGACGCCCTCGGCCAGTTCGATCAACTCCAGCCCCGAGCCGTCCGGCTTGACGTCGAAGGTCGCCAGGTCGGTGATGATGCGGCTGACCACCCCCGTGCCGGTCAGCGGTAGGGTGCAGGTCTTCAGGACCTTGGACTGGCCGTGCTTGTTGGCGTGCTCCATGACCACGACCACGCGCTTGACGCCCGCGACCAGGTCCATGGCGCCGCCCATGCCCTTCACCAGCTTGCCGGGGATCATCCAGTTGGCGATGTCGCCGTTCTGGGCCACTTCCATGGCGCCCAGGATGGACAGGTTGATGTGGCCGCCGCGGATCATGGCGAAGCTGTCCGAGGAGCTGAAATAGGCGCTCTCGGGGATTTCGGTGATCGTCTGCTTGCCGGCGTTGATCAGGTCGGGATCTTCCTCGCCCTCATAGGGGAAGGGGCCCATGCCCAGCATGCCGTTCTCCGACTGCAGGGTCACGACCATGCCGTCGGGGATGTAGTTGGCCACCAGGGTCGGGATGCCGATGCCCAGGTTCACATAGAAGCCGTCCTGCAGCTCCTTGGCGGCGCGTTCGGCCAGTTGTTCGCGAGTGCGGGCCATTATGCGGCGCTCCTTTGACGAACGGTGCGCTGTTCGATGCGCTTTTCGGACACGGTCTGGATCAGGCGGTCGACATAGACGCCCGGCGTGTGGATGTGGTCGGGGTCCAGCGAGCCGACGGGGACGATCTCTTCCACTTCGACGACCGTCACCTTGCCGGCGGTCGCCATCATCGGGTTGAAGTTGCGGGCCGTCTTGCGGAAGACGAGGTTGCCGCGCTCATCAGCCTTCCACGCCTTGACGATGGACAGGTCGGCGATCAGGCCGGTCTCCATGATGTAGCGGCGGCCGTCGAACTCGCGCTCTTCCTTGCTCTCGGCCACCAGGGTGCCGACGCCGGTGGCGGTGAAGAAGGCCGGGATGCCGGCGCCGCCCGCACGGATGCGCTCGGCCAGGGTGCCCTGCGGGTTGAACTCCAGCTGCAGTTCGCCGGCCAGATACTGGCGCTCGAACTCCTTGTTCTCACCGACGTAGGACGAGATCATCTTGGCGATTTGGCGCGTCTCCAGCAGCTGGCCTAGGCCGAAGCCGTCCACGCCCGCGTTGTTGGAGATGACGGTCAGACCCTTCACGCCCGTGTCGCGCAGACCCGCGATCAGGTTTTCAGGGATGCCGCACAGGCCGAAGCCGCCGGACATGACGGTCATGCCGTCGAATGTCAGCCCCTCCAGCGCGGACTTCACGTCAGCGTAAATCTTGCCCATCGGACTCCCTTTTTCACCGTCTGATGAATATCGCGGTCTCCTCCGTCCTTAAAGCGGGCGGGGAGGAGGGGCAAGCGGCAAGCGCGACGCAGACGGCGACAGGGCGACAAGCCTGACGGTTGACCCCGGACGAAGGGGGTTTCACACCTAGGGCCGCTTAAGACTCGTCTCAGTGGGGAAACACCATGCGCCATCGACTGTTGCGGGCGGCATTGCCCGCCCTGGTGCTCGCCGCCGCCGTTCCGGCCCTGGCCATGCCGGTCGTCGCGGTCGCCCAGGACGCCGCGCCGACCTATCAGCAGCCGCCGGCGCCGATCGCCCAGATTCTGGACGCCAAGCCCAATCCGGGCGTCAGCATCAGCCCGGACCGCAAGACCCTGCTGCTGACCGAGCGCGCCAATCTGCCGGCCATCGCCGAACTGGCTGAGCCGATGCTGCGGCTGGCGGGCTATCGCATCAATCCCAAGAACAACGGACCGGCCAACAGCCGCGTCTCCTGGCTGACGGGCCTCAACTTCCAGTCGGTCGACGGCGGCGCGGCGCGCCCGGTGACGGGCCTGCCCGCCAATGCGCGCCTGACCAATGTCAGCTGGGCGCCGAACGGCCAGGCCGTGGCCTTCCTGGTCAATGTTCCCAACGGTCTGGAACTGTGGGTCGCCGACGTGGCCCAGGCCAAGGCGCGCAAGCTGAACGGGCCGATGGTCAACGCCGCGGCGGGGTCGGGCTTCTCCTGGCTGTCGGACTCCTCGGGCCTGCTGGTTCTGGCGGTTCCGGCCGGGCGGGGCGTGGTCCCGAACGTGGATCATCCGCCGGAAGGCCCGATCATCACCGAGACGGGCGGGCGCGCCGCTCCGGTGCGGACCTATCAGGACCTGCTGTCCAACGTCGGCGACGAGGCCCTGTTCGACTACTACTTCACCAGCCAGCCGACGGTGGTGTCGCTGAACGGCCGCGCCCGCTCGGTGGGGCAGCCGGGCGTCATTCTGGGGGTCTCGACCTCGCCGGACGGGCGCTACATCCTGCAGACGCGGGTGAAGAAGCCCTACTCCTACGTCGTGCCCGCCAGCCTGTTCCCCTCGGACGTCATCGTCACCGACATGAACGGGCGTCAGGTGCACCGCGTGGCCGACCTGCCGCTGCGCGATAACGTGCCGACGCCGTTCGACGCCGTGGCGCCCGGTCCGCGCGCGGTCCAGTGGCGGGCCGACACTGACGCCACCCTGGTCTGGGCCGAGGCTCAGGACGGCGGCGATCCGCGCAACGCCGCCGAGGTGCGCGATCGCGTCTTCATGCTGCGCGCGCCCTTCAACGACCGGGTGCAGACCCTGGCTGACCTGAAGGAACGCTACGCGGGAACGACGTGGGGCCGCGACGACGCCGCCATCGTCAACAGCCGCTGGTTCAACACCCGGCACGAGACCCGCACCCTGGTCGATCCGTCGAACCCCGGCGCGGGCCGCGTTCTGGTCGATCGCAACTATCAGGACCGCTACAACGATCCGGGCTCGGTGGTGACCGAGCCGAACGCGCGCGGCCGGCCGGTCATGCGCTTCAGCGCCGACGGCTCCAGGGTCTTCGTCGAGGGGAATGGGGCGACACGCGAAGGCGCCTATCCCTTCCTCGACCTTCTGGACCTGGAGAACGGCGAGACCGAGCGCGTCTGGCGCGCGGCCCAAGGTGAATATGAGACGGTCGTCGGCGTTCTGGACGAGGCGGGCCGCAAGCTTGTCACCTATCGCGAGAGCCGGGTCGATCCGGCCAATCTGCGCATCCGCGACCTGGACGGCGGCGTCACCCAACTGACCAACTTCCCCGATCCGGCGCCGCAACTGGCCGAGGCCACGCGCCAGTTGATCACCTACACCCGCGACGACGGGGTGGAGCTGTCGGGGACGCTGTATCTGCCCGCCGGTTACGATAAGGATCGCGACGGCCCGCTGCCGCTGCTGATGTGGGCCTATCCGGCCGAGTTCACCGACGCGGCCGTCGCCGGCCAGGTGGTGGACACCGACAACCGCTTCGTGCGTCCGTCGGGATCGAGCCACCTGTTCCTGCTGACCCAGGGCTACGCCATCCTGGACAACCCGACGATGCCGATCATCGGTCGCGACGGGGCCGAGCCGAACGATACCTACATCGAGCAACTGTCGGCCAGCGCCAAGGCGGCGGTCGACGCCGTGGTGGCTCTGGGCGTGGCGGACCGTGAGCGGATCGCTGTCGGCGGCCACTCCTACGGCGCCTTCATGACGGCGAACCTGTTGGCCCACACCGACCTGTTCAAGACCGGCATCGCGCGTTCGGGCGCCTATAACCGCACCCTGACGCCCTTCGGCTTCCAGGCGGAGCAGCGCTCCTATTGGGAGGCGACCGAGACCTATACGGAGATGTCGCCCTTCACCTACGCCAACAGGGTGAACGAGCCGATCCTGCTGATCCACGGTGAAGCGGACGACAACTCGGGCACCTTCCCGGTGCAGACCGAACGCTTCTATGCGGCGCTGAAGGGCAATGGCGCGACAGCGCGTTATGTCGTCCTGCCGCTGGAAGCCCACGGTTACCGCGCGCGGGAGTCGGTGGGGCACGCCCTGTATGAGATGTCGTCGTGGCTGGATCGGTGGCTGAAGTAAAATACAGCCCTTCTCCCCTTGTGGGAGAAGGTGGCCCGTCAGGGCCGGATGAGGGGTGTCGGCTCGGCGTTTGATCAGAGGCCGTCAGCCCGCTTCTTCGCCCCTCATCCGTCCGGCTTCGCCGTCCACCTTCTCTCACAAGGGGAGAAGGGTTATGTGTCCCATTCTGGCACATCGCCATACAGGCCGGACAGGAAGTCGATGAAGGCGCGGACGCGGGTTTCGGCCCGCGCCCGACCGGCCGTCAGGGCGAAGATCGCCACGTCCGACGACCCCGCATATTGCGGCAATACGACCTGCAGACGCCCGTCGCGCAGTTCGTCGCCGACGTCCCACGTCGAGCGCAGGGCGACGCCGACGCCCGCCAGGGCCAGTTCGCGCGCCACTTCGCTTGAGTTGGTGCGCACGCGGCTGCGGGCGCGGAAGACGACGGCGCCTTCGGGACCTTCCAGCCGCCAGGTCGACTGGTTCTCGGCCGCCAACTGGGCGTGACGGCGCAGGTCGTCCAGGCTTTCCGGCGCGCCGTGCTCGGCCAGATAGGCGGGGGAGGCGCACAGCACCCGCCGGTTCGGCGCTAGGCGGTGCATCAGCGGGTCAGCCGCCTCATAGCCGCCGATCCGCACCGCCACGTCGACGTTCTCGGCCATCAGGTCGACGAAGGCGTCGGTCAGGTTCAGCTCCAGCGTCAGGCGGGGCTGCGCAGCCAGGAAGGGCTGCAGCAGCGGCGCCAGCCGTCGCCGCCCGAACGAGGTCGGCGCCGAGACGCGCAGCAGGCCGCGCGCCTGCGTCGTGCGGCGCGACACCACGGCCTCCAGATCCTCGACCCCTTCCAGCAGTTGCGCCGCGCGGTCATAGACCAGCCGCCCCGCCTCGGTCGGGGCCAGACGGCGCGAGGTGCGCTCGATCAGCCGTACCCCCAGACGGTCCTCCAACCGCGCCAGCCTGCGCGAGGCCACGGCGGGCGACAGGTCCAGCCGACGCGCGGCGGCGGACAGGCTGCCTTCCTCCAGCGCACGGACGAAGATTTCATACTCGGCCAGCATGGCGGGCTCTCATCATTGCAGATTTGGCAAAGATAAGCCGCTTTCTTCGCCGTGGATAGCGGCGGCCATTAGGCGTAGTCTTCAGGCTGAAGGAGACCGCCATGTTCGACGCCCCCACGACTCCCGCCGACGCCTATGTCCGCCACGGCAGCCTGAAGGTCGCCGCCGAGCTTGACGCTTTCGTGCGCGATCAGGCGACGCCGGACACGGGCGTGAGCGCCGAGGCCTTCTGGGCCGGGGTCGAGGGGCTGCTGGCCCGCTTCGGCCGCCGCAACCGCGACCTGCTGGAACGTCGCGACCAGTTGCAGCGCAAGCTGGACGACTGGCACCGCGCCTATCCGGGTCAGCCGGATCAGGCGGCCTATCAGGCCTATCTGCGCGAGATCGGCTATATCGAGCCCGAGCGCGACGGCGTGCGGGCCGAGACGGCGCACGTCGACCCCGAGATCGCGACCCTGGCCGGGCCGCAGCTGGTCGTTCCACTGACCAACGCTCGCTATCTGCTGAACGCCGCCAATGCCCGCTGGAGCAGCCTGTATGACGCGCTGTACGGCACGGATGCGCTGGGCGAGGCGCCCAGGGCGGGCGGCTATGACGTCGAACGCGGCGCTCGCGTCATCGCCCGCGTCCGCGCCTTCCTGGATCAGGTCGCGCCGCTGGCTGAGGGCGGTCATGCCGAGGCGGTCGGCTATCGCGTCGAGGACGGGCGGCTGGTCGTCGCCCTGTCTGGGGGGCGTGAGGCAGGGCTGGCCGATCCGGCCGTCTTCGCCGGTCATGCGGGGGAGGCGGCGGCGCCGTCGGGCGTCCTGCTGCGCCACAACGGCCTGCATCTGGAGATCGTCATCGACCGCGCGCACCGCATCGGCAAGGGCGACCCGGCGGGCGTCGCTGATGTGCTGGTCGAGGCGGCCCTGTCGGCCATCGCCGACGCCGAGGACAGCGTCGCCGCCGTCGATGCGGCGGACAAGCGGCTGGTCTACGCCAACTGGCTGGGGCTGATGCGCGGCGATCTTCAGGCTGACTTCGAGAAGGACGGCCGCACGGTGAAGCGGCGTCTGAATCCGGACCGCCTCTATACGGCGCCGGATGGATCGGTTCTGGCCCTGAAGGGGCGCAGCCTGATGCTGGTGCGCAACGTCGGTCTGCATCTGACGACCGACGCCGTACTCGACGCCCACGGGCGCGAGACGCCCGAGCATCTGCTGGACATCGCCATGACGGGGCTGATTGGCCTGCACGACCTGCGCCGCCTGTCTGAGGCGCGCAACAGCCCGGCGGGATCCGTCTATGTCGTGCGGCCCAAGATGCACGGCTCGGACGAGACAGCCTTCACCGACGAGCTGTTCGGCGCGGTTGAGGCCATGCTGGGCCTGCCCGCCCTGACGCTGAAGATGGGCATCATGGACGAGGAGCGTCGCACCAGCGTCAACCTGATGAACTGCATCGCGGCGGCGAAGGGCCGGGTGGTCTTCATCAACACCGGCTTCCTGGATCGCACGGGCGACGAGATCCACACGGTGATGGAAGGCGGTCCCGTCGTGCGCAAGGAGGCGGTGCGTGAGACCGGCTGGATCAAGGCCTATGAGGACCGCAACGTCGACATCGGCCTGAAGGCGGGCCTGTCGGGCCGGGCGCAGATCGGCAAGGGCATGTGGGCCGCGCCTGACCGCATGGGCGACATGCTGGCGGCCAAGGCGGGCCATCCGCGCGCGGGCGCCTCGACGGCGTGGGTTCCGTCGCCGACGGCGGCGACCCTGCACGCCTTGCACTATCATGAGGTCGACGTCTGGGCGCGTCAGGTTGAGATCGCCAAGCGCGCGCCGACCGGCCTGACGCCCCTGCTGACCCCGCCGTTCGCGATCGCGACGCCGGGCGCCGACGAAATCCGGCAGGAACTGGACAACAACGCCCAGGGCATCCTCGGCTACGTCGTGCGCTGGGTGGATCAGGGCGTCGGCTGCTCCAAGGTGCCGGACATCCACGACGTGGGCCTTATGGAGGACCGGGCGACGCTGCGCATCTCCAGCCAGCATCTGGCCAACTGGCTGCGCCACGGCGTCACGACCGAGGACGAGGTCCTGGAGGCGTTGAAGCGCATGGCCGTGGTGGTGGATCGTCAGAACGCGGGCGATCCCGCCTATCGCTCCCTGGCGCCCGCCTATGACGGCCCGGCGTGGCAGGCGGCCTGCGATCTGGTGTTCAGGGGTCGGGAGCAGCCCAACGGCTATACCGAACACCTGCTGACCCACTGGCGGCGCAAGGCCAAGGCGGGCTGACACAGGGAAATATCCTCACAATCCCAAAATGAAACATTTACTTGCCCGCGCCAGAGCTTCGCACTAGAGAGCTTGGCGTTAACGTTTCATTAACCTTTGCTGGCGGGGCGCGTTCGTCGCTCGTCCGGTTGGTTGTGTGCCAAAATGGGATGGCACGCCTCTTGGAACGCTGACCAGCGAACCCTGTCTGTGTGGACGGGGCGGCCGCAGGGGCGGCCACGGGAGGCGAACGTTGGGTGGGACCGCAAGGACAAGAAGTGCGCGCCGGGCGACGGCTGGTCGGCGTCTGATGCGTATCGGCGCCTTGGCGGGCGGCATGCTCGTCGCTCTTTCGGCGGCGGCCGCCCAGGCGGATTCCATCGAGAGCGCGACGGGATTCGACGTCCTGGTGACGGGACGGATCGTCGCCGACTGCCGCCTCTCCGGCGGGGGCGTCATCGACTTCGGGGAACTGACCGGCAATGAGGTCGTGACGGCGGACCTGGGTCTCCGTTGCAACGTGCCCTTCGATCTGAGTTTCGAATCCGCCAGCGGCGGGTTGGCTCATGTGGCCAAGCCTCGGGGCGAGGGGCCTTTCGCCGGGACCCTCCGCTACACCCTGAATGTCGCCGTTCCGACCCTTGCGCCGCAAGACGGCATGATGAGCGCGGCCTATTCAAGCGCCGAGCTGACGGCCCGCAAGACCTTGAGTAGCGGCGACGCGATCGCTGCGGGCGGCGGTCGGCTGCAGATCCGAACTCAGCCGCCCGAAGGGGCCGGGCTGCTGGCTGGTGATTACGCTGAGACTCTCAGCGTTACAATTCAGCCTAGAGTTTAGTAAAAACATCTAAGTTAACGTCAGTAATATTCGGCCTTATTGGTCGTATAATGCGGCAATTTGCTTTCGCCTTAGAAGAGAAATTCAAAAATCGACTACAGAACGTCGATTTTTTTCTTGACCTAGTCTTTTACAGTTCGTTACCATCCAGAGCAGATCGAGGGCGCTTTCAGTCTCGGTCGCTGGAATTTCAAAAACCTCGCTTGGAGAAATCATCATGAAGATCGCTACCCTGCTGGCCGGCGTCGCCGCCGTCGCCCTGACCGCCTCGGCCGCTTCGGCCGACACCATCAACCACGGCCAGACCACCCTGCCGATCGTCGGCACGCAAAACGTGTCCGGCGGCAACTTCCTGGAAAACATCGCTGCCGGTCTGAACCGCGCGAACGCTCAGAATGGCGACTCGGCCATTTCGTCGTGGCACGCCTTCGGCGGCGCGCAGGGCGACAACGGCACGGCCGCCGGCGATGACGGCGCGACCTTCACCCTGAAGGGCATGGTGTCGACCGACTGCGCCTACTACTCGGGCAGCAGCACCTCGCAGACGATCGATTTCGGCACCATCGGCATCTACGCTTCGGACAACACGGGCCCTGCGGCCGCCTTTGACATGACCGCCCCGGCCAACGTCACGATCGACAGCAACCTGGCGGGCTGCAACACCTCGAACACCGTCACCCTGTCGAAGTCGGACATCCGCGGCCTGGTGAACAACAGCTCCGCCGGCTACGACACCAACGTGTTCCAGGCGAACCTGCCCTTCTCGGTGACCGCCAACTACACCGCCGGCGACGTCGGCGTGGCGGGCTCGGCTTCGGCGACCTCGCTGGTTCTGCCGACCGGCTCGAACTCGGTCAGCAAGCAGCACGGCGCCTGGAAGTCCGCCATGGCTCTGAACGTCAACATCCCGGTCCCGTCCAAGTCGCTGCTCGCCGGCAGCTATGAAGGCGATCTGACCGTCAACATCGCCGCCTTCTAAGCGACGACGTTCATACCGATTGCGCGCGGCGCGGCCTGGCCGCTCCGCGCGTTTTCTTTTCAGTGATCAACGGTTGTTAGACTGCCTCGATGTCGCCCCAAGGCGCGGCATGGCGGGCGGTTTTGCCTGGGCGGCCGAAAGCGGACGCCTTTGGATGGGGTTTGGGGAGCGTCGGTGATGGTGCGATTGAGCATACGTATGCCGCGGCTGGGACGGTTGCTCCGGGGCGCTGCGGTCGTGATCGCGGGGTTCCTGGTCGTGACGTCGGCCTGGGCCATGCGGGTGTCGCCGATGGTGTCGGAGCTGACGACGTCGGGCGCCGGGTCCGCTGCGCGCATCGAAGTGGGCAATGTCGGCTCGGCCGCCCTGCCGTTCGAAACCCGCATCACGCGCATGGACATCGACGCCGACGGCAATATCGTCGAGACGCTGGCGGATGAGGACTTTCTCGTCTTTCCGCCTCAGGGCGTGGTGCCCGTCAGCGGTCGGCAGGTCGTTCGCGTCCAGTGGATCGGCGATCCGGCGATCGATGTATCGCGCGCCTATTATCTGTGGGTGAAGCAACTGCCCGTCGCCACCGACCCGGACGTGGCCGAGGGGGGCGGCGCGGTGGCCGTCCAGGTGCTCTACACCATGAAGGCCCTCATCGTGGTGGCGCCCCCGGGCGCCCAGCCCAAGGTCGAGATCGTTTCGGTCAGGCCCGCGATGGTCACGCCTCCCGCGCCTGAGATCGACCCTTCGCTCACGGGCGGCCAGCCCGTCGCGGCGCCTCCGGCGGAGCCGGGCGTCGAGATCGTCGTCGCCAACAGCGGCAAACGCTACGCCCTGATGAGCGGCGCCACCTGGATCGTCGAAGGGACGGACAAGGCCGGTCAGCCGTTCCGTCGCGAATACAACAGCGATGAAGTCTCCCAGACCGTCGGCGTCGGATATCTGGCGCCCGGCGGCGGTCGTCGCACGTTCAAGCTGCCGACGGGCGTTGAACTGGACCCGGCGAAGCCTGTGACCCTTCGGTTCGGACGCTGACCATGAGGGGGGCGAGGATCAGGGGGACGGCGTCGCGCCTGGCGCTGATCGCAGCCATGCTGGCGGCGTCGACGGCTGCGGCCCAGGAAGGGCAAGCCGAGGAGGGGCAGGCCGTTGCTGCAAGCCAGACGGCCGGTGCTGCGCAGCCGCGGCCCAACATCAACCCCTACGACCGCGACATCGCCATGACGGTGCCGCTGAACTTCAACAGCCGGGTGCTGGGCGAGATGCCGGTCCTGCTGACGCGCGACGACCGCTTCATCGTCGAGAGCGCGGGGTTCCAGCGTCTGATCGACCCCTTGCTGACGCCTGAGGCCCAGGCGGAACTGGCGGCGCGGCTGGAAGGCGTGGAGTCTTTCGCGCCCGAGGAAATCAACACGACAGGCATTCGCCTGGAATACGACCCCGATCAGTTGGCGGTGCTGGTGCTGCGCATCGATCCGACGAAGCGCTCGGTGGAGTCGCTGTTTCAGGGCGGTCGACCCGACGATCCCGGCGTCGCACCCGAGGACTTCTCGGCCTATCTGAACACCAACATGTTGGTGCAGCGACGCAATTCGACCGGCGAGGTCGGAACGCCCAGTCTTTATCTGAATGGCGCGATGCGCTTCCGGAACCTGGTCTTCGAAACCGACGTCCAGGGGCGAGAGGATTTGCTCACCGGCGATTACGAGGTCGACCGTCGCTACGCGCGCTTCGTCTACGATCAGCCCGAAGCCTTCCGTCGCTGGTACCTCGGCGACCTGGATCCCGAGACGCGGGGGCGACAGGGCTACGTCCAGATGGGCGGCGTCGGCGTGGCGCGCCAGCGGCAGCGCTTCGAGAGTTTCCGCAACAACGTCCTGGCGGGCGGGCGGCAGCTGGTCCTGCAGGAAGCCTCCACGGTCCGTGTCCTGCGCAACGGCGTCTTCGTCCGCGAGTTTCGCCTCGATCCGGGTCAGTACGACCTCTCCAACCTGCCGCTCGAAACCGGCTCGAACGACGTCCAGCTGGAGATTCAGAATGAATCGGGGCGGATGGAGACCGTCTCCTACAGCGCCTATCTGGACGCCATCGATCTGGAGCCGGGCGACTATGAATACGGCGCCTACCTGGGGGTGACCAACTCAGGACTGTTCGGCACGCCGGACTACAGCGACGGGGAGCTGGCCTTCACCGGCTACTGGCGCAAGGCGTTCGAGAACCGCCCGGCGCTGGGCATAGGGCTGCAGGCTTCGGAAGAGGTGCAGAACCTTACCGGCCAGACGCAGGTGATCCTGAAGAACGGCGCGCGGGCGCGTCTCGACCTGTCGGTCAGCAACAGCGACTACGGCCAGGGCTACGCCTATGCCCTGAGCTATGACCTGGCCGTCGACCGGGGCGATACCTACGACAGCTGGACCTTCGTGGCGGACTATACCTCCGAGGACTATTCGAGCCTGGGCAACGCCTCGGGCCAGAACCCGATTTCGTGGATCTTCACGGGGGCCTATTCGCACCGCTTCTCGGCGGATTGGCTGGCGAACGCGACGGCCTCCTACCGCATGAGCCGCAGCACCTTCATGGACGATTCCTACACGCTGTCGGCCACGACCACCTATCGGGTGACGCCCGCCTGGGGGCTGCAGTTCGGGACGGAGTATACGGACTACGGCAACCGCTTCGGGACGACCCGCGACGGCTTCGGCTTCACCATCGCCCTGATCTGGTCGCCGCGATACGATCGGCGCGGCGAGGCGCGTTATAATTCGGCGCGCAATTCCGGCAGCATGCGCTTCCAGCAGTCGAGCGAGAACCGCGTGGGATCGTGGGGCTACTCGGTCCAGTCCACCTATGACGACGGTCCCGGCACCGTCTCGGGCCAACTGGACTATGTGGGCAACCGTTTCGACGCCAGCCTGTCGCACACGGCGTTCGGCGAGAGCTTCAGCAGCATCTCGGACGAGCAGGTCACCACCCTGCGCATCGGCAGTTCGATCGCCACGACCGGCGGTCGGGCGGCGATCGGGCGGAACATCTACGACAGCTTCGCCATCGTCTACCCGCACGAGACGCTCGGGGATCACCCGGTCATCGTCGGCGAGTCCTTCCAGGGCGGGGCCTATACGTCGCGCAGCGGCGCCCTGGGGCCGGCGCTGTCCAACACCCTGACCTCCTATGTGAACCAGTCTGTGCGCTACGACGTGCTGGACGTCCCGTTGGGCTATGATGTCGGCGACGGCGTGCTGCGCGTTCGGCCCGCCTACAAGAGCGGCTATTCCATCCAGGTCGGCAGCGACGCCTTCGTCTCCGCCCTGGGACGGATCGTGGGCAACGGCGGCCGGCCGGCGGCCCTGCTCTCGGGCCGCGTGCGTCCCGCAGACGAGCCGAACGCCGAGCCCGAACTGTTCTTCACCAACTCGGTCGGCCGTTTCGCCGTCCAGAAGCTGAAGCCGGGCAAGACCTATCGCGTTGAGCTCTTCACCAGCCCGGCGGCGGGTTTCGAGTTCACCGTGCCGGCCGACAACGAGGGCTTGCTCGACATGCAGACCGTAACCCTGCCGATCGACGTGCCGGAAGAATAACGGGAAGGAAGAAGAACATGATCGCCGGAGATGCTCGTAAACTGGCTGTCGCCGCCGTGGGCGCCCTGGGCGTCCTGGGGCTGGCCGGCCAGGCTTCCGCCCAGGCCAAGTGCAACCTGAGCCTGGACCCCGCAGTCGACCAGTGGGTCATTCGCTATAACCCGCTCGAGGACGACGCCGCGTACCGCACCTTCGACATGGCGCTGGTCAATACGGGTCAGACGCCGTGCAACGGGCGCTTCAGCGTCTCACTGCGCGGTGAGCCGTTCGGCCTGGGAAGTCCCGGCAGCAGGGTGCGCGTGCCCTACGCCATGCGCGATGAGCAGAGCACCGCCGATATCACGCCCCGTTCGGGGGTGAGCGGCATCGTCACGGGGGCCCAGATTCATGTGCCCAAGGAAGGGCGCGAACTGGCCCGGATCGGCGTGGCCGTCCGCCCGCCCGCCAATCTGCCTTACGGACGCTACAGCCAGGTCGCCTATATCGCCCTGCAAGCGGCCGACGGCGAGGTCCATGCCGAACGGCCCGTGACCATCGTTCTGGAAATGGCGGCGGCCGCCATGATCGGCCTCAAGGGCGAGTTCACCCGACAGAACGGCGTGCCGACGATCAATCTGGGCGAACTGAATGAGGGGACGCGGGCGCTCAACACCTCGGTCTACGTCCACAGCACGGGCGGATATCGCGTGTCCGTCACGTCTCAGAATCTGGGCAAGCTGCGCCAGGCGGGCACCGCCTGGTCCATCGACTATGGGCTGCAGATGGGCTCCCGGCAGGTCAATCTGACGGCGCCGTACAGCTTCGACGTGGCCTCCGCTCAGGCGCGTAACGACGACTATCCCCTGACCGTCCGCATCGGCGATACCTCCGGCAAGCGGGCGGGGGACTACAGCGACACCCTGACCTTCACCGTCGCGGCGATCTGATCCGCGGGGGCGAGGCCGTTCGCCCCTGAGCCGCAAGTGAAAACGCCCCGCAGAGCGATCTGCGGGGCGTCATCGTTTGAGGACTATGAGCCTGTCAGATCGGCTGGATCGTCAGGGCGAGGATCAACGGCTCGTCCAGTTGAACGTCGTCGAAGCGGTAGTCGACGGTCCGAATGGTCGCCATGCTGGAGCGGCGCAGCTCCAGAAGGCCGGTCCTGGTCAGATCCAGCGAGCGGTCGCCGTAGACGATGCGGGCCTTTTCGGTCTCCGCCAGGGGGCGGTACTGGGCCGAAACGGTGAAGCCGCCGGGGCTGTTGCACGCCTCGACCACAGAGCCCATGCGGCCGGTTTCGGCCATGACGGTCCGATCGGGGCGCACCCAGCAAGCGACCGGCACGGTGGCGCGCAGCTTGTAGGAATGTCCCGCTGTCGGACCTGCGGCCGCGATCTGGGGCGCCGCCGCCATTGTAAGGCCGGCGGCTATCGCCAGAAGCGCACGGCGTTTTGCCTGCATCAGCTTGGTCATGACGTCCTCATCACCCTTGATTTCCAGGTGACGATACTCGGCCGCTGTTAACGTCAGGCGATCAGACAGACTTAGCGGGCGCTTAAGTCCTATCGTAAACGGCCGATAACCTTATCGAGGCGAAGAGACCTGCAGATGTCACAAGGGCGGCGCGCTCCACCGAACGCGCCGCCCCTGATCATGAGGCGGCGTCCGATCCGGCGGTCAGGCCTTGGCGCTCGCGCGCTCCTTGGCCAGTTCGCGATTCAGCCACAGGGCCAGAAGGGTGCAGATCGCGCCCGACAGCAGATAGGCGCCGCCCGCCACCAGGCCGAACCGGCCCGACAGGGCCAGGGCCGCCAGCGGGGCGAAGCCCGCGCCGAACAGCCAGGCTAGGTCCGAGGTCAGGGCCGAGGCTGTATAGCGGTTGGTCAGGCTGAAGCTGGAGGCGATGGCGCCCGAGGCCTGGCCGAACGACAGGCCCAGCAGGATGAAGCCCAGGATCATATAGGTCAGCTCGCCCGCCGGGCCGCCGTCCAGAAGCTGGGGCGCGAAACCCGAGAAGGCGGCGATGCCCGCCGCCGTGACCGCCAGCAGGGCGCGGCGGCCGTAGCGATCGGCCAGCCAGCCCGAGGCCAGGATGGCGAACAGGCCGAAGACGGCGCCGATCAGCTCGATCATCAGGAAGCGGCTGGGCGCCTCGTCGGTGTAGAGAAAGACCCACGACAGCGGGAACACCGTCACCATGTGGAACATGGCGAAGCTGGCCAGGGGGGCGAAGGCGCCGATGATGATGTCGCCGCCTTCCTCGCGCACGGCCTTGGTCACGGGCGCGGGGTGCAGCTCCAGAGTCTCGAAGGCCGCCTGGAAGGTCGGCGTCACCACGATGCGCAGGCGCGCGAACAGGGCCACGACGTTGATGGCGAAGGCCACGAAGAAGGGATAGCGCCAGCCCCAGTCCATGAAGTCGGCCGCCGACAGCTTGCTGAGGAAATAGGCGAACAGGGCGCTGGCGACCATCAGGCCGATCGGGGCGCCTAGCTGCGGCACCATGGCGTACCAGCCGCGACGCTTCTCGGGCGCGCTGACGGACAGCAGGGAGGCCATGCCGTCCCAGGCGCCGCCCAGGGCCACGCCCTGACCGATCCGCAGGGCGATCAGCATGGCGGCCGACCAGTGGCCGACCTGCTCATGTCCCGGCAGGAAGCCCAGGCAGACGGTCGACAGGCCCAGCAGGAACAGGGCGATGGTCAGCTTGGTCCCGCGCCCGAAGCGCCGGTCGATGGCGATGAACAGGGCCGTGCCGAACGGCCGGGCGATGAAGGCCACGGCGAAGACGGCGAAGGACAGCAGCGTCCCGACCAGCGGTCCCGCATAGGGAAACACCAGCTGTGGAAACACCACGACCGAGGCGATGGCGTAGACGAAGAAGTCGAAGAACTCCGACGTCCTGCCGATGATGACGCCGATGGCGATTTCGCCCGCGTCGATTTTGCCGTCTCGCGCGTTGATCCGGCTGGCGTCCCGCTCGAGGGGCTCTGAAGAAGGCGCGCCGCTGGCTGCGTTCATGACCGATGAGGCTCCAGGAACCGGGGCGCACGCGCGCCCGCGACAATAGAATGTTGGAACGGCCCCTTTGCTCCCGATGGTCGGCGCAAGGGATAGGGCAGATTGTCCAATGTCGCCTGTTCGGGGGCGGGGTTACGGGGCCTGCACGATGACCGCGACCTCGCCTCGAACCTCGACTGGAGCCGCCGTGCGCCGACTGCGCCCCCTGTTGCTGTTGCCTCTTCTGGCCTTGCTGCCCGGCTGCGAGGCCGTGGTGCTGTCGCCTGCCGGCGACATCGCCGCCCAGCAGCGCGACCTGCTGGTCATGTCCGTCATATTGATGCTGATCATCATCATTCCGGTGATGATCCTGACCGTCTTCTTCGCCTGGAAATACCGGGAATCGAACAAGGAGGCCCGTTACGAACCGGACTGGGACCACTCGACCCATCTGGAGCTCGTGATCTGGGCCGCGCCGTTGCTGATCATCATCTGCCTGGGCGCCATCACCTGGGCCGGGACGCACCTGCTGGACCCCTATCGCCCGCTGGACCGCGTGGCGGCGGGGCAGGCCGTGGCCGAGGATCACCGCCCGTTGCAGGTCGAGGTGGTGGCCATGGACTGGAAGTGGCTGTTCATCTACCCCGAATACGACATCGCCACGGTGAATGAGCTGGCTGCGCCGGTCGATCGGCCGATCCGCTTCCACATCACCTCGACCGGGGTGATGAACTCCTTCTACATCCCCGCCCTGGCCGGTCAGATCTACGCCATGCCGGGCATGGAGACGAAGCTGCACGCCGTCATCAACCGTCCGGGCGAATACGTCGGCTTCTCGGCCAACTATTCCGGCGACGGCTTCTCGAACATGCGCTTCGCCTTCCACGGTCTGGACGAGGCCGGCTTCGACCAATGGGTCGCGGGCGTACGCGCTGCCGGCCAGGGGCTGGACCGCGAAACCTATCTGGAGCTGGAAAAGCCCAGCGAGAAGGTGCCCGTCATCCACTACGCCTCGGTCGACGATCGCCTGTTCGACGCCGTGGTCAACATGTGCGTCGAGCCGGGCAAGATGTGCATGGGCGAGATGATGGACATCGACCGCAAGGGCGGCCTGGGCCTGACGGCGGTCAAGAACACCCTGCCGCTTGTCTATGACAAATACGCCCGTCGCGGCGACGCCGTCTTCGGCGCCGGCGAGTCCTATGTGCTGACGATCTGCACCCCGCTGGAGGCCGAGGCCGCCGCCGTCGAGGCCGCCCGTCGCCGTCAGGCCTTCGGCGAGGACGTCGCCCGCGACACGCCTCTGAACCGCGTCATGGGGCAGGGGCTGGAGCGCCCCGGCCGCGCCGGTTCTTCGTCCGGCGAGCGGTTCGCCTCCCTTTTCACCGCGCCTTCCACGGCGTCCGCGCCCGCCGCGTCGCAATCTTGAGCGCCTGAACGATCATGACCGTCGAACATTCCACATCGCCGCTTCTGGGTCGGTTGAACTGGGAGTCGCTTCCGTTCCACGAGCCCATCCTCGTCGCCACCTTCGCCGTCGTCGTCATCGGCGGTCTGGGGGTGCTGGGCCTGATCACCCGCTACAAGCTGTGGGGCTATCTCTGGACGGAGTGGTTCACCACCGTGGACCACAAGAAGATCGGGATCATGTACATGATCCTGGGCTTGATCATGTTCCTGCGCGGCTTCGCCGATGCGGTGATGATGCGTCTGCAGCAGGCGATGGCCTTCGGCGGGTCCGAGGGCTACCTCAACGCCCACCACTATGATCAGATCTTCACCGCCCACGGCGTGATCATGATCTTCTTCGTGGCCATGCCCCTGATCACCGGCCTGATGAATTATCTGGTGCCGCTGCAGATCGGGGCGCGGGACGTCTCCTTCCCCTTCCTCAACAACTTCAGCTTCTGGATGACCACGATGGGGGCCGTGCTGGTCATGGCCTCGCTGTTCATCGGCGAGTTCGCGCGCACGGGGTGGCTGGCCTATCCGCCGCTGTCGGGCATCGGCTACAGTCCGGGCGTCGGGGTCGACTACTACATCTGGGCGCTGCAGATCGCGGGGGTAGGGACCACCCTGTCCGGCATCAACCTGATCGCCACCATCGTGAAGATGCGCGCGCCGGGCATGGGCCTGATGAAGATGCCGGTATTCACCTGGACCTCGCTGTGCGCCAACATCCTGATCGTGGCGTCCTTCCCGATCCTGACGGCGACGCTGGTCCTGCTGTCGGCGGACCGCTACATCGGCACCAACTTCTTCACGAACGACTTCGGCGGCAACCCGATGATGTACGTGAACCTGATCTGGATCTGGGGCCACCCCGAGGTCTACATCCTGATCCTGCCGCTGTTCGGCGTGTTTTCCGAAGTCACCTCGACCTTCTCGGGCAAGAAGCTCTTCGGCTACACCTCCATGGTCTATGCGACGGTGGTCATCACCATCCTGTCCTACCTGGTGTGGCTGCACCACTTCTTCACCATGGGCTCGGGCGCGTCCGTGAACTCCTTCTTCGGGATCACGACGATGATCATTTCGATCCCGACAGGGGCCAAGCTGTTCAACTGGCTGTTCACCATGTACCGCGGCCGCATTCGGTTCGAGCTGCCGATGATGTGGACGGTCGCCTTCATGCTGACCTTCGTGATCGGCGGGATGACGGGCGTCATGCTGGCGGTGCCGCCCGCGGACTTCGTGCTGCACAACTCGCTGTTCCTGATCGCCCACTTCCACAACGTCATCATCGGCGGGGTGCTGTTCGGCCTGTTCGCCGCCATCAACTTCTGGTGGCCCAAGGCCTTTGGCTTCCGGCTGGAGAAGAAGTGGGGCCTGGTCAGCTTCTGGTGCTGGGTGGTCGGCTTCTGGATGGCCTTCATGCCGCTGTACGTCCTGGGCTTCATGGGCGTGACGCGGCGGATGCGGGTCTTCGACGACCCGGCCTATCAGATCTGGTTCGTCATCGCGGGCGTCGGCGTGGCCGTCATCGCCGTCGGCATCCTGGCCATGCTGATCCAATTCGCCGTCAGCATCATCCATCGCGACAAGCTGCGCGACGAGACCGGCGACCCCTGGCTGGGCCGCACGCTGGAGTGGGCCACCTCGTCGCCGCCGCCGGACTACAACTTCGCCAAGACGCCGATCATCCACGACAGCGACGCCTGGTGGGACATGAAGACGCGCGGCTATGAGCGTCCGACGGAAGGCTTCAAGCCGATCCACATGCCTGCCAACACCGGGGCCGGCTTCATCCTGTCGGCGCTGTCGCTGATCGTCGGCTTCGCCCTGATCTGGTACATCTGGTGGCTGGCGGCGGCGGGCTTCGCCGCCCTGATCGCCTACGCCATCTTCCACACCTTCAACTACAAGCGCGACTACTACATCCCGGCCGAGACGGTTCAGGCGACCGAGGACGCGCGCACCCAGGCCCTGACGGCCGCAGCAGCGACGCAAGGGTGATCCGATGAGCCACGCACCAACCCTCAACTCCGACTACGTCGACGAGGCCGGGCGGCCGATCTTCCACCCGGTCGAGGAGCCGCACCACCCGGAAGGCCACAGCACCATGCTGGGCTTCTGGATGTATCTGATGAGCGACTGCCTCATCTTTGCGATCCTGTTCGCCGTCTACGCCGTGCTGGGCGGCAACTATGCGGCCGGTCCGGCGCCCAAGGATCTGTTCGACCTGCCGCTGGTGGCGCTGAACACCTCCATGCTGCTGTTCTCGTCGATCACCTACGGCTTCGCCATGCTGGCGATGTACCGCAACAAGGTCGCGCAGACGCAGGTCTGGCTGGCGGTCACCGGTCTGTTCGGCCTGTGCTTCCTGGGGATCGAGCTCTATGAGTTCGCCCACATGATCCACCTGGGCGCCACGCCCCAGCGCAGCGGCTTCCTGTCGGCCTTCTTCATCCTGGTGGGCACGCACGGCCTGCACGTCACCTTCGGCTGCATCTGGCTGGTCACCCTTATGGTGCAGGTGGCGCAGAAGGGCCTGATCCAGGCCAACCGGCGCCGCCTCATGTGCCTGAGCCTGTTCTGGCACTTCCTGGACGTCATCTGGATCGGCGTCTTCACCTTCGTCTATCTGTTCGGGATGCTGCGATGAGCGCCGAAGCCCACAACGAGCACGCCGTGACTCACGACGATCACCACGGCGATCATCATGCCGATGGGCATGATCACGGCGCCTACAGAAGCTATCTGATCGGCTTCGGCCTGTCGGTCGTGCTGACCGCCATTCCCTTCTGGCTGGTCATGGCCGGGGTGCTGGCGCCGCAGCTGACGGGCTTGATCATCACCGCCTTCGCCGTGGTGCAGATCGTGGTCCACATGATCTTCTTCCTGCACATGAACCACAGGTCCGAGGGCGGGTGGAACATGCTGGCGCTGATCTTCACCCTGGTGATCGTGGTCATCGCCGTCGCCGGGTCGGTCTGGGTCATGTATCACCTGAACACCAACATGATGCCCGTCCACGACATGCAGGGGATGGGCTGAGCCCTCTCGCACGCGGAGACGCCGCTTGACGTCATCTTCGGCCCCTGAACCCGCCGCCCGTCCGGCGTCACGCCGTCGAACGGTCGCGGGGCTGACGGCCTTCGCCATGCTGATCGCGGGCTTTTCGGCGTTGGGCGTCTGGCAGGTCCAGCGCCTGGCGTGGAAGCAGGATCTGATCCGTCAGGTCGACACCCGCATCCATGCCGACCCCGTCCCGGCGCCGGGGCCTGCAGGCTTCGACGCCGTGACGCGCGAGGCGGACCAGTACCGCCGCGTCACGGCCAGCGGCCGGTTCCTGCATGACCGCGAGGCGCGGGTGAAGGCGGTGACGGACCTTGGGCCGGGCTTCTGGGTCGTCACGCCGCTGGCGGATGCGCGGGGCTTCACCGTCCTGATCAACCGGGGCTTCGTCCCCGCCGAGCGAACGGCCCCTGAAACCCGCACCGAAGGTCAGGTCGACGGCCCGGTCTCCGTCACCGGCCTGTTGCGGATCACCGAGCCCAAGGGCGGCTTCCTGCGCGACAACGATCCGGCGTCTGATCGCTGGTTCTCGCGCGACGTGGCGGCGATCGCCGAGGCCAAGCGGGTGCAGGGGGCCGTCGCGCCCTACTTCATCGACGCGGACGCGACGCCCAATCCCGGCGGCTGGCCCCGCGGCGGGCTGACGGTGGTGCGGTTCGCCAACAGTCATCTGGTCTACGCCCTGACCTGGTTCGGGCTGGCGCTGATGTCGGCGGGCGGCGCCGTTCTGTGGTTGCGCGACGAGCGGCGCCGCAGGAAGGGAGGGCGATAGTGCAGACCCAGACTCTCAGCCGCTTCGCCCGCACGGTTCTGGGCATGGACGCCAACGCCGAGACGCCGGTGTCGCCGGGCGCGGCCGGACGGCGCAACATGCTGCTGCTGATCCAGCTGAGGTGGCTGGCGGTGATCGGCCAGGTAGCGACCATCGTCATCGTCCATTGGGGACTGGGGATCAGCCTGCCGCTGGGGCCGCTGCTGCTGGCGCCGACGGCTCTGGCGGTGATGAACCTGGTCAGCGCGCCTGTCACCCTTCGACGCAAGGTGGTCACCGACCCTGAGATCCTGCTGGCCCTGTGCGTCGATGTGGCGGCGCTGAGCTGGCTGCTCTACTTCAGCGGCGGAGCGACCAATCCGTTTGCGGCCCTGTATCTGATGCAGGTGGTGTTGGCGGCGGTGCTGCTGCGGCCAGTCTACGCCTGGGGCTTCGTGCTGGCGACCGGCGCCTGCCTGGCCTTTCTGGCGATCTGGCGTCAGCCGCTGGACCTGCCCGCAGGGGCTGATGCGCGGCTGGGCCTGATCCAGCAGGGCGCCCTGATCAATTTCATCCTGATCGCCGTGCTGCTGGTGGCCTTCGTCACCCGCACCAGCCAGAACGTGCGCGCCCGCGACGCCTATCTGGCCGAGGCGCGGCAGCAGGCGGCGGAGCAGGACCACATCGTGCGCATGGGGCTGCTGGCTTCGGGCGCGGCGCATGAGCTCGGCACGCCCCTGGCCTCGCTTTCGGTCATTCTCAGCGACTGGCGGCGGATGCCCGCGCTGAACCGCGACGAGGATCTGGCGCATGACATCGAGCAGATGCAGGCCGAGGTCGAGCGCTGCAAATCCATCGTCACCAACATTCTGATGTCGGCGGGCGAGGCGCGGGGCGAGGCGCCGACCGTCACCACCCTGAAGGCCTTCCTGCAGGAGATCATCGCCGAATGGTCCGACAAGGCGGGCGACGCCCTGGGCGTGACCCTGGACGGCCCGGCGCCCGGCAATCCGTCGATCATCGCCGATCCAGCGCTGAAACAGGTGTTCAGCGCGCTTCTGGACAACGCCCATGAGGCCGGGGCGCGAAATCTGGAGGTGCGGGCCGCCGCCGACGCGGGCGGGCTGTTCATCGCCTTCGAGGATGACGGCCCCGGCTTCCCGGCGGCCATTCTGGAGAAGCTGGGCCAGCCCTATCAATCGACCAAGGCGCGCGCCGGCGCGGGATTGGGGCTGTTCCTGCTGGTGAACGTGGTGCGCAAGCTGGGCGGCACGGTCGTGGCCGCGAACCGACCGAGGGGGCAGGGCGGCGCTGCCGGAGCCGTGGTGCGTCTGACCTTGCCGATCGACGCCCTGGCCCCGAGATAAGGGGTCGGGAAAGAGGGAATGAGATGACCGACGAGCCCCGCCAGCTTCTGATCGTCGAGGATGACGAGTCCTTCTCCCGCACCCTGCGCCGGTCGTTCGAGCGGCGCGGATATCAGGTCGTGTCCGCCCACAGCCACGACCAGATGGTCGAACTGCTGAAGACGCATCATCCCGACTACGCCGTGGTGGACCTGAAGCTGGGAACGGCGTCGGGCCTGACCTGCGTGCAGACGCTGCACGCCTTCGATCCCGACCTGGTGATCGTGGTGCTGACCGGCTTCGCCAGCATCGCCACGGCGGTCGAGGCCATCAAGCTGGGCGCGCGCCACTACCTCGCCAAGCCGGCGGGCACGGACGACATCGAGGCGGCCTTCGGTCGCGAGGCGGGCGATCCCGATGCGCCCCTGACCGCCCGCCCGACCTCGATCAAGACGCTGGAGTGGGAGCGCATCCACGAGGTGCTGGCCGAGACCGACTTCAATATCTCCGAGACGGCGCGCCGCCTGGGGATGCACCGCCGCACCCTGGCGCGGAAGCTGGAGAAGCGGCAGGTCAGCTGACTTTTCGGCTTCCGCTCATCCTTTTTCTCCTACGCCGTCATTCTCGGGCTTGACCCGAGAATCCAGCCCCGCAACGGCTGAACAGGCATGGGGTTGAGGCGGTCGCCGTCATGCTTGCTGGATTCTCGGGTCAAGCTCGAGAATGACGGCCTGAGAGAGAGGAAAGGACGTTACCCCTCCGTCTTCAACGCCCCCAGCACCGCTTCGGTATCCTGCCCCAGCTTCGGCGGCGGGGCGTCATAGCGCACCGGCGTCTTGGACAGACGGATAGGCGAGGCGACGGTACGGACGGGGTCGGCCAGGTCGGCCCGGGTCTGCTCGACCGTCAGGCCGCGATGGATCGCCTGAGGCTCGGCGAACACCTGGTCGATGGTGTTGACCGGACCGCAGGGCACGCCCGCCGCCTCCAGCGCCTGCATCAGCCCCTGCATGGTGAAGCCTTCCGTCTTCGCGGCGATCAGCGTCCCCAGCGCCTCGCGCTCGGCGACCCGCAGGGCGTTGCTGGCGAAGCGGTCCTCGACCTCCAGCCCCAGGGCGCCGCACAGGGCGCGGAACTGGCCGTCGTTGCCCACGGCGATGATCACCATCCCGTCGGAACAGGCGAAGGGCTGATAGGGGGCCAGGTTGGGATGGGCGTTGCCCATCCGCGTCGGCGCCTTGCCGGACACGAAGTAATTGGTCGCCTGATTGGCCAGCATGGCCGCCTGAACGTCGAACAGGGCGATGTCGACATGCTGGCCTTCGCCCGTCGCCCGCGCGTGCCACAGGGCGGCCAGGATGGCGTTGGAGGCGTACAGGCCGGTGAACAGGTCCACGACCGCCACCCCGACCTTCATCGGCTCGGCGCCTGGCGCGCCGTCGGGCTGGCCGGTGATCGACATCAGCCCGCCCATGGCCTGGATCATGTAGTCGTAGCCGGCCCGGTGCGCGTCCGGCCCGTCTTGGCCGAAGCCGGTGATGGAGCAATAGACCAGCTTCGGATTGATCGCCGCCAGCGAGGCGTAGTCGAGGCCGTACTTCTTCAGCCCGCCGGTCTTGAAGTTCTCGACCACCACGTCGCAGGTCGCAGCCAGGCGACGCACGGCCTCGGCGCCGTCTGGGCTGGCGATGTCCAACTCGACCGACTTCTTGCCTCGGTTGGCGCACAGGAAATAGGCGGCGTCGCCGGGCGCGCCGTCCGCCGTCGTGGTGAAGGGCGGGCCCCAATGGCGGGTGTCGTCGCCGGCGCCCGGCCGCTCGATCTTGATGACCTCAGCCCCCAGATCCGCCAGCGTCTGCGTCGCCCACGGCCCGGCCAGAACCCGCGACAGGTCCAGCACGCGCACCCCGTGAAGCGGGCCATAAGAGGAAGGGGCGGGGGGAATCGAGGCGGCGTCAGACATGCCCGCCTTCTAGCAGAAACCGGGCGCAGCCGGATGGCCTCGCGCCGAGGCGCGACGATCATTCAATGCATGAAAAGAAGGAGACGATGGTGGGTGATCACAGGTTCGAACTGTGGACCCGCTGATTAAGAGTCAGCTGCTCTACCAACTGAGCTAATCACCCGTACCGTCGTCTGCGCCCTTGGTGTGGCGCCGGTCCTTCGCTGCGGCGCTGATGGCCTCGGCGAAGGGCGCTCCTATTACTCGCACCCGGGGGGAGGCGCAAGCGTCAAATGCGTCTTTTATCGTGATTGCATCGCGCGCTAAGGTCGCGCCTTGAATCAGCCGCCGGAAAGACGCGGCGAGGGGGAGTAAAAGATTATGGCGTTCTGGAACCGTCGTCGCTCGATCGACGCGATGCTGGCCCCGCATTCGGGGCCGGGGCTCAAGAAAACCCTGAGCTGGCCGCACCTTATGGCGCTGGGCGTCGGCGCCATCGTCGGCACCGGCATCCTGACCCTGATCGGTGTCGGGGCGGGCCTGGCGGGCCCGGCGGTGCTGATCAGCTTCGCCCTGGCCGGTCTGGTATGCGCCTGCGCCGCCCTGGCCTACGCCGAGCTGTCGACCATCATGCCCGCCTCGGGCAGCGCCTATACCTATTCCTACGCCGCGCTGGGCGAGATCTTCGCCTGGGTCGTGGGCTGGAGCCTGATCCTGGAATATTCGCTGGTCGTGTCGACGGTCGCTGTCGGCTGGTCCGGCTACGCCGTGCCCTTCCTGGCGGGACTGGGCGTCGACCTGCCGTTCGCCCTGACCGTGGGGCCGCACGTCGAGGGCGGGCTGATCAACCTGCCGGCCATCTTCATCATCGCCGTGGTGACGGGCCTGCTGCTGCTGGGCACGCGCGAGAGCGCGACGCTGAACGCCATCCTGGTGTTCGTGAAGATCGCCGCCCTGGTGGTGTTCGTGGCCATCGCCATGCCGCACTTCGACACGGCCAACTTCACCCCCTTCATGCCCAACGGCTTCGGCGCGCCCTTCGTGCAGACGGGGGTGATGGCGGCCGCCGCCATCATCTTCTTCGCCTTTTACGGCTTCGACGCCATCGCCACGGCGGCCGAAGAAACCAAGAAGCCGGAGCGCGACCTGGCCATCGGCATCGTCGGCTCGATGGTGATCTGCACCGTCCTCTATATCGCCGTCGCCGCCGCCGCGATCGGCGCCGCCCCGGTCGCCAGCTTCGCCGACAGCCCCGAGCCGCTGGCGCACATCATGCGCGGCCTGGGCCAGGGCGTCGCCGCCCAGTGGATCGCCGCCGCCGCCGTGATCGCCCTGCCGACCGTGCTGCTGGCCTTCCTGTTCGGCCAGAGCCGCATCTTCCTGGGCATGTCGCGCGACGGCCTGCTGCCCAACCGCCTCGCCAAGATCTCCAAGCGCGGGGTTCCGGCCGTGGTGACGGTGTTCACCGCCGTCGTCGTGGCCTTCCTGGCCGGCATCATGCGCTTGGACGAACTGGCCTCCCTGGCCAACGCCGGCACGCTGATGGCCTTCCTGGCCGTGGGCGTCAGCCTGATCGTGCTGCGCGTTCGCGACCCGAACCGCGAGCGCAAGTTCAAGGCGCCGCTGTGGCCGCTGGTCGGCGGCATCGCCATCATCGGCTGCATCGTCTTCTTCTTCAGCCTGAAGAGTTCGACGCAGATCTACTTCCTGCTGTGGAACCTGTTCGGCCTGGCCGTCTACCTGATCTGGTCGTCGCGCAACTCGCGCCTGGCCAAGGGTGAAGAGGCCGAGGCCTGATGGCCAGGCGCGATCTGTCGGGGGCGGTGGATTTCACCGTCCTCGAAGCCATGACGGCGGGCATGGATGATGTGACGGACGAAGTGCTGGGCCTGTTCGCCGAACAGGCCCGCATGTGGTCCGCCATGCTGGACGCATCCAGCGAAGGCTGGCGCGACGCCGTCCACACCATCCGCGGCGCCGGGGCGGGCATCGGGGCCAAGGCCCTGGCCCAGGTCTGCGAAGAGGTGGAGTTCGGCGAGCAATCCGCCGCGCCCGCCGGGCTGGAGCGTGTGAAGACGGCGCTGGACGCGGCCCTGGCCGATGTCGCCGCCTATCGCCACGAACTGGCGTTGAAGAGCCTGAAAGGCTGAGGCCCTTCTCCCCTTGTGGGAGAAGGTGGCCCGTCAGGGCCGGATGAGGGGTTTCTCGACAATTGATCGTGAATCCGACGGATGCGTGGGCGTGACCCCTCATCCGTCAGGCTTCGCCTGCCACCTTCTCCCGCAAGGGGAGAAGGCAGCTCAGACCCGCGTCTGGTCCCAGGTTCCGAACTCGTGGGCGATGCAGCGGTCGATGAGCAGACGCCAGACCGGCTCGGCGATGTCGGGCGACAGGCCGGCGGGTTCGGCCGCCTTCAGCACCTTGGCCACCACATCGTCGATACGGGCCTGATCGAAGACGGCGTCGCGGTTCGGCTTGATGCGGGCGGCGGCGTCCATATAGCGCTGACGCTCGGCCAGCAGGGTGACGAGCGCCCGGTCCAGCGCATCCACGCCCTGACGCACGTCAGCCATGGTGGCGCAGTCTTCCGGGGCCTTGCGTTCGTCGATGGCGACGGCGGCGGGAGAGGTCATCAGGTCAGCCGACAAAGGCGCGCTCCAGAACATAGTCGCCGGGTTCGGCGTTCGAGCCTTCTTTCAGGCCGTAGGATTCCAACAGTTCGCCGGTCTCCTTGATCATGGCCATCGAGCCGCACAGCATGACGCGGTCGCTGTTGGGCGAAAAGCCGATAGGCAGTTGCAGGTCGGCGAAGACGTCGCCCGACTTGATGCGGTCGGTGATGCGGCCCGGCGTCTCGAAGCGCTCGCGCGTCACGGTCGGATAATAGGTCAGCTGGGTCTTGGCCTCGTCGCCGATCAGCGGATCGTCGTGGATCTCGTGGCTGAAGAAGTCGCGGTAGGCCAGGTCGGCGACGTTGCGCACCGTGTGGCAGACGATGACCTGCTTGAAGCGGGAATAGGTCTCGGGATCGCGCGCAACCGACAGCCAGGGCGCCAGGCCCGTGCCGGTGCCGATCAGCCACAGACGCTCGCCGCCGGTCAGGGCGTCCAGCACCAGGGTGCCGGTCGGCTTCTTGCCCATCAGGACGCTGTCGCCGGCGACGATCTTCTGCAGGCGCGAGGTCAGGGGGCCGTCCTCGACCTTGATGGAGAAGAACTCCAGTTCCTCGGCCCAGAAGGGGCTGGCGATGGAATAGGCGCGCAGCACGGGCTTGCCGCCGTCCTCGCCCGGTAGGCCGATCATGACGAACTCGCCCGAGCGGAAGCGGAAATCCTCGGGCCGCTTCACGCCGAAGCTGAACAACTGGTCGTTCCAGTGGCGGACCCACAGGACTTCCAACTCATGGAACGGACTGGCCTTGACGGGCGGCGCGGAGAGGGAGGCGTCGGACATGGCGACTACCTAGGCCGTCAGGGGCGGTTGCGAAAGGGCGCCGCGGCGATCCTTCCGCTCCATGGGGAACAAGGGACCGATCACAATCGGCCAGCCTACCTATAAGCCTGTGCCATACTGCGCTTCGGCCCAGGAAGATGCGGCCGCAAGCCGCAGGGGATTTCAGACGATTCAGACGAATTGGACTCTCTTTTTCTCCACTTCTCTCTTGTGGGAGAAGGTGGCAGTCCTCGGGCTTGTCCCGAGGGCTGACGGATGAGGGGTCTCGCGAGCTTTCCGACCACGCGGCTTTGGCCCCTGTCGGAGAAACCCCTCATCCGAGCCCTTCGGGCCCACCTTCTCCCACAAGGGGAGAAGGACGAATTGCGGATGACGGCGGAAGATTCCGCCTCTAGCTTCACCGCCATGCGCACTTTTCTTCTCGCCTCGACGATCCTGATGGCTGCGACCCCGGCGTTCGCACAATCGACCCCTCAGCCCGCTACGCCTCCCGCCGCCACGGCGCCCGCGTCCTCGATCCTGACGGTCGAGCGGGTGTTCGCCAATCCGTCGCTGGCCGGGCCGGTGGCCAAGGGCGTCAGCCTGTCGCCCGACGGCGAACTGGTCGCCTTCCTGCGCTCGCGCGAGGACGACGTGGACGTGCTGGACCTGTGGGCCGCGCCGGTGAAGGGCGGCGAGCCGTTCAAGCTGATCGACGCCCGCGCCCTGGTTCCCGACGCGGGCGAACTGTCCGAGGCCGAGAAGGCGCGGCGCGAGCGGATGCGGATTTCGCAGCGCGGCGTGGTCGAATATTCCTGGGACGAACAGGGCCGCTACATCCTGGCGCCGCTGGAGGGCGACGTCTTCCTGGCCAACCGCGCCGACGGCTCGGTGCGGCGCCTGACCGAAACGGCGGCCGATGAGATCGACGCCAAGGTCTCGCCCAAGGGATCGTTCGTCAGCTTCGTGCGCGACCAGAATCTGTTCGTGGTCAATCTGGAGACGGGCGCCGAACAGGCCATCACCACCGACGGCAAGGACCTGATCACCTGGGGCGCCGCCGAGTTCATCGCCCAGGAGGAGCTGGACCGCGACACCGGCTATTGGTGGAGCCCGAACGAGCGCTACATCGCCCTGCAACGCACGGACGAAAGCCCGGTCGACGTGATTCCGCGCCTCGACATCACCGGCGGCGGCGCCTCGGTGGCCCAGCAGCGCTACCCCCGCGCCGGACGGCCCAACGCCGTGGTCGAGCTGTATGTTCAGGACGTGCAGAGCGGCCAGCGGGTCAAGGTCGATCTGGGCGCTGACACGGACATCTATTTGGGCCGGGTCAACTGGGCGGCGGACGGCTCGGTCGCCTATGTCCAGCGTCTGTCGCGCGATCAGAAGCGGCTGGACCTGCTCAGCGTCGATCCGGCCACGGGCGCCAGCCGGGTGATCGCCAGCCAGACCTCGAACGCCTGGGTCAACGTCACCCATGACTTCAAGGCGCTGAAGGACGGCAACTTCATCTGGTCCAGCGAGGAGAGCGGGTGGCGTCACCTGTATCTCTACAACAAGGACGGGCGTCAGCTGCGGGCCGTCACGCGCGGCGACTATCCGGTGAAGTCGCTGGACGGCGTTAATCAGGACACGGGCGAGGTCTTCTTCACCGCCTCCATGCGCGACGGCAAGGAATATCCGATCGAGCAGCAGCTGTTCCGAACCAGCTACAGGCGGACGCTGAACCCGACCGAAGTCACCCCGCGCGGCGGCTGGTGGAGCGCCTCGGTCAACACCATCGGCACGGCCTATGTCGGCAACTATACCGACGTGAACACCCCGGCGCAGTCGGCGCTCTATTCGATCAACGGCCAGCGCGTGCGCTGGATCGAGGAGAACAAGCTCCAGCCCGGCCACCCCTTCTGGCCCTATGCCGAGCGCCAGCAGAAGCCGAGCTTCGGCACGCTGCAGAGCCATGGCGAGACGCTGATGTGGCAGATGACCACGCCGCCGGGCTTTGACCCGTCCAAACGCTATCCGGTCGTCATGCAGGTCTATGGCGGCCCGTCGGGCGGCGGGGTGAAGAACGCCTGGCAGCCGGCGACCAACCAACTGTTGACCGAGGCGGGCTACATCGTCTTCCGCCTGGACAACCGGGGCGAGGGCGACCGTTCGGCCGCCTTCAAACAGGCCCTCTATCTGAAGATGGGCCAGCCCGAGATCGAGGATCAGGTCATCGGCGCCGACTATCTGCGCTCTCTGCCCTATGTCGACGCCGACCGCATCGCCATCATGGGCTGGTCCTATGGCGGGTTCATGAGCCTGATGGCCCTGACCGAGCCGAAGATGGGGCTGGCGGCGGCGTTGGCGGGCGCCCCGCCGACGGAATGGAGCCTGTACGACACGGCCTATACCGAGCGCTATATGTCGACGCCGCAGGGCAATGTGGCGGGCTATGCGGCGTCTGATGTGCTGGGGCGGCTCGACAACATGACCGGGCGGCTGCTGCTGATGCACGGCATGGCTGACGACAACGTCATCTTCGAGAACACCACGCGGGTGCTGAACGCCCTGCAGGAAAAGAGCATCCCCTTCGAGACCATGCTCTATCCGGGCCAGCGCCACGGCATCCGGGGCAATGACCGCCAACTGCACCAGTGGCGCACCTATCTGGACTTCCTGGACCGCACCATCGGGACGCGTGCGCCCGCCGCCAGCGAATGAGTCTGTCCTGATCCGGCGGAACCCGGCCCTGCGGCCGCCGTTCCGCCGGAATGGAAAAGCTGTTCAACCATCTGGCGAACACGACGGCCAAGCTGGCGGGACGGCCGTGGACCTTCATCATCTGCCTGGCGGTGGTGCTGTCCTGGGCCGTGACCGGGCCGCTGTTCCACTTTGACCAGACGTGGCAGCTGGTCATCAACACCGGCACCACCATCGTCACCTTCCTGATGGTGTTCCTGATCCAGAACACCCAGAACCGCGACGCCGCCGCCATGCACGCCAAGATGGACGAGCTGATCTATGCCGTGAAAAAGGCCGACGCGGGCTTCATCGGCATCGAACATCTGACGGACAAGGAGCTGGCGGTCATTCTGCGGGAGGTCGAACGCCGCGGGCGCGACATCCATGCCGGACAACCCGCGCGGGCGGTCAGGGGCCGCCCGGCGCCACGCCTCGAGATCGACGCCAAGACGTGAAGACGCCGGGGCCGACGGGGCGAGACACGGCTGCGCGCCTGGCGGAGATTTTCGGCGGCTGACGATCAAGGGTCCGTCAGCGCAACGGTTTGCGCATAGGCGGATTAATCGTCCATGCGCGGCGAACTGAAGACCTATCAGGCCAAGCGGCGTTTCGAGCAGACGCCGGAACCCAAGGGCGCTCGCCGAACCGGCGCCAAGGGCGCGCGTCGCTTCGTGATCCAGCGCCATGCGGCGACGCGGCTGCACTACGACTTCCGCATCGAGGCGGACGGCGTGTTGAAATCCTGGGCCGTGACCAAGGCCCCGTCGCGCGACCCCTCGGTCAAGCGCCTGGCGGTCGAGGTCGAGGATCATCCGCTGGACTACGGCGGGTTCGAGGGGACGATCCCGGCGGGCAACTACGGCGCGGGCACGGTGCAGCTCTGGGACGTCGGAACCTGGGAGCCGCAGGAGGCGGACCTCACAGCCGCCTGGGCGCGCGGTCAGATCAAGATGATCCTTCACGGCGAGCGGCTGAAGGGCAAATGGGCGCTGATCCGGCTGAAGAGCGATCGGGGCAAGCCGTCCAAGCGCAACAACTGGCTGCTGCTGAAGGAGAAGGACGAGCACGCCGTCGCCGGCGAGGGCGACGCCCTGGCCGAGATCGACGCCTCGGTGACGACCGGCCGCTCCCTGGCCCAGATCGCCGAGGGCGACGCGCAATGGACGTCCTCCAAGCCGACCCGCCGCAAGGCGCCGCCCAAGCCTGCATCGTCGAAGGCCGCGACAAGGGCGAAGCGGCCCGCCTTCGTCCCAATCCAGTTGTGTAAGGCGGTGGATCACCCGCCCTCGGCGGCCGGTTGGGCGCATGAGATCAAGTTCGACGGCTATCGGCTGCAGATCGGGATCGGCGGCGGCCAAGCGGTGCTGCGAACCCGCAAGGGCCTGGACTGGACCGATCGTTTCCCTGAGCTGGCGGCGGATGCGGCCGGCTGGCCCGATGCGGTGATCGACGGCGAACTATGCGCCCTCGACGACGACCACATGCCGGACTTCAGCGCCCTTCAGGCGGCGATATCCGAGGGGGATACGGGGCGACTGGTCTACTTCGCCTTCGACCTGTTGTTCGAAGGGGCTGAGGACCTGCGCAAGCTGCCCCTGTCGCATCGCAAGGCGCGGCTGCAGGCCTATATCGACCGGATCGGCGCAAAGGGCGCCGGGCGTCTGCGTTACGTCGAACATTTCGCCTCGACGGGGCAGGCCGTGCTGGAAAGCGCCTGCCGGATGCATCTGGAGGGCGTGATCTCCAAGAAGCTGGACGCGCCCTATCACGCCGGGCGGTCCTCGACCTGGGTCAAGTCCAAGTGCCGGGGGCGCGACGAGATCATCATCGGCGGCTGGTCGTCCGAGAGCGGCCGTCGGTTTCGGTCGCTGCTGGTCGGGGTGCGCGAGAAGGGCGGGCTGAAATACCTCGGCCGTGTGGGAACGGGCTTCGGCGAGGCGGCGACGCGGTTGCTGATCCCTGCGCTGAAGGCCGAGGCGGCGGACAAGAGCCCCTTTACCGGCGCAGGCGCGCCCGAAGGCGGCAAGGATATTCACTGGGTGAAGCCGAGGCTGGTCGCGGAGATCGAGCACGGCGGCTACACCGAGTCCGGGTCGCTGCGGCAGGCGGCCTTCAAGGGCCTGCGCGACGACAAGACCGCCGAGGATGTCACGACCGCGCCCCAGTCGCCCGCGTCGCCGCCGGCTTCGAGGAAGGGCGACAAAGTCACTGTGGCGGGCGTCGTCATCTCCAGTCCCGACAAGGTGTTGTGGCCGGGGAACGACGGCCGACCGCCCATCACCAAGGCCGATCTGGCGCGCTATTTCGAGGCGGCGGCCGAGCGTCTGCTGCCTCATGTGGCGGATCGGCCCGTCTCCATCATCCGGGCGCCGGACGGCATTGAGGGCGAAACCTTCTTCCAGCGCCACGCCATGGCGGGCTCCAATCCCCGGTTGAAACTGATCGACGTCAAGGCGCGCACCCCATACGTCGCCGTGGTCGATGTCGGCGGTCTGGCCGCCGTCGCCCAGTCGGGCGGACTGGAGCTGCACCCCTGGGGCTGCAAGCCGGGCGATCCCGAGACGCCGGACCAGATCACCTTCGATCTGGACCCCGACGTGGGGCTGGAATTCGACGATGTGATCGCCGCATCCGGCGTGGTGAAGGCGAAACTCGAGGGGTTGGGCCTCACCCCCTTCGTCAAGACGACGGGCGGCAAGGGCCTTCATGTGGTCGCGCCGATCCGCGCCGACGGCCGTTCCCGCGTGACCTGGGAGCAGAACAAGGCCTTCGCCAAGGCCGTGTCCGAGGCGATCAAGGCCGAGGCGCCGGACCGCTTCACCACCACCCTGGCCAAGAAGGCGCGAGGCGGAAAGATCTTCATCGACTATCTGCGCAATGGCCGGATGGCGACCGCCGTGGCGCCCTGGTCGCCGCGTGCGCGGCCGGCGGCGGGGATCGCCTTTCCCCTGTCGTGGGATCAGGTGAAGCCGGGACTGAGGCCCGCGGACTACAATCTATGGGTCTGGCCCGAATTGCTTGAGCGGCCAGATCCCTGGGCCGATTTCCGCGCCGCCGCCGTCAGCCTGAGACCCGCCCTGCGCAAGATGGGCGTGGAGTGACGCTCAGGCCGTCTTCTTGCGCGGCGCCGGCTTCTTCGCCGCCGGTTTGCGCGCGGCGCCGGCCGAACCCTTCAGACTGTTCTTCAGCGCCGCCATCAGGTCGATGACGTTGGTGTCGTCCGGCTCGGCCACGTCGACCAGACCCTTACCGCCCTTGGTCTTGGCCTTGATCATCTCGCGCAGGGCGTCGTCGTAGCGGTCCTTGAAGGCGGTCGGGTCGAATTCGGCCTCCTTCTGAGCGATGATGCGGGCGGCGATCTCGACCATGTCGGCGTCGGCCTTCACCTTCGGGATGTCGTCGAAATAGTCGTCGGCGTCGCGCACCTCGTCATGGGCGCGCAGGGTGTAGGCCAGCAGGCCCTTGCCGCGCACCTCCAGCGCCAGCTGGCGTTCCTTTCCACGCAGGACAAGCTGGCCCAGCGCCACCTTGCCCTGTTTCTGCATGGCGTCGCGGATGACGGCGAAGGCCTCGACGCCCGCGCCCTTCTCGGGAACGACGAAGAAGGGATCGTCCCAGTACAGGCGGTCGATGTCGGCCTCGTCCACGAACTTGTCGATGGCGATGGTCTTGGTGCTGTCCAGCCGCACCTGGTCGAAATCGGCGTCGTCGAACAGGACGTATTCGTCCTTGGACACCTCATAGCCGCGCACTAGATGGCTGCGCTCCACCGGACCGGCGTCGGGGTCGGTCGGCACCATGCGGATGCGGTTGTGGGTGTCCGGATTGATCAGGTGGAAGCGCACGTCGGCGGCGCTGGTCGTCGCGGTGTAGAGCGCCACCGGGCAGGTGACGAGCGACAGTTTCAGATGTCCTTGCCATGTCGGGCGAGCGGCCATGTCGGTTCTCCTCGACAGGCTAAATGCCCGGCGCGGAGATATGTTCGCGCTCAGGCGAAACGGTCGCGATAGGCCAGCAGGCGCAGGGCGTTGAACACCACCAGCAGGGTCGAACCCTCATGCAGGGCCACCGCCGGGCCGATGCCGAGGCCGAAGATGGTGGCAGGCACCAGGAAGGCGACCACGCCCAGGCTGACGACCAGGTTCTGACGGATGACCGCGCGGGTGCGGCGGCTCAGGCCCACGGTGAACGGCAGGTGCGACAGGTCGTCCGCCATCAGCGCCACATCGGCCGTTTCCAGCGCCACGTCCGACCCGGCCGCACCCATGGCCACGCCGACGGTGGCCGTGGCCATGGCCGGCGCGTCGTTGACCCCGTCGCCGACCATGGCGACCTTGGACTCGGCGCGCAGGCGCTTGATCGCCTCGACCTTGTCGTCGGGCATCAGGTCTCCCCAGGCCTCGGTCAGGCCGACCTGTCCGGCGATGGCCTCGGCCGCCTTCTGATGGTCGCCCGAGATCATGATCATGCGCTTGACGCCCAGACGGCGCAGCCGCTCCAGCGCATCGCGCGCGGCGGCTCGCGGCGTGTCCAGCAGGCCGATGACGCCCAGATCGCGATCGCCCTGTCGCACGACCATCAGGGTGCGTCCCTGATCACGCAGCCGGTCCACGGCCGTCGCCGTCGAAGAGGCGAGGGGGGCCACGCCGTCGGCGCCGAACATCTCAGGCTTGCCGATCAGAATGGTCTGGCCGTCCAGTTGGGCCGAGACGCCCTTGCCGGTCAGACTGTCCAGACTGGAAGCGGTCTGGATCGCGACGGCGCCCAGGCGTTCGGCGCCGTCGCGGGCGATGGCGGCGGCCAACGGGTGGTCGCTGAGGCGCTCGACCGCCACGGCGACCGACAGCAGCGTCGCCTCGTCTACGCCGTCGACCGGGACAACGTCGGTGATGCGCGGGCGGCCCTCGGTCAGGGTGCCGGTCTTGTCGAAGGCGATGGCGTCGACCGAGCCTAGGTTCTCCAGCGGGGCGCCGCCCTTGATCAGCACGCCGGCGCGCGCGGCGCGGGCGACCCCGGACAGGACGGCGCTGGGCGTGGCGATCGCCAGGGCGCAGGGGCTGGCCGCGACCAGCACCGCCATGGCGCGATAGAAGCTGTCGCGGAACGGCTCGTCCACCACCACCCAGGCGAACAGCAGGACGACGGCGGTCGCCAGCACCACCGGGACGAAGATGCGCTCGAACCGCTCGGTGAAGCGTTGGGTAGGCGACTTCTGGGCCTCGGCCTCGCTGACCATGCGGACGACCTTGGCCAGGGTGGTGTCGCTGGATTTGCGGGTCGTCTCGACCTCGATGGCCCCGGCGCCGTTGATGGTTCCGGCGAAGACGGCCGAGGCGGCGGCGATGGAGGCCGGACGGGCGCGCGCCTCGGCCGGATCGGCGACCGGCTGTTTGTCGACCGGCATGCTCTCGCCGGTGACGGGGGCCTGATTGATGCTGGTGGCGCCGCTGATGACGAAGCCGTCGGCGGGCAGGCGCTCATTGGGGCGCACCACGACCACATCGCCGATCTGAAGCTCTTCGACGGGCAGTTCGACGATGTCCAGACCGCGCCGCACATGGGCTGTGCGCGGCGCCAGTTCGGCCAGGGCCTCGATGGCCTTCTTGGCGCGGCCCATGGCGTAGTGTTCCAGCGCATGGCCCAGGCTGAACAGGAACAGCAGCAGGGCGCCCTCGGCCCAGGCGCCCAGGGCGGCGGCCCCGGCGGCGGCCACCAGCATCAGGGTGTCGATCTCGAACCTCTTGCGCTTCAGGTTGTCGATCGCCTCGCGCACGGTGAAGAAGCCGCCCAGCCCATAGGCGGACAGGTAAAGGGCCAGCGGTATCCAGCCGGGCAGGCCGGTCGCCAGCTTTTCCAGCACGAAGCCGACGCCCAGAGCGCCGCCGGCCATCAAGGCGAAGATCAGCTCCGTATTGGAGCCGAAGACGCCGCCGTGCGCGTGGTCGTGTTCGGCGTGATCCTCGCCCTCGACGTGGCGATGGGCCTTCTTCTCCGGGGCGGCCGGGAAGGGCGTGGGGGAAAAGCGCAGGCCGTGCGCGCCCAGCCGCTGGATCAGGCCGTCGCGGTTGATCCGGGACTGGTCGAACTCCAGGCTGACGGCGCCGGAGGCATCCAGCCCCGCCTCCAGCACGCCGGGCTCATCTTTCAGCGCCGCTTCCAGCGTCAGGGCGTGGCGGGCGTGGCGGACACCCTCGACCCAGCCGACCAGATGGCCGAACTGCTGGCTGATGTCGGCGCCCGCCTGCCGCGTTTTGCGCTTCACTTCGGCGGGGGACAGCAGCGCCGGGTCGTAGTGAAGACACAGCTGGGCGCCCTCGGGGGCTTCGATCACGTGGGCGTGGGACAGGCCAGGAACGCCGCTCAACGTCTTGATCAGGCGGTCCACGCAGGCGTCCGCAGCGTCAGGCGCATCGGGCAGCAGGACAGGAATATCCAACCTGATGGTGTTAGGCATGATGGCGGTCCTCCGACCTGTTCCCGTTCATCAGTTCTCGATTCCTTCAGCCTTGCGATGCCGGACCGCCTTGGCGGCGAAGGTCGGCAGCACCAGAAGCGTCAGGGCGGTGGCGGTCAACAGGCCGCCGATGACCACGGTGGCCAGCGGCTTCTGCACCTCGGCGCCCGCCCCGGTGGCGATGGCCATGGGGATGAAGCCGACGATGGCGACCAGGGCCGTGGTCAGCACCGCACGTAGGCGGCTGAAGGCGCCCAGCAGGGCGGCGTCGCGCGGCGTCTGGCCCGCCTGCAACCGCTCGCGGATCGCCTGCATCAGCACCAGTCCGTTCAGGGTCGCGACGCCCGACACGGCGATGAAGCCGACCGCCGCCGAGACCGAGAAGGGCATCCCCCTCAGCAACAGCGACAGCGCCCCGCCGACCAGCGCCAGCGGCACGCAGGCGAACACCAGTCCCGCCTCCGCAAACGATCCCAGCGCCATGAACAGCAATATGCCGATCAGGACGAAGACCACGGGGATGACCAGACCCAACCGCTGCTCGGCCCGTTTCAGGTTCTCGAACTGGCCGCCCCATTTGAGCGAATAGCCCGCGGGCAGGCTGACCTGCTGGTCGACCTGCTTCTGGGCGTCGGCGACGAAGCCGCCCAGATCGCGGCCGCGGACATTGGCCTGAACCACCATGCGGCGGCTGCCGTCGTTGCGGCTGATCTGGTTCTGGCCCTCCTTCACCTGAATGCGGGCGACCGAGGACAGGGGGATGGCTGCGCCGCTCGCCGTGGTGACAGGCAGGGCGTTCAGGGCGGCGGGGTCGTTACGCTCGGCGTCCGACAGGCGGACAACTACGTCGAAGCGGCGGTCGCCCTCGAAGATCTGACCCGCCTCGGCGCCGCCGATGGCGGCCGAGACGGCTTCGGACACATCCGCCGCCGACAGGCCGTAGTTGGCGGCGGCGAAGCGGTCGACGCTGACCGTCAGGGTCGGCAGGCCGGACGCCTGCTCCACCCGCACGTCGGCCGAGCCGGGCGTGTCGCGCAGGGCGTTGGCGACCTGATCCGCCGTCTTCTGAAGCTGGGCGAAATCGTCGCCATAGACCATGACCGCCAGATCTGTGCGGACGCCTGAGATCAACTCGTTGAAGCGCAGTTCGATCGGCTGGCTGAACTCGAAGGCGTTGCCCAACTGGGTCGAGGCGGCCTTCTCGATGCGGGCGATCAACTCTTCCTTAGGCAGGCGCGGATCGGGCCATTCCTTGCGCTTCTTCAGCACGATGACGGCGTCGGAGATGTTCGGCGGCATGGGGTCCACCGCCGCCTCGGCCGTGCCGGTGCGCGAGAAGACGGTCTTCACCTCGGGCTGGGCCTTGATGGCCCGCTCCAGCGCCATCTGCATGGCGAGGGATTGCTCCAGCGAGGCCGAGGGCACGCGCAGCGCCTGCATGGCGATGTCGCCTTCGTCCAGCGTCGGGATGAACTCGCGCCCCAGCAGGGTGAAGGCCAGAGCCCCGATCAGCAGGGCGCCGAAGGCCGAGGCCAGCACAGTCTTGGGATGCGAGACGGCGGCGCGGATGGCCGGTTCGATCCAGCGGCGCGCATGGCGCAGCAGGAAGGTTTCATGCTCCTCAGCCTCGCCGTTCTCATCGACGTGGACGGTCTTGGGCTCCTTGACCAGCAGGGCGGCCATGGCCGGGACGAAGGTGAAGGAGAAGATGAAGGCGCCGACCAGCGCCAGCATGACCGTTGCGCCCATGGGGATGAAGGTCTTGCCCTCGACCCCTTCCAGCATCAGCAGGGGGGTGAAGACCAGCAGGATGATCAGCTGGCCGAAGGCGGCGGGCTTGACCATCTGGCGCGCGGCGCCGGCGGCGACGCTAAGGCGTTCATTGCGGGTCAGGGCGCGGCCCAGATCGGCGCGCTTCTGGCCCAGCCGCAGCAGGGTATTCTCGACCACCACCACGGCGCCGTCGACCAGCAGGCCGAAGTCCAGGGCCCCCAGACTCATCAGGTTTCCGCTGATGCCGAAGCGATTCATGCCGATGACCGCGAACAGGAAACTGATCGGGATCATCAGGGCCGTGATCGTCGCCGCGCGGATGTTCCCCAGCAGCAGGAACAGCACGACGATGACCAGCAGGGCGCCCTCGGTCAGATTCTTGGCTACGGTCTTGATGGTGGAGTTGACCAGGGCGCTGCGGTTCAGCACCGGCTCGGCCACGATGTCGGGCGGCAGGCTGGCGCTGATCTGCTCCAGCCGTTCGGCGGAGGCCTGTGCCACGGTGCGGCTGTTCTCGCCCGCCAGCATCAGGGCGGTGCCGATCACCGCCTCATGGCCGTCGCGGCTGGCGCCGCCCAGACGCGGCGCCTGGCCGATCTCGACCACGGCCACATCGGCGACGCGAACGACCAGGCCGTTGCGGTTGACCACGGGGGCCTGGGCCAGATCCTCGACCGTCTGGGCCAGGGCGTCGGTGCGCACGGTCAGGGCCTCGCCCGCGCGCTGGATATAGCCTGCGCCCGCTTGGGTGTTGGCGCGGTCCAGCGCCTGGATCAGGTCGTTCAGGCTGAGGCCATAGCCGGCCAGTCGCGCCGGATCGGGGCGGACGGCGTATTCCTTCACATAGCCGCCGTTGACGTCGACTCCCGCCAGACCGGGCGCGGTCCGCATCCGGGGCGCGATGATCCAGTCCTGAACGGTACGCAGATAGGTGGCCCGCGCCTGCGGCGTGTCCAGCCGCTCGCCTTCGGGCGTCAGATAGGCGCCGTCGGGTTGCCAGCCGGGGCGGCCCGCGCGCGCCGTTCTGGCGTCAAAGGGCTTGAGGTCGACCGTCCACATGAGGACTTCGCCCAGGCCGGTGGTAATCGGCGACAGGGCCGGTTCGACGCCCTCGGGCAGGTTCTCGCGCGCCTGCGCCATCCGCTCGGCCACCTGCTGGCGGGCGAAGTAGATGTCGGTGGCGTCGCTGAAGATGACCGTCACTTGACTGAAGCCGTTGCGGGTCAGGGAGCGGGTGCTCTGTATCCCCGGAATGCCCGCCATGGCCGTCTCCAGCGGGTAGGTGACCTGACGCTCCATCTGTTCAGGGGCCAGGGCCGGGGCCACGGTGTTGATCTGCACCTGGCGGTTGGTGATGTCCGGCACGGCGTCGATCGGCAATTTGGTCAGCTGGAACAGGCCCCACGCCGCGATCAGGGTCGTGGCCAGGACGATGAACCAGCGGAAGCGGACGGACGCCTCAATGATGATTTTGAACATGATCGCCCTCCCTTAGTGGCCGTGCTCGGCTTCGCCCTTGGCAAGTTCGGCCTTGAGCAGGAAGGCGTTGGCCGAGGCGATTTTCTCGGTCCCGGTCAGGCCGCGCAGGATCTCGGTGGCGCCCCCGGCCTGACGTCCCGCCAGCACGGGTTGGGCGCGGAAGCCTTCGCCGGTCTGGACGAAGACCACCGTGGCGCCGTCGACCGTCTGCACCGCCTCGGACGGCACGGTCAGGGCGCCGCCGGACGGGCCTTCCGTGACCACAGCGCCGGTGACGGGCGATCCGGCGGGCGGCAGGCGGCCGCCCTCGGGCCGGGCGCGGATCACGGTCGCGCCGCTGTCCTGCAATCCGGCGTCGGCCGCGACGCCCGTGACCAGAGCGTCGAACTCGCCCTGCGGGCCGGTGACGCGAACGTGGGAGCCGAGGCGTACCTGAGCCGCCAGTTGCGGCGGGGCGTTGAAGACCAGCTCGACCCGCGCCGGATTGGTCACTTCGGCCACCACCGCGCCTTGCGCGACGAAGCCGCCCGGTCCGACCTGAACATTGGTGACGACGCCCGAGATGGGGCTGACCACGCTCATCCGGCCCGAAGCGTTGGGCGAGCCCGCCGCTGCCGCTCGCGCCCGCGCGGCGCGGGCCATGGCGTCTGCGCTGGCGGCCTGAGCCTGCGAGGCCTCGACCTCCTGACGTGCGACGACGCCCTGATCGGCCAGATTGCGGTTGCGTTGGTGGGCCTGTCGCGCAGCGGTCGCGGCGGCCGAGGCCGCGTCGATCTCGGCGCGCAGCGCAGCGCCGTCGCCGCTGATCAGACTGACCAGAGGCTGGCCCGCGCGCACCGTCTGACCCGGCGCGACCAGCACACGCTCGACCGTGCCGCCGACCACGGCGCCGACAGCGGCGCGCGCGTCCACCATGGCCTCGACCCGGCCGGACAGGCGCGTTTCGCCGCCCCCGCCGCGTGTGACGGCGACGACAGAAATGCCCGCCGCCTGAAGTTGTTCGGCGGTCAGTTCGACCACGCCTTCGGGCGCTTCTGCGGCTTCGCCTTCCGCCTCGGTCTTCTCGGCGGCAGGCGCGGGCGGATCAGACCGTGTGAACGTGAGGGCCAGCGCCCCGCCGCCCAGCAGGACGACGGCGGCGACGCTCGCGATCAGGACTTTCTTGTTCGATGACAGGGTGGACATCAGCGGCTTCCTTCAAAGGGCGCGCGGCCTTCCAGGCGCGCCAGATCGATCTCGGCGCGGACGCGCGCCATGCGGGCGTCGACAGCGGCGGATCGGGCGTTGATCAGTGCGGCGCGTCCGGTGCGCAGCTCCAGTTGCGAGATGCGTCCCGCCTCGGCGCCGATGCGCGACAGGCGATAGGCTTCCTCGGCCGAGGTCACGCCCGCATCGGCGGCCGACACCCGGCTGGCTGAAGACGCCAGACGCGCGACGGCGGCGGCGCGCTCGGCGCCTGCGTCCTGACGCGCCTGCATGACGCGCGCCTCGGCGGCCCGGTGCTCGGCGCGCGCGGCGTCGATGTTCCCACGGTTCCGGTCGAACAGGGGCAGGGGCAGGCTGAGGCCGAAGGTTAGAGCCGTCTGGTCTTCGGCGCCGAAACGGGTCACGCCGACGCTGGCGGTGACGTCAGGGCGTCCGTTGATGCGCTCGACGTCGATGCGGCGTTCGGCCGCCGCAGCCTCGGCCTTGGCTGTCCGCACCGTCGGCGCGTCGCGATCGGACCGGGCCGAGGGCGTCGTCGGCGCGTCCAGCAGTCCGGCCGCGATCGAGGTGGCGGGCGTCGGCAGCATGGCGACGGCGCTGAGGCGGGCGAAGGCGGCGTCGCGCTCGGCCTTGGCCTCATCCAGGCTGGCGCGGGCGGCGGCGGCTTCGCTCTCGGCCTGAATGCCGCGCAGCAGGGGCTCGCGCCCTTCCTCGACCAGAGCCAGGGCCGCGCGGGCGTCGGCCACGGCCAGGGTCAAGGCTTCCTCGGCGAGGGTCGCCCGACGCTGGGCCGCTTCGGCCTCGGCGTAGATCAGCGCCAGTCGCCCGGCGGCGTCAATCACGGCCATGTCGCGGCGCAGGGCGGCGGCGCCCGCCTCGGCGCGGGCGGCGTTCACCCGTGCGGGACGGCGGTCCCAAAGCTCCAGATCCTGGCTGAACGACAGGCTGAGGTCGCCGTTGTCGAAACCGGAATAGGGGCCGGAGCCGGCGACGTTCTCAAGGTCGACGGATAGGTTGGGATTGGGGCGGACGCGGGCCTGACGGACGCGCGCTTCGGCGGCGTCGCTCAGAGCCTCGGCTTCGACGGCGACGGGGGTCCGGCCCAGTCGGGCGAGCAGTTCGCCATAGGCGGGCGCGGGATCAGCCCACGCCGGGGCGGCGCCGAAAACGGCGGCCATGGCGAGCGCGCAGCCGGCCGCCAGACGCGGCCGACGACGATGTGTCGGGGACATGGTTCATTTCCAGAGATGATCAGAAGAAGGGCGCGCGAAGGCGCAGGCTTCCGATCAGCCTCTGGGGGGCCGCATCAGTCCGTCGGCGACAAAGGACACGGCGCCGTCGTCACGCAGGAGATAGCGGCTGGCGACGGTTGCGGGCTTGGCGATCTGCATATCGCCGCAAGCCTGGGGTTCGCCGGGATGGTGGCAGTGGCCGTGTATGTCTCCGCCCACGTCGCCAGGGACGTGCTCGGCGCCGTCCTGGGCGTGGTCTTCGGTCAGGATCTGATACGCGACGAGGGAGTCTGGGGCGCAGGCGGCCGCGTCGGCTGCAGGCGCGATCACCAGGGCGGCGATGATCAGCGTCAACGTCGCAAACAGGTTCGCCAATGTCATCACCGACCGAGGCATGGCCGTCTAGGTAGGAGGCGGTCCGATCCAAGGCAATCTGTTATAAGGTTCACGGGATAAGGCGACTTTACGACGGTCTCCGCGGCGCTGGCGCGGGGGAGGACCCGGCGTTTCAAGGCGCAGCCTTGCCGTCTGGCCTCGGCCATGAAAGAAGTCGCCGTATCATATATATTATACGATGAATCCCATGACGTTCCTTCCTCCCGCCGCCGCCCCCATCACCGCAGATGAACGCAGCGCGCGCATCCAGGCCCTGGCGGCGCGTCTGAAGGCCGAAGGTCTGTCCGCCCTGCTGGTCGGGCCGACGACGTCCCTGCGCTACTATACGGGGCTGGACTGGCATCCGTCAGAGCGGCTGACGGGAGCCCTGATCCACGCCGACGGGCGGGTGGAATACATCTGCCCTCGCTTCGAGCTGGACAAGGTGGCGGGTCTGACGGCGGCGCCGAACGCGATCACCGGCGACATCCTGACCTGGGAAGAGGAGGAGAGCCCCTATGTCCTGGCGGCGGGGCGTCTGGCCGATGGCGGCGTCCTGGCGGTCGACGACCAGGCGGCGGCCTTCATCTGGCTGGGCCTGAGCCGGGCGTTGGGGGCGGATCGTGTTACGGACGGCGGCCCGCTGATCCTGGCCCAGCGCAGCCTCAAGTCACCCGCCGAGATCGCGCTTCTGACCCGCGCCAAGGCCATCACCCTGGAGGTCCAGCGCCGCACCCGCCGCTGGTTGAAGGTCGGCGTGCGCACGTCCGAGGTCATGGCCTTCATCGACGCCGAGCACCGCGCCCTGGGCGGGGAAGGGGGCTCCTGGTTCTGCCTGGTCTCCTTCGGCGACGACACCTGCCTGCCCCACGGAGGCGAGGGCGACCGCGCCCTGCACACAGACGACGTGGTGCTGATCGATACGGGCACTCTGGTCGACGGCTATCACTCGGACATCACCCGCACCTATGTCTTCGGGGAACCGACCGAGGACTTCCGCCGCGTCTGGACGCACGAGAAGGAAGCCCAGGCCCGCGCCTTCGCAGCGGCTCGCCTCGGCGCGCCGTGCCACAGCGTCGATGACGCAGCGCGCGACTATCTGACCGGCCTCGGCTATGGCCCGGACTATCGCCTCCCGGGCCTGCCGCACCGCACCGGACACGGCATCGGACTGGACATCCATGAGGCGCCCAACCTGGTGCGCGGGGACGTCACGTCGCTGGCCCCAGGCATGTGTTTCTCCAACGAGCCGATGCTGGTCATTCCGGGCCGGTTCGGCGTGCGTCTGGAAGACCATTTCTGCATGACCGAAAGCGGACCGGTTTGGTTCACCGAGCCTTCGCACAGCCTGGACGATCCCTTCGGCGAGGGCGCCTCTGCATGAGGGCGCCCCGGCGGTGGGCGATCGTCGGCGGCGGCCTGATCGGGACGGCGACGGCCCTCAGGCTTCAGGCGGCGGGTCTTGAGACGACGCTGATCGACCGGGGCGACGCCCGGCGCGGCGCCTCCTTCGGCAACATCGGCCATATCGCGGCCGAGCAGTGCGAGCCCATGCCCTCGCCCGCGACGCTGAAAAGCGCCTTCGGGCGGTTGTTCGCCTTTGGCGGGCCGCTGGACTTCCGCGCACGGGACGTCGCCCTGTGGGGGCCGTGGGCGTTGCGCTTTCTGGCGGCCTCGCGCCCGGTTGCGGCCGCGCATGGGGCCGAGGTTCTGGCGCGGCTGCTGGACGATCCTCTGGGCGCGTGGGCGCGACTGGCGGCGTTGGCCGAGGCGCCCGGCGACCTGATCCGCCCCACGGGCCACGCCGTCGTGTGGTCCACGCCCGAGGCGGCGCGGAAAGGTCTGGAGACCTGGCGCGGGGCGCGCACGGGGAACGCCGCCTTTCGGCCCATGGAGGGCGAAGAACTGGCCGCCTACGACGCGGTGCTGAACGCGCGTCCCGCAGGCGGCGTCCGCTTTACCGGCACGGGGCAGGTCAGCGAGCCCCAGCGCGTGCGCGACGCCCTGTCGGCTGCGTTCACAAGACAGGGCGGGACTGTAATTCAGGCCGACGTGCGCCGGCTGCGGCCCGTGGCTGACGGCGTCGACATCATTCTGGAGGACGGCGCGGTCGTCGACGCCGAGCGGGTGATCGTGGCGGCGGGCGCCTGGTCGGCCGAGCTTCTGGCGCCGCTCGGCCTGACGGTTCCGCTGATCGGAGAGCGCGGCTATTCGGTCCAGTCCGCCCGGCATGAATGGCCGGAGGACCTGCCGCTGACGGTGTTCGAGGACCGGGCCCTGGTGGTGGCGCGTTTCAGCGGCGGCCTGCGCGCGTCCAGCCACGTCGAGTTCGGCGCGCCCTCCGCGCCGCCCGACCCGCGCAAATGGCGACGGATCGAGGCCCAGTTGCAGGCGCTGGGCGTCGTCTTCGCAGAGACGCCGGATCGCTGGTGCGGGCCGCGCCCGACCCTTGCGGACTATCTTCCGGCGATCGGCAGGCTGCAGGCGCACCCGGCGATCCATTACGCCTTCGGCCATCAGCACCTAGGCCTGACGCTGGCCGCCTTCACGGCGGAGACGATGGAAGGGCTCGCCCTGGGGCGGCCGGCGCCGGCGTGGCTGGATGCGCTGAGGATCGAGCGCTTCGCGCGCTAGGTCCCCGGCTGGATGTAGGGGATGGCCGAGAAGAATTCGCGCTCGTCTCCGCGCGGATCGTCGGCCTGGCGCGACACGACATCGAACAGCATGGTCTGCCGCCTCGGCAGGTCGTAGCGCTCCCACCGCGCCAGGCCGGCGTGATTCGGATCTCCATCCCGCGCCAGGGCGATGAAGGCGTCGCTCATCGTATCCGCCACCGTCTGAGCGCCGGGTTCTGAGGCGCCTGCGGCCACATTGTCGAACACCAGCGGAATGTCGGCGGTATGGAAGGCGCCCTTGCGCCCCGAAGCCATCGCGCCGGCGAAATCCAGTTGATAGACCCAGGCGGGGGCGCCGGCCTTCGCCCGCTCCTCGGCCTCGATCACAGCTCCGCGCCAGGACCGGCCGGCCGTGGTCGCGGCGATCAGGACCTGATCGGGCGACCAGTCGGGATGCATCCGGCGATAGCCGGCGATCACGGCCTCGGGCGTGATGTCGATCCGCATGACGGCGGGCGTGATGCGATCGACCAGAGTGTCCCAGGTCAGGCCGGCGTTGGCCGGATCGTCGCCCATGAAACCCAGGGTCTCTTCGCGGGTGTTGCCGATGATCATCGGAATGGTCAGGCCCTGGGGGGCCGCGTCCGGATAGAAGGGATGGCGCGGCAGGTGGCGGAAATCCAGCACGGGGCCGAAGTAGACGCCGCCGAAGCCCAGGACGGGATCCGTCTGCGTCTGCGCTTCGAGCAGTCGCTCGACCGGCAGGGTCGCGGCCTCTCGCGCCCGGTCGGGCGTCAGGCCCAACGCCTTCAGCCAGGCCTCGGCGCGTGCGGTGGCGTTGAGAGGGCCGGACGCGGTGACCTGCTGGCCGCTCATGGTGGCGGCGCGGTGGAACAGGCCTCGGGCCGCCGGCATGGCCATCAGGGTGGCGATCTTGGCGCCGCCGCCCGACTGTCCGAACAGCATGACGCGGTCGGGGTCGCCGCCGAAAGCCGCGATGTTGTCACGAACCCAACGCAGGGCCAGGATCAGATCCAACTGGCCGACGTTGCCTGAATCCTCGAACCCGTCGGCCAGACGCGCCAGATAAGCGTAGCCCAGGGCGTTCAGCCGATGGTTCAACGTGACGACCACGACGTCGCCGCGCGTGGCCAGGCGCGTTCCGTCGTAGAGCGCCGCCGATCCCGAGCCGCTCGAATAGCCGCCGCCATGGATATAGACCATCACGGGGCGTCGTCCGGCGTCGACGCCGGGCGTCCACACGTTCAGGAACAGGCAGTCCTCGCTCTGGTTCGGCTCCCGCCCTCGCTGAGGGCTGGCGGCGCCGAAATCGCGAGCCGGCGCCGGATCGCGCCACGGCGTCGGCGGCTGAGGGGCCTGGAACCGGCGCGTCGGGGCGCCATAGCGGATGCCCTTGAAGACGTTTACGCCGCTTTGGCGCAGGCCCGTGACGGGCCCGGCGGTCGTATTCACGCGCGGGTCGCCCCGATCGGGCGCCATAGCCAGGCCAGACGTTGGAAACCCGGCAAGCGCCAGGGTTGAGAGGCAGGCCGCTCTTCGTGTGATCATCGTCGCTTCCCCCTAGGAAACCGGTATCATCACCCTATCAGGATAAACTTGACCAGCTCCAGAGTTGCGAAGAGACAAGTCGGTTCATCCATTCAGAGCTGGTTGCGAACTATCGAGGAGGCCGAAAGGTGAAGACCAACCGTGTGGCGATCGTGACGGGCGCCGCAGGCGGCATCGGCGAAGGCATCGCCGAGCGGCTCGCCAGGGACGGGTGCGCGGTTGCGCTTATCGATGTCGACGGCAACCGGTGCGCGGAAGCCGCCGCCCGGCTGAGCGCGTTCGGTCAGACGATGGCCGCCCAGGCCGACGTGAGCGATCCGCAAGCGGTGGCGAACGCCGTTGATCGCGTGGTCGAGCAATTCGGCGCGCCCACGATCCTGGTCAACAACGCGGGGTTCGCGCGCGACAAGCCCTTCGACCAAATGAGCCTGGAAGAGTGGGATCTCGTTCAGGGCGTGCATCTGCGCGGCTCCTTCCTGATGTCGCGCGCGGTCGTGCCCTATATGAAGGCGCAGCGCTGGGGACGGATCATCAACATCTCCAGCATCTCGGCGTCCGGCCATCCGGAACGCGCGAACTATTGCGCCGCCAAGGCGGGCGTAGAGGGCTTCGTGCGGTCTCTGGCCGTGGAGTTGGGGCCGCTGGGGATCACGGCCAATGCGGTGGCCCCCGGTCTGGTCGTGACGGCGATGACCCACGCCACCGCGGCCAGGCGCAAGCTTTCCCTGGAAGATCATCTGGCGGACACGGTGAGCCGCATTCCGGTGAAGCGCCCCGGCACGCCTGGAGACATCGCCCATGCCGTGGCCTATTTCGCCAGCGAGGAGGCCGGCTTCGTCACAGGTCAGGTGCTGACGGTGTCCGGAGGGGTGATCGTCTGACGTTTCTTTCGGCGTGAAGGCGCCTCTCAGGCGGTCGGCCCGATCTTGGACCATAACGCTTCTGCGGAACGATCCATCGGCGAGGCGGGACGGATGACGACGACATCCAGCGGCACGCTCCAGCTTTCGTCACCGCAACTCACCAGCCGTCCGGCAGCGATGTCCTCGTTCACCAGGGTGCGGGGAAGCCAGGCGATGCCGCGCTGCTCCCGGGCGAGCGAACTCAGCGTCGCTGCTAGATGCGACGTCACCACGGTCTTGAGCGGGGTCACCCGACGATGGCGCATCACGGTTGTGTCCAGGATGCGCCGCAGGCCCGATTCCGAACTGTAGGCCAGATAGGGCGTCGGCTCCATGTCCTCCTCAAGTCGCCACAGCGGCGCGCCATCGTCGTCGGGCGCGCAATAGGGTTCGAGGCGATCCGCGCCTACGATCTTGGTGAGAAAGCGCGGCGCGGCGAACCGGCCGCGGTCGTTATGATGCTGATGACAGAGCAGGAACTGAGCGTCGCCTTGCATCATCAAGGCTTCGCAGCCGCGCAGGCTGTCGGACGCCAGGCTCAGAGGGCCCAGGGGAGAGTCGCGCTCCAGCTCTCTCATCCAGTTCGGCAGGAAGGTGAAGGACAAGGCGTGGGTGGCCGCGAACCGATGATTTCGAGGTGACCCGGCCGGTCAACACCGACGGTGGGGAACTGTCGGGGGTGGAACTCAATGTGCGTCGAGACTTCGATTTCCTGCCAGGTCTGTGGTCGAACCTGGGGGCGATGGCGAACTACACCTATGTGTCGTCGGATATCGAGTATCTGACGTCGTCCACTCCTGGCGCCCCGACCGTGAATTCAACTCTGGTCGGCCTGTCCAAGAACGCCGCCAACGGCACCCTCTACTATGAGGACGACCGGCTGAGCGTAAGGGGATCGGTAGCTTATCGCTCAGGCTATCTGACCCAGGTTCCGGGGCGGAACAGCAATTTTGAGGAAGGCGCCAATGAGACGGTGAACTTCGATATGCGGATCAGCTATCAGCTGAATGACAGTCTCGAGGTTTCTGTTGAGGGCATCAACCTGACAGATGAATTCGAGAGCCGCTATGTCGATGTCAGCAACCGACCGTGGGTCTATTCGCATACCGGACGCCAATTCTACCTGGGCCTCCGGTACACCTACTAGGCCGCAAGGGGCCTAGGCCCTGATTTCTCCCGTCAGGGTTAATGGGCGCCGCGACCGCGGCGCCCATTTTTGTTGCCCGAATCCTCGGCGTTATCGGCCGCTTTCCTTGGCGATCGGAAGGTGTGGAGCCCGGGACGGCCGGGCTGTGAGCAGGACCATGCCGAAGCCGGCCGCCGCCAGCAGGCCGCCCGCGACGGGCACCGTGGCATAGCCCAGGTTCAGGCTGATGACGGCGGCGCCGACGGCCGCGCCCAGGGCGTTGCCCAGGTTGAACGCCCCCACATTGATGGAGGAGGCCAGGCCCGGCGCCTCGGACGCCGCTTCCATGACGCGCATCTGCACCGGAGGGACGATGGCGAACGCCGCGCCGCCCCACAGCAGCAGGCCGATCGCGACGCCGACGGGACTGCTGAACACGAACGGCAGGACGAACATGATGAGCGCCAGGGCGCCGAGGAAGATCTTGGTCGCGCCGTCCAGCGACCAGTCGGCCAGTCGTCCGCCCAGCCAGTTGCCGATGGTGAAGCCGACCCCGATCAGGGCGAGGCTGAGCGTGACGAAACCGTTCGAGGCGCCGGTCAGGGTCTGAAGGGCTGGGGCGACATAGGTGTAGAGGGTGAACATGGCGCCGGCTCCCATGACGGTCGTCGCCATGGCCAGAAGCACAGGGCCGCGGGTGAGAACGCGCAGTTCGTGTCGCAGGTCCGGCATGGCGCCGCGTTCGCCCTTGGGCAGGGCGAACCACAGGGCCGCGATGGCGAGGACGCCGATCAGGGCCGTGCCGGCGAAGGCCATGCGCCAGCCGATCTGCTGGCCGATCCATGTCGCGGCGGGCACCCCTCCGATATTGGCGATGGTCAGGCCCATGAACATGGCGGCGACGGCGCTCGCCTGCTTGTCCTTGGGAACGACGCTGGCCGCCACGACGGCGCCCAGGCCGAAGAAGGCTCCGTGGTTGAGGCTCGTCACCAGACGCGCGGCCAGCAGAGTGAAGTAGCCGGGCGCCATGGCCGACATCAGGTTGCCGATGGTGAAGATCGACATCAGCAGGATGAGGGCCGTTCGCTTGCCGAAGCGGGTGAAGGCCAGCGTCATGATCGGGGCGCCGATCATGACGCCCATGGCGTAGGCGCTGATCAGCAGGCCGGCCTTGGGGATCGAGACGTCGACCCCCTGGGCGATCACGGGCAGCAGGCCCATGGGCGAGAACTCGGTGGTGCCGATGCCGAAGGCGCCCACGGCGAGCGCCAGCAGGGCCCAGCGGACGTGCGCGGGTTGGGCGGCCGGCGTTGCGGTCGCGGAAGCGGTCATGTCCATCTTCATCTTCCTCAGGGGCTCGGATTTCCTAGGCGTCCCAGGCGGGGGCGAGGCCGGCGGGGCTGACGAGGCGGCCGTCAGGCCGAGCCAGGGCGGCGATGGCGGCCATGTCGGCGTCGTCCAGGGCGAAGTCGAAGATGGCGATGTTCTCGGCCGCGCGCGCCGGGTTGGCGGTCTTGGACAGGGCGACGTAGCCTTGCTGGATCAGCCAGCGCAGGCCGACCTGGGCGGCGCTCTTGCCGTATCTGGCGCCGATCCGCTGCAGGACCTCGTCCTTGGGCACGGCGCCGTCCGCCATGCTGTAGTAGGCGGTGACGGCCACGCCGGCTTCCTTGGCGGCGGCGGTCAGGGCGTGCTGCGGCAGATAGGGATGCAGTTCGACCTGGTTGGTCACGATCGGGGCGGCCGAGCGTTCGATCGATTCCCGCATCTGCGCGATGTTCTGGTTGGAGACGCCGATGAAACGCGTCTTGCCGGCCGCCTGGACGGCGTTCAGCCGTTCGATCTGTTCGGCGATCGGAACCAGATCGGCCGGCCAGTGCAGCAACAGGAGGTCGACCTGATCGACCTTCAGCCTGTCCAGGCTCTCGTCGACCGAGGCGGCGAAGGCGTCGGCGCTGTAGTTGTCGACCCAGACCTTGGTGGTGAGGAACAAGTCGTCGCGACGGGCTCCGGCGGCCTGCAGGGCGCGACCGAGCGCGGCTTCGTTCTGATAGATCTGGGCCGTGTCGAAGTGGCGGAAACCGGCTTCGAGCGCGGCGGGAACGACGCGTTCGACCTCCGCGTCGGACATGCGGAAGACGCCGAAACCAAGGGCCGGAACGGCGGCGCCGTGAGCGGTGACGGTCTGCATCTGAAGCTCCTCGCTGTTTCTGAAGGCGCAGCGGAAGTAGGGCTTCGGTTCAAACTTGATAATCGCGCCGAAATTCCCATCATCTGTGAAATAAAATCATGGATGATGTGGCGATGGATAACCGAGCCGGCGAAATGCAGGTCTTCCTGCGCGTGGTGGAGAGCGGCAGCTTTTCGGAAGCGGCCCGCCTGCTGGGCATGACGCCCTCCACCGTCAGCAAGCTGATCTCGCGCGTGGAGGATCGGCTCGGCGTTCGCCTGATCGAGCGCTCGACGCGGCGCCTTTCCCTGACCGCTGAGGGCGAAATCTACTACGAACGCAGCCAGACCTTTTTGCAGGATCTCGACCAGATCGAGCAGGAGTTGTCGCAGGGCGCGGCCGCCACGGGCGGGCGAGTTCGGGTCAACGTCTCGGTGGCGCTGGGCGTCCTGGGTCTGGAGCCGCTGCTGCCGGAGTTCTGGAGGGCCTATCCGAATATCGTCGTCGACCTGTCGCTGTCGGACGAGATCGTCGACCTCTATCTCGACCGCACCGATATCGCCTTTCGGGTCGGCCGACTGCCGGATTCAGGCATGGTCGCGCGTCGCATCGGGACGGCGCATCGCAAGATCGTCGCTTCGCCCGCCTATCTGGCGCGTCATGGCGCGCCCCGGACGGTCGATGATCTATCCCGACACAACTGCCTGGGCTTCAACTTTCGTCGGGCCGTGCCCGTCTGGCCGCTCAAGGAACGAGGCCGTGTGGTCGAACGCGTCGTCCACGGCTCCTTGCTCGGCAACAACGGCGAGACGGTCCGGCGCATGGCCCTGGCCGATGTCGGATTGGCCCGCATGGGCGACTACCACGTCCGGGCCGATCTGGCCGCGGGCCGCCTGGTGGAGGTCCTGGGCGACGTGATCGAGCGGGACGAAGAAGAAATCCACGCCGTCTTCCTGGGCGGACCGCGCATGCCGGAGCGAGTTCGGGTCTTTCTCGACTTCGTCGTGCCGCGACTCCAGAAGTTCCTGAACGGCTGAGGCCTGGACGCCGATCACCAGGCGTCGGGTTCGCGCACCATGTGGACGATGTTGGCGGGATTCATGATCCAGCCGCCGCGAAACGATTCCCCGAGCGGCTCGATCGGATCGCAGCGTACGGCGCCGCCGTCTTCCAGTCGTTTCAAGGCGGAGGCGTGGTCCGGCGTGAACAGTTCCAGCCAGACCTCGGCCTGGGTCATGGTCTCGGCTTCGTCGATCCAAAGTTGGTTCGGGCCGAGCTTGAAACCGACCGCCGGCGCCTTTTCCGCGATGGGCTCCAGGCCGACCACGTCCCGGTAGAAGGCGATGACGGCCTGATATTGATGGCTCGGCACCTTCATGGCGATGTTGACGCCGCCTTCGATCTTCACACTCATCCGGGAATCCTCGCTTATCGGGTGCTGCGGGTGGAGGGGACGGGGGCCTCTGCTTCTGCGGCGGACGGCGCTGCAGACTCAGCATGAGGGCGCACTTCATTGACCAGGGTGAGGAAGGCCTTGCCAGGCTCCTCGACCAGCATCTCGTGCGCTGAATGCTCGAACCAAACGAGTTGTTTGTGCGGCGCGTCGAGTCTGGCGAACCATTCCGCAGCAACTCCCGCCGAGACATTGATGTCGTGCCGACCCAGCAGCAGGAAGGTCGGAACCTCGAGTTCGGCCAGGGATGACATGGAGGTCTCCATGATTGCGGGCATCAAGCGTTCGACTGAAACGTCCTGGGCTTTCCAGACCTGCTTTACATCCTGATCCGTATAGTCGGGAGACAGGGCCATGGCCGCCCCTTCGAAGCTGGCGTCCGGGCGATTGTAGGCGGCGCCGCCGAAGGCATTGACCCATTTGCGTTGCAGGTACAGCGACGATGTCGGGACGGGGGTTCCGCCCTCAGCGTAGGGCGCGATGGACTGGAGCTCGGATATGGCTGTCTCATTGCCCGTGTCGCGAGCGCGAGCCATCGCCCAGGCCCAGCCCCGGCGTTCGCTCTCACGCATGTCGATGACCTGGCCCGCGCCGATGTAGGCATGGAGCCATTCGGGATGACGACGCGCGACATCAAGACCCAGCCAGCTTCCCCAGCTGTGGCCGAGCAGGAAGATCTTGTCCTGTCGCGTCTCGGAGCGCACCCAGCCGATGACGGCGTCGATATCCTGTTTCATCTGATCGATGGTCAGGTCGGCGACGGGATGGTCTGGGTTGTAGGATTTTCCGGCTCCGCGCTGATCCCATTGCACGACGGTGAAGTATTCGTCCCAACCCTGGGCGAAATACCAGGAGGTCGGCATGGCGACCCAGCCGGGGCCGCCGTGAACCACCAGCAGGACCGGATTGCCGGGATTGCGGCTCCGCACGGAAATCCACTGATCGACGCCGTTGATATTCACGGCCTCCAGTCGTTCGATCCCGTCCGGCGTCACGATCTGTCTCAGGCCGGCGATGATCCTGACCGCCTCTGCACGGTTGCGCGGCGCCGTGTCGGAATCTGCGTGGGCCGGGAGCGAAGAGAGCAGTAACGATACCGCCGCCAAGATCGGAAATGAGAAACGCAGCACAATATTCTCCCCAAGAAGGCGATACGCTAGATTAGTCGGTCGGCCAGGCCAGCATGGCGGCGTCGATGATCATTCGGAGCTTCTCTGCAGAGGCGCCGTCCCGCGCCTGGATCGACAAGCCCTCCAGCACTGTGGTGTAGAAGGCCGCCAGGCGGTCGAGGTCGGCGGAGGGCGCCAGGTCCCCCTGCGCGACGCCCTCGGCGAGGCGAGCTCTGAGGGCGGCCTCGCCGTCCAGTCGATTCTTGGCGAGGAAGGCGCGCACGCCCGCATTCTCCGGAGCGCCGAGCAGGGAGGACAGGACGATCATGCACCCGCGCGGACCTTCGGTCTCGGTATAGGCGCGGGCGTTCGCCAGCAGCATGGCCTCGACCGCTTCGCGAGCGGTCGCCGCCTCGGCGAGGCTTTGCGTGGTCGCCCGACCCTCAAGGCGGTCGTAAAGCTCGACGGCCTCTCGAAAAACCTCTTCCTTGCAGCCGAAGGTCGCATACAGGCTCGGCTTGTTGATGCCCATGGCGGCGACAAGGTTCTGGATCGACGTCCCTTCATAGCCCTGCGCCCAGAAGGTCCGCATGGCGGCGATCAAGGCGGTTTCCCTGTCAAAGCGTCTCGGTCGCCCGAGCGGCGGGCGCGGGGTCTTCTGCGGTTCGTCGAGAAGCGTCATGTTTCCATCACCCGCAGCCCTGCCACGCCGATCATGATCAGCGCCAGAAAGATCAACTTCGTCCCTGAAAGGGGTTCGCCGAGGAACAGCGCCCCGAACATCGCGACGCCGAAGACGCCTATGCCGACCCAGATAGCATAGGCGATGCTCACGGGCAGACTCTTCAGGGCGACGCCAAGCAGAACCAGACTCAGCAAGGCGACGCCGACGCCGATCAGGCTCGGCCATAGCCGCGTAAAGCCGTCCGCCTGTTTCAGCGCGAGGGCCCAGACAATCTCCAGCAGGCCGGCTACGGCCAACAATCCCCAGGCCATCGGATGTCGTTCTCCCTTGGGCGGCGGCATTGGTGCAGGCGAGCACGGGCTAGGCCGCAAAGCCCCCGTCGATTGCCAGCGAGCTTCCGGTGATGAACCGGCTTTCCTCCCCCGCGAGGAAGCCGACGGCTGCGGCGATTTCGGCGGGCTGGGCGTAGCGCTTGACCGCCATCAACTCCAGTTCCGCAGCGACGGCGGGGCCGTCGATGGGGTTCATGTCCGTCTCGGTGGAGCCGGGGTCGACAATGTTGACGGTGATGCCGCGTTCCCCGACCTCGCGCGCCAGGCCTTTGGTGAAGCCGATGAGGGCGGATTTGCTCATCGCATAGAGGGTCACGCCGCCATACGGCACGCGCTGGGCGAAGCAGGACCCGATGGAGATGATCCGTCCGCCGGCCCTCATGTGCGACAGCGCCGCTTGCGAGGTGATGAAGACGGCTCGTGCGTGGATCGCCAGAGTATCGTCAATCTCCTGAAGCGAAACGTCTTCGATCGGCCCTGCGGGGAAAACGCCGGCGTTGTTGACGAGTATGTCGAGGCGTCCGAACGTTTCCGCCGTCTGGTCCACGGCGTCGCGGATCGCGGTCGGATCCCGGCTATCCGCCTTGAGGCCGAGAAGCCTGCCGCCGTGAACCGTCAGGGCGTCAATTAACGCCTCGGCCGACTGGTCGGAGGTCGCATAGGTGAAGGCGACGTCAGCGCCTTCGGAAGCCAGGTGTCGAACGATTGCGGCCCCGATGCCGCGCGCGCCCCCGGTAACAAGCGCGGCTTTGCCTTGGAATTTCATGCCTTCACCATTTTGTACCAATAGGTTCATTTGTGGCTGTAGGCGAAGATCCAGCTCCCATCAAGTTTTTTGTACCGAATGGTATGATTGAGTTGAGGCGTCCGGATAGAGGCGTGACGGCGACGACCCTTCAGAGGTCTTCGATCCTGAGCTGTCCGGCCAGGAGGTCGACAAAGGCGCGAACCTTGGCGGGGGGGAGCTTGTTCTCGCGCCATAGCGCGTGGATCGGGACAGGCTTGGGTTCGAAGTCCTCGAGAATGACCTGCACCTGTCCCGTTTCGACGAGGCGCCGGATTTGCCACAGGGGCGAATACCCCAGGCCGAGCCCATAACTCACCGCCGCATAAACGCCAGGCATGGTGTTGCATCGAAAGGCGCCGCGAACGCCGATCCGCCTCGTCTTGCCGTCAATCTGGAACGCCCACTGATCCGACCTTTGTGCGGCGGTCCTGACGATGCAGGCGTGCTGGCGCAGATCGGTCGGACGGGCTGGCCGTCCATGTCGCTCGAAGTACGACGGCGCGCCAAAAACCACGCGACGAAGGGCGCCTAATCTTCGACCCTGAAGACCGGAATCCGGCAGGTCGGCGATACGCACCACGAGATCGAGTTCTTCGGCGGCGAGATCCACGAAGGAATCCGACAACTGAAGATCGATCTCGACCTGCGGATGGGCCGTCATGAAGTCGGCTATGATCGGAACCAGAAAATCGGGGCCGAACAAGGTGGGCGCGCCGATGCGAAGGACGCCTGAAGGCGCGGATTTTCTATCGGCAGCCTCGAGCCGGGCCTCCTGAATATCCAGCAGGGCAGGCTTCACGCGTTGGTAGAAGGCGTGGCCCGCCTCGCTCAGCGCCGATTGTCGCGTGGTGCGATGAACGAGTTGGACGCCGACGTCGTCTTCAAGCGAGGCGAGAGAACGGCTGACCGCCTGCAGCGATCGGCCGAGGCGCCGCGCCGCAGCCGTCAAACTGCCCGTCTCGGCAATGCGAATGAAGGCTTCGAGATCTTCCAGGCGGCTCATTCGGTATCTCGATAAGTGGAAGTCAGACTTCCAGATTGAACAAATAGTCTCGGAGATCGAGAGAATTTATCGTCGCTCTATTGTCATCGAGCCAAGGAGATAGCGATGAAACGCGTGGAATCGTCCGTACTTGTCATTGGGGCCGCAGGACGGGTGGCCGGACTGGTTGTCCCCGAGTTGCAACGTCGCGGCGCCGTCGTCCGCGCTCTGGTGCGCGATGAGAACGAGGCCGCTCTCGCCCGTTCGAGAGGCGCCGCCGAGATCGCCATTGGAGACCTGCGCGATGCCGGGAGCCTCTCGGAGGCGACACGGGGCGTGGATGGGATTTTCCATATCGGTCCGGCCTTCACCGTCGACGAGGCGGCGATGGGCCTGGCCCTGGTTGAGGCTGCGGAGCGCAGCGGCGTCAGGAAGTTTGTCTTCTCGTCGGTGATCCAGCCGACCAATACGCGCTTGAGCAACCACGCCAGCAAGATTCCGGTAGAGGAAGCGCTTTATTCCTCCAGACTCGAATACACGATCCTGCAGCCTGCGAACTTCATGCAGAATATCGCCATGGCCTGGCCGTCGATCCTTTCAGACGGCCGTTTCGGCGAGCCCTTTCCCAATGACGTCAGGATCGCGCGCGTCGATTACCGGGACGTGGCCGAAGCGGCTGCAGTGGCGCTTACGCAAGACACATTGGCGTTCGCCACGCTGGAGCTATCGGCGGGCATGTTCAGTCGCAACGACATCGCCGCATTGATTTCGAAGGAAATCGGTCGACAGGTCGAGGCCGTCGAGCTGAGCTTCGACGAATGGTCCCGTCGTGTCAGCTTGCCCTATTCGGAAGACCAAGTTGATCTGCTTGAAAAAGTGTATGAGCACTATTCGAATTACGGCATGGGCGGCAACAGCCTGGCCTTGACCGCTGCGCTTGGACGGGCGCCGCGATCCATGGGGCAGTATCTCAAGGACCTGGCCGCTCAGCATCCAGCGAACTGACGCGACAGCGAAGGCGACGACGAAGGCCCTCGGGACGAGCCCGAGGGCCACGACGGGTCAGTCGCGGTAGTTCAGCGCCGGAGCGCGGTCGCCCAGCAGCGCACGGTATTCGAAGTTCGGACCGCGACGCTGCTCGAACTCGGCCTTGGCGGCGGCGATCGTGTCCGGGCTCTGGAACAGTTCGGCGGTGGTCAGGGCCAGGGTCTTGGCCGCCAGGTGCGCGCCCTTCAGACCGATGGTCGTGCCGGCGGCCACCACGTTCTGCCAGGAGTGGCCTGCTGAACCGGGGACGAAGGTGGCCGTGGACAGCCCCACCGTCGGCGTGACCCAGGACACGTCCGAAACGTCGGTCGAGCCGCCGAAGTCGCCGCCGATCACGGCGTCCTCGATCTGACCGACCGAGGCCAGGTCAGGCTGGGTGGTCAGGGTCTTCTGGATCTCGGTCGCCAGGGCGATTTCCTCGGGCGTCCAGGTGATGCCGCCGACCGAACGCAGGTTGCGGTCCATGACGTGCATCAGGGCCTCGTTGGGCAGCATGGAATAGACGCCGCCGATGGCTTCGAACTCGACGCGGGTGCCGGTGCCCAGGGCGGCGCCGTCGGCCGCCAGCTTCACCCGCTCCAGCACGTCGCGCACGATCTCCGGATCGTTGTGGCGGACGTAGTAATAGGCTTCGGCATAGGCCGGGACGACGTTCGGCGCCTTGCCGCCGTCGGTGATGGCGTAGTGGATACGGGTGCGGTCCGGCACGTGCTCGCGCATCATGTTGACCATGTAGTTCAGGGACTCGACGCCATCGAGCGCCGAGCGGCCCTTGTCGGGCGCGGCGGCGGCGTGGGAGGCGGTGCCGTAGAAGCGGAACTTGCCCGAGACGTTGGCCATGGTGTCGCCCTGGCGGGCCGAGTTCACATTGCCGGGGTGCCAGTGCAGCGAGACGTCGACGTCATCGAAGAGGCCGTCGCGCACCATATAGACCTTGCCCGAGCCGCCTTCCTCGGCGGGCGTGCCGTAGACGCGCAGTTCGCCCTTGATGTTGTTGGCCTCCATCCAGGCCTTCACGGCGATGGCGGCGTGGACCGAGGCGGCGCCGAACAGGTTGTGGCCGCAGCCGTGGCCCGCGTGGCCGCCCGCCGATTCCTGGACCGGGCTCAGGGTCTGCGACAGGCCGGGCAGGGCGTCGTATTCGGCCAGGACCGCGATGACCGGGCCCTCGCCGGTCTTGAAGCTGGCGAGGAAGGCGGTCGGCTCATTGGCGATGCCGGGGGTCACGGTGAAACCCGCGTCGCGAAGTTGGCCCTGGAGCAGGGCCGAGCTCTGGGTCTCCTGATAGCCCAACTCGGCGAACTTCCAGATTTCCAGCGCGGCGCTGTCGAGGGCGGCCTGGTTGCGGTCGACGGTCGAGGTGATCTGTCGTTGCGCCTGGGGCGACAACTCCCCGGCCAGGGCGGGGGAGGCGAAGCCGACGAGGGCGGCGGCGAGGGCGAGGGTTCGCATCGAGACGGGCTTCATGGGGAAACTCCGGAAACAGAAAAAGCAAAGGGGCGGAAGGCGCCTTCGCCTGCCGCCCCTGAACGATGAAAGGCTGATCAGAAGGTCTTGCGGATGCTGGCGTACCAGTAACGACCGTAGGGCTGGTAGACCGTTCCGACATAGCCGGCGCCGGACAGAGGCGGCTGCTCGTCGGTGATGTTGCGCAGGCCGACGCGAACCGCCGTGTCGGACAGCAAGCCGTCGTCGAACTGATACTCGGCGTACAGGTTGGCCGTAATGGTCGAATCCACCGTCCAGTAGTCGCCGGCCGAGTTGACCAGGCTGCTGTCGTACAGCGACGAGATGTACTGGGTGAACGCGCCGATCGTCAGGTTCTGGTAGCGCCAACTGCCCGACAGCGACCACTTCCACTCCGGACGGCCCAGATCGGCGATCATGTCGCCCATCCGTCCCCCGAAGGTGATGGCAGGGTCGATCTCGCCCGACTCGCGCGCTGCGGTCAGATCCGCCATGCCCGGCGACATCTCCAGATAGTATTTCAGCAGATGAGAGACGTTCAGATTCAGGCTGAAGTCGCCGATGCTGGTGCCGCGCAGGCTCCACATCGCGCCCAGATCCAGGCCCTCGACCGTCTGGGGCTGCTGGTTGGTATAGGCGTCGGTGACGTAGAGGACCTCGCCCGCCGCCGCCAGGCCGGTGCCGGCGAAGATGGCCTGATCAGCCGCCGTGGCGTCGGCGCGGACGACGTTGGGGTTGAAGCTGCCCTGCTTACGCAGCAGGTAGTCCAGGATCAGAGCGTTCTGGCCGCGGAACAGGCCGACCATGCCGGTCTGTTCGACCTTCCACCAGTCGGCGGTGAAGGTGAAGTCGCCCAGTTGCTCAGGCAGGAAGCGCGGCTGGACGACCAGACCGAACGACAGGGTTTCTGATTCTTCGGGCTGCAAGTCCGGGTTACCCGAGCGTCGCTCGGCGGTGAGCTTCCGGACGTGGGTGGTGCTGATGCTGGTGTAGTCGGGGAAGCTGGTCGGCGGCGTGTAGGAGGCTCCGCACTGGTTCATCCCGGTCATGGCGCCGCGACGGATCAGGGCCTCGCAATAGGCATAGTCGTTGGAGCTGTTGGAGCGGGTGATCACCGTGGCGTTGATCTGCTCAAGGTTGGGGGCGCGGAAGCCCTGGGCCCAGGAGCCGCGGACGCGGAAGCCGTCGACGAGGTCCCAGGCGGCGGCGATCTTGGGCTTGGCCACGTCGCCGAAGTCCGAATAGTTCTCGAAGCGGCCCGCGAGCTGGACTTCCAGGTTATGCACCAGAGGGACGCCCATTTCGGGCGAGACTAGCGGGGCGGCGAACTCGAGATAGGCCGAGAAGACGTCCCGTTCGCCGTAGGTGTCGGGGTTCTCAGCCGAGTTGATCAGGTCGCTGTAGGTGGCGCCGGACTTGTCCGTATAGCGGATGGTCCCGTCGATACGGCTGTCACGGTCGTCCAACTGGGTCTCGGTGCGGAACTCGATTCCGGCGGCCATGCCGACCGGACCGGCGGGCAACTGGAACAGGTCAGGGCGCGAAACCTTGAAGTCCCACAGGCCCAGCTCCGTCTTGGTCTTGCGCACCATGTCGACGCGAATGGCGTCCAGGGCCGCCTGGTCCGACGGGGTGGCGTCGCCGAAACGCGGGTTGGCCGGATCGCCGCCGTTGAAGAAATTATAGGCGTCAGGTGTCGACTTGGCCGCCCACTCGGCCAGTCGGGTCGTCGAGATGTTGTCGGACACGTCCTTGGCTGAGGCCTCGGACCATAGCAGGGCCGATTCCCAGTTCCAGCCGCGCCAGTCCCCGCGCAGGCCGCCCAGGATGCGGTATTGCTGATTGGTGACGTCGACGTTGATCGGCCCCATGTCGTTGAAGCGGTAGCCGGTCAGGCGGATGTCCTGGCCGAAGGGGTTGTAATAGTTCGTGCCGGGAATGGTCATGACGACCGAGGACAGGGTGTTGATCGGCGCCTGGCGAGCGTGGGACTTGGCGTAATATCCGCCCAGTTCGCCGAATGCCTCGACCGCGTCGTTGATCTGGTAGCGGCCGGTCAGGAACAGATTGAAGCGATCGACTTCCGGGATGACCGTGAGGTCTTCCTGTGCGGTGTCAGCGCGAAGGGCCGGGTCCACTGTCGTCGTCTTCTTGAGACACAGGCCGTTGCCCAGGCTTGCGGCGCAGTTCGCCATCGAATCCGGCTGGATGGTGAAGGTGGTGAAGGATTCGCCGCCGTAGGTGGCCGGGCTGTTCAGGGTGAACTGTCCCCATGGCGTCAGGGAGGACACGCCGTTGAGCGAGGAATTGTTCTCGAAACCGGTTCCGGCGAACAGCGGCCGCTTATCGTCGGAGGCGGTATAGTCCTGCTCCAGCGTCGTCAGCTCGTCGCGGTGATCGTAGTTGAAGAACAGGGAAACGTTGCCGCGCCCCTCGGCGATGTCCTTGCCGCCGTAGAGGGAGAAGTTGAACTCCCGCATGCCGGTGCCTTCGGCGCCGCCATACTGGCTCGACACCGTCCAGTTGTTCATGTCGTCGCGCAGGACGGTGTTGACCACGCCGGCCACGGCGTCGGCGCCGTAGATGGCGGCGGCTCCGTCGCGCAGCACCTCGAGCCGCTTCAGGCCCGACACCGGGATGGCGTTGGTGTTGTAGGTCAGCACCGGAACCAGGTGCTCGTTCGCCTGCGACGTCGGGTGGCCCACCACGCGGCGGCCGTTCAGCAGCACCAGGGTGTTGCCGATGCCGAGGTTGCGCAGGTTCACCGAACCAGTGTCGCCCCGCGCCGAGTTCGAGGTGGCCGGCAGGTAGGAGGAGTTGAAGGTCACGTCGCCCATCTGCGGGATGGAGCGCAGCAGTTCGTCGCCGGAGGTGGCGGCGGTGGCCTGAATCAACTCCTCGCCGACAACCGTGACGGGCAGAGCCGCCGTCACCTTGGCGCCCCGGATCTGCGAGCCGACGACGACGATCTCGTCGACCTGGGTGGCCTCCTGCGAGGCCTCCTGGGCGGTTGCCGTCGTAGTGCCCAACAGGGCTGTGGTGGCCAGCAGGGCCGTTTTCATGCTGTGACGCGCAAAGATTGAACTCATGACATCTGCATCCCCGTTTGCGGTCAGTGCGGTTCCCTTCGATGAGGCGCCTGTTACCCGACCAAATTTTTTCGAAGAGACGAAATCCTTGAGCGCCTCCGGATAGAATCCTGCGCGCGCGGCGACTTGCCTCGGTTCGGACTAAAAGCGGCCATAGACGAGGCGTCAACCTCTGCAGAATAAATATTGCCGATATCCGAGATATTGAGCGCGATAATCGCTAAGAATCACCCTTGAGGTGCGCTTTTCAGCAATGCTATCGCTATGGATATTGACAAGGTTGTCCTGTCGTCAGCGCCGAGGCTGTTTTGTCGGCGGCTGCGGGCGGGATTTGCGGCGGGGGAACAGCATGCGTTTTGGTTTCACGAGAGCGGCGACGGCGGTTTCGGCGGCGGCGCTCATGCTGCTGGCCGGGCCCGGCCTAGCGCAGCAGGCGGCCCAGGTTCGTCCGACGACGGGCAGCGGCGGCGACATCGTCAACTATGGCCAGATCCACAGCCCGGTGGTCGGGCGGGGCGGCATGGTGGTCAGCCAGAGCGATCCGGCCACCCGCGTCGGCGTCGAGATCCTGCGCCAGGGCGGCAATGCGGTGGATTCGGCCGTGGCCGTGGCCTTCGCCGAGGCCGTCACCCTGCCACGCGCGGGCAACATCGGCGGCTCGGGCTACATGATCGTGCATATGGCCGCCACGGCGGACCGACCGGCGCAGGACATCGCCGTCAACTATTACGGCGCGGCGCCCGCCGCGACGACGCCTGAGCTTCTGCTGGGGCCGGACGGCAGGTTCGACCGTTCCAAGCCGTCGGGCTTCATCAACGTCTCGGTGCCCGGCACGGTGATGGGCCTGTGGGAGGCGCATTCGCGCTTCGGCTCCATGCCCTGGGCCGATCTGGTCGCGCCGGCGATCCGCCTGGCCGAGGAGGGCTATGTCCTGTCGGACGGGGAGGCGGACGCCACGGCGGGCCGGGCGCGGGTCCTGGCGACGGATCCGGGCGCGCGCGAGGCCTATCTGAAGCCGGACGGCTCGGTCTATCGCGCGGGCGAGACCTTCCGTCAGCCCCTGCTGGCTGAAAGCCTGCGCAAGGTGGCGCGCGGCGGGGCGGACGAATTCTACAAGGGCGAACTGGCGCGCCAGATCGTGGCCGGCATCCAGGCCCAGGGCGGCGTGATCACCCTGGAGGACATGGCCGCCTATCGCGCCGACGTGTCCGAGCCGATCTGGGGCAGCTATCGTGGGAATCGCATCTCCTTCATGCCGCCGACGGCCTCGGGCGTCAGCGTCGCCGAGGCGCTGAATCTGCTGGAGCATTTCGACCTGAAGGCCATGGGCTGGGGCAGCGTCGACAGCCTGCACCTGATCTCGGAGGCGATGAAGATCACCTCGTCGGACCGTCGCCTGATCGGGGGCGCGCCGCAGTGGACCACCCCGGCCCACGGCCTGGCCAGCAAGGAATTCGCCGCTGAGCGTGTCAAGCTGATCGCCCTGGACCGCACGCTGAAGGCGGCGGACATCCCGGAGGGCAATCCCTATCCCTATGAGAGCCAGGACACGACCCACTATTCGGTGGCGGACGCCTTCGGCAATGCGGTGTCGAACACCTACACCCTGTCCAACTCCTACGGCGCGCACGTCGCTCCGGTCGGGACGGGCATCCTGCTGAACAACCACCTGGACAACTTCTCCTGGGGCACGCGCGGGGAGCCGAACTCGCCCGCGCCGGGCAAGCGCCTGGGCTCGACCATCACGCCGATGATCGTGTTCAAGGACGACAAGCCCTGGCTGATCACCGGCACGCCCGGCGGCGGCTACATCATCGCCACCATGGTTCAGCTGATCTCCAACGTCGTGGACCACAACCTAAACGTGGCCGAGGCGGCCATGCGTCCTCGCCTGAACCAGGGCGGGGGCGACAGCCCGCTGGAGCTGGAAGGCGGCTTCTCGCCCGACGTGGAGCGCCTGCTGCGCGAGCGCGGCCATACGGTGCGACCGTCGATGACCATGGGCAGCACCCAATCCATCATGGTGGACGGGGATCGGTTCCTGGGGGCCGCCGACACCCGACGTCCGGACGCCCTGGCCTTGGGCGTCCGCTGACCGACCGCTTGCCGTTCGAGGCGTTCGGTGGTCTGAACGTCCGCTGTTGAATCCGTCGGAGGGGGAAGCCGATGTTGCGCAAGGTTCTGCTGGCGGGCGCCGCCGGCCTGGTGTTGGCCGGAGCTGCGGCTCCTGCGGGGGCGCAGTCCGCGCCGACGGCGACGGCGGCGGCGTCGCCGGCGGCCTGGCAGGACGGCCTCTTCGGCGTCCGCCAGGACAGCCGCAAGGGCAAGGTTTCGGTGCGTCTGCCGGCGCCGGGCGCGGACGGGGTGCTGGGACGGTATCTCTATCAGCCGGGTCTGTCGGCGGGCCTCGGCATGGACGGAGCGGGACTGGACCGCTCGGGCCTGGGGCAGGCTCAGATCGTGGTGTTTCGTCAGGTCGGAGACCGCGTCTTCGCCGCCTTCGAGAACCATCGTTTCCGCGCCGTCGACGCTGATCCCGATCAGGTCAATGCGGTCGCCGCCTCCTTCGTCTCGCCGGTCGTGTGGTCGGGCGAGGTGGCGGAGACCGGAGCCGACGGGTCCGTCACGGTGGATCTGTCCGGTTTCCTGGAGCGGGACGCCGTCAACGCCGTGGGGCGGCTGAAACGGGCCAAGCTGGGCAGTTTCAAGCCGTCGCCCAATCTCGGCTATGTCGACGTCGCCGAGACTCTGGTCTTCCCCGACAACGTCGAGTTCCAGACGGTCCAGACCTTCACCAGCGACGAGCCGGGCGGCGAGCTGTCGCGCGTCTCGCCCGAAACACGCTCGGTCACCCTGGCGGTGCGTCACTCCTTCATCCGCTTGCCGGACGATGGCTTCACCCCGGTCCTGCATGATCCGCGTTCGGGCACCTCGGCCCAGGTGATGGTGACCGACTTCGCCGCCGATCTGGACACGCCGGTGGTCAGCCGTCTGGCCCGGCGCTTCCGGCTGGAGAAGACCGATCCGACGGCCGCCCGTTCGCCGGTGAAGAAGCCCATCGTCTTCTACGTCGATCGCGCCGCCCCGCCGGCCATCCGCGAGGCCCTGATCGAGGGCGGCAATTGGTGGGCGCAGGCCTTCGAACAGGTCGGCTATCTCAACGCCTTCCGGGTCGAGCTGCTGCCCGAGGGGGCGCATCCGATGGACGCCCGCTACAACATCATCTCCTGGGTTCACCGCGAGACGCGCGGCTGGTCGACGGGGACCAGCGTCAACGACCCCCGCACCGGCGAGATCGTGCGCGGCGTGGTGCAGCTGGGCTCGCTGCGCGACCGTCAGGACAAGATGATCATTGAGGGACTGGTCGGCGCCGCCCGCGCCGGGACGGGGGGCGAGGACGATCCCGATCGTCTGGCCTACCACCGCCTGCGCCACCTGTCGGCGCACGAGATCGGCCACGCCCTGGGCATTTCCCATAACTTTGCGGCCTCGACGTATGAGGACCGCGCCTCGGTCATGGACTATCCGGCGCCCTGGGTCATCGCGGACGGCGATCGTCTGGACTTCAGCCGCGCCTATACGACGGGCGTCGGCGCCTGGGACCGCTATGTCGTGGACTGGCTCTATGGCGACACGCCGGGCCAGAACCCGATGTCGCGCCGCGCGGCCCTGGCGGCCGAGGCGCAAGCCAGGGGCTATCGCTTCGTCTCGGACGGCGACACCAGGCCGCTGGGCAGCCTTCAGGCCTATGGCGCCATGTGGGACAACGGCGAGGACCCGACGGCCGAGTTCGCCAATACCCTGGCCGTGCGCCGCATCGCCCTGTCGCGCTTCGGTCTGGACAATCTGCCGGACGGAGCGGCGGCGGCGGACCTGCGTCGCGTGATCGTGCCCATCTATCTGTATCACCGCTATCAGACGACGGCGGTGGGGCGTCTGGTCGGCGGCGTCGACTACGCCTATGCGGTCAAGGGCGACGGCCATGAGCGGGCGGAGGCCATTACCGCCGACCGTCAGCGCGGCGCGCTTGAGGCCCTGATGCAGGCCCTGTCGCCTGAGGTGCTGGACATGCCGGACGGGGTCCTCGACCTGCTGTCCTCGGTGCAGTCGGGCAGTTCTGACCGGCAGATGCAGATCGAACTGTTCGAGAGCAAGACCGATGCGGTCTTCGATCCCTCCTCGGCCGCCGCCTCGGCGACGGAGGTGGTGTTCGAGACCCTGCTGGCGCCCGAGCGGTTGAACCGTCTGGTCGAGCAGGAACGTCGTGATCCGGGACAACTGGGTCTGGTCGAGACGCTGGACCGGGTGGCGGTCGCGGTCGGGCCGGGCGCGGCGCTGAACCCGCGTCAGGCCGAATTGCGCCGCGTCGCCCGCGCCCGTTACGCCGCCCATCTGGCTGCGCTGATCCAGGGCAAGGACCTGTCCTCGACGGCTCAGGGCGCGGTGCGCGACAGCGCGCGGCGGTTCGGCGAGCAGTTGAAACGCTGCCGCGGCGACCGGCTGGAGACAGCGCAGTGCGCCTATCTGGCGGAAGCTCTGACCGGCCCGGTCGAGGGGCTGAAGACGCTCAGCGAGACGCTGCCTGTGGCGCAGGCGGTTCCGCCCGGCGCGCCGATCTAAAGCCCTTCTCCCCGGTGGGGAGAAGGGTCATTGATTACATCTCCCGCCAGGTCTTGCCGGTGACGCCTTCATAGTTGGTGGCGTGATAGACGCCGCGCGCCACGGCGCGAGCCAGCACGTCGGCGGCGACGTTGCCGAGCTGAGCGACCACGACCTGACGCAGGGCCGGATTGTCGATGGTCTTCTTGCCGGTGGACAGGCTGAACAGGGTGTCGCCGTCGAAGGGCGCGTGGGCGGGGCGGATGGCGCGGGCCATGCCGTCCTGCGCCATGATGGCCATGCGCTGAAGCTCCACGCGGGTCAGGGCCACGTCGGTGGCGATGCAGGCGATGGTGGTGTTCTCGCGCGGCTGGGGCTGGAATTTGGACGCGCCCCAGTCTTCGGCCGAGGCGTGCAGGCCCGATGAGCCGAGGCCCCCGAACTCGTCGCCGATCTCATAGGGGGCGGCCCAGAAGCTCTTGCCGCCCGGCGCCACGACCGAGCCGACGCTGTTGACCGCCACGATGGCGCCGACCGTCCAGCCCGAGGCCATGACCGCCGAGGCCGAGCCGATGCCGCCCTTCAGCGCGCCGGCCTCGGCGCCATAGCCGGCGCCCGCCGTGCCGAGGTCGAAGCGGTCGCCCGCGGCCTCCAGCGCCTGAACCGACAGGCGGCGGTAGGGCGGCTCCATCTCCCACCGCTTGTTCCCGCCGTTGGCCAGGTCGTAGAGGCAGGCGGTCGGGATGATGGGCGAGGGCGGCACGCCCGGCGCCCCGCCCATGCCGTAGCCGCGCCCGCGCATCCCCATCCAGGCCGCGACGCTGTCGGCGGAACCCAGGCCATAGACCGACCCGCCCGACAGGATGATGGCGTCCACCTCCTGCACCAGATTTTCGGGGCGCAGCACGTCGGTCTCGCGCCCGGCGGGGCCGCCGCCGCGCACATCCACGGCGGCCGTGGCGGGCTTTTCGGCCAGGATGACGGTGACGCCGGTGCGGACGCCCGCGTCATGCGCCTGACCCACCTTGAGGCCCTCGACGTCAGTGATGAGATTGAGCGGCCCGGTGCGACCGGCCGTTCGGGCTGCGGATTGAGCGGCGGGTTTGGCGCTGGCGGCGCCAGCGGCGGAGGCTGCGGCGCCGATCAGGGCCGAGCCGAGGACGGTTCTGCGGTTCATCCGGCGGTTTCCTTTTCCAGAGCTTTATTGCGGACCAGATCCGGCGTCGCCGCCAGAAGTTTCTGCGTATAGGGATGCGATGGCGCGGCGAAGACGGCGGCGGTTTCGCCCTGTTCGACGATCTTTCCGGCCTGCATGACCAGCAGGCGATCCGTCACGGTGCGCACGACGCTGAGGTCGTGGGTGACGAAGAGATAGGACAGGCCGAGGCGATCCGACAGATCGGCCAGCAGGTCTAGCACCTGCGCCCGCACCGAGACGTCCAGCGCCGACACCGCCTCGTCCAGACAGATGACCGACGGCTCGGTGATCAGGGCGCGGGCGATGGCGATGCGCTGGCGCTGGCCGCCCGAGAACTCGTGCGGGTAGCGGTCGGCGGCGGCGCTGTTCAGACCCACGCGCTCCAGCATTTCGTCGACGCGGCGACGGGCCTCGGCGGGGCTGGGGCGGGTGTCCAGCAGGTGGAAGTTTTCGGCCACCAAGTCGCTGACCTTCCAGCGCGGGTCGAAGCTGCCGTAGGGGTCTTGGAACACCACCTGGATGTCGCGGCGGATGGATTTCAGCGCGCCGCCGCGCGCGGCGGTGATGTCGCGGCCCTTGACCCGGACGCGGCCCGCCTGCGGCGTTTCCAGCGCGAGGATGGCGCGCAGCAGGGTGGATTTGCCGCAGCCGCTTTCGCCGACGAGGCCGACGCTCTCGCCCGGCTGGATCGACAGGCTGACCTGATCGACAGCGCGGAATGTTTTGGCCTTGCCGAAAAGCGCGGGCGCGCCGCCGTATTCGCGCACCAGGCCCTCGACTTGAAGCACAGGGGCGGCGTCGGCTTGCGGGACGCTGAGGCGCGTCGGCGCGTGGGTGGCGTTGGCCAGCAGGCGCTGGGAATAGGCGTGGGCCATGCCGGTGCGGATGCGGTCGACGGGCGCTTCCTCGACCAGTTCGCCGTCCTTCATCACCGCCAGACGGTCGGCGGTTTCGGCCACGACGGCGAGATCGTGGGTGATGAGGATCAGGCCCATGCCGTCCTCGCGCACCAGCCGCTTCAGCAGGTCCAGCACCTGAGCCTGGGTCGTCACGTCCAGCGCTGTCGTCGCCTCGTCCGCGATCAGCAGTTTCGGCGTCAGGGCGATGGCGATGGCGATGGCGACGCGCTGTCTCTGGCCGCCCGACAACTCGTGCGGATAGCGGGTCAGGGGGAAGCGCTCGGTGGGCAGGCCGACGCGGTCGAGCACGGCGCGGGCGACGGCGAGGGCTTCCTTGCGCGACGCCTTCTTGTGCAGGCGCACCGTCTCGGCGACCTGATCGCCGATGGTCATGACGGGGTTCAGTGCCGTCATCGGCTCCTGAAAGATGATGCCCACGTCGCGGCCGCGCATCTGCTGCATGACGGCGTCGGGGGCGTTCGAGACGAGCTGGCCGTTCAGATGGATCTCGCCCGTCATGGTCGCGCGCGGCGGCGTCAGGCCCAACACGGCCAGGGCGGTCATCGACTTGCCCGAGCCGCTTTCGCCGACGAGGCCGAGAATCTCGCCGGGGGCGACGGACAGGCTGACGGTCTTCAGGATCGGCGTGGACCCGATCGACAGGCTGAGGTCGCGGATATCGAGGGCGGTCATGCTCAACGCTCCCGCCGCACGCGCGGGTCGAACAGGTCGCGCAGGCCGTCGCCGGTCAGGCTGAGGCCCAGGACGGTCACGAAGATGGCGAGGCCCGGCATGATGGCCAGCCATGGCGCGAAGCCGATCATGGTCTGGGCCTCGGCCAGCATCCGGCCCCAGCTGGGCGCAGGCGGCTGGGCGCCCAGTCCGACATAGGACAGGCCCGCCTCGGCGACGATGCCGACCGCGAACTGAATGGCCGCCTGAACGACCAGAAGGCTCATCAGATTGGGCAGGATGTGCTGGACCGAGATCAGGGCTTTCGACTTGCCCGCCGTGCGGGCCGCCAGAACGTATTCGCGGGTCCACAGCCCTTGCGCCGCGCCGCGCGCCACGCGGGTGAAGACGGGGATGTTGAAGACGCCGATGGCGATGACGGCGTTGATCGCGCCCGGTCCCATGACGGCGGTGATCATCACGGCCAGCAGCAGGGCGGGGAAGGCGAAGATCAGGTCGTTGCCGCGCATGACCAGTTCGTCGATCCAGCCGCCGCGCGCCGCTGCGGTCAGGCCCAGAGGCGTGCCGACGCCGACGCCGATGCCGACGGCGACGAAGGCCACGATGAGCGAGTTCTGCGCCCCCGCCATGATCATCGATAGCACGTCGCGGCCGAAGTGGTCCGTGCCCATCCAGTGGGCGGCGGAGGGAGCGGTCAGCTTGGCGGCGATGTCGACCGCCTCGACGTCATAGGGCGTCCAGACCAGGGCCAGCAGGGCGGTCGCCAGCACCACGGCGGTTAGGCCTGCGCCGACGATCAGCGACAGGGGCCAGCGCACGCGGGGCTTGGCGGGGGCGGTGATAGCGGGGGCGTCGGTCATGCGCGGCGTCCCCTCAGGCGCGGATCAGCGAACAGATAGGCCAGGTCGATCAGGAAGCTGACCAGAACCACGGCGAAGACCAGTACCACCACCACGCTCTGGACCACGATCAGGTCGCGCTGGGTGATGGCCTGGAACACCAGTCGGCCGAGGCCGGGCAGGGAGAAGACGTTCTCGATGATGATGCCGCCCGCCAGCAGGAAGGGAAACTGAAGGCCGAGGATAGTCAGGACCGGGATCCAGGCGTTCCTCAGGGCGTGGCGCCATAGGGCCTGGTTGACGCTCAGGCCCTTGGCGCGGGCGGTGCGGACATAGTCCTCGTTCATGGTGTCGAGCAGGGCGGTGCGTAGGACGCGGGCGAGAATGGCGGCCTGCGGCGCGGCCAGAGCCACGGCGGGCAGGATCAGGGCCTTGAAGGCGGGCCAGAAGCTGGCGCTCCAACCGGGGAAGCCGCCCGCCGAGAACCAGCCCAGGTTCACCGAGAACAGCAGGATCAGCAGCATGGCGATCCAGAAGTTGGGCAGGGCGACGCCGACCTGCGTCACGCCGATCAGGCCGGTGTCGATGGCCGTTCCCCTGCGGCTGGCGGCGGTGACGCCGATGGGCAGGGCGACCAGCAGCGACAGGACGGTGGCCATCAGGGCCAGCGGCGCCGAGACGGCCAGACGTTCGGCGATCAGGCCGCCGACCGGCACCTGATAGGTGTAGCTGGTCCCGAACTTTCCGGTCAGCAGGTCCCCGAGCCAGGCGAAGTAGCGCTCAAGGCCCGAGCCTTCGAGGCCCATCTGCTGGCGCAGGGCGGCGATGCTCTCGGGGCTGGCGTTCAACCCCATCATATAGCTGGCCGGATCGCCCGGCACGACCTGCAGCAGCAGGAAGATGACCACGGTTGCCGCCAGCAGCGTCAGGGCGTGACCGCCCAGTTTCTTCAGCAGCCAGGCGGCGCCGAAGCGCCAGGCGACGAAGACGAGGAGCGCCGCGCCCGCAATCAGGCTGATCCAGCCCCAGGGCAGGCCGCCGCCGGTGCGCTCGGCGCTGGCGGTCGTCGCGGCGCCCGCGCCGGTCCAGTAGGCGCCGGTCACGTCATTGGCGGCGATGGGGCCGTTGATCCACAGGCCGCTCACGTCCGCCTTCCACACGCCGATGCGCGAGGACTGGAACAGGAAGCCGTTGACCGCGTCATCGGCGATGCGGCGTTGCAGGTCGCCCAGCAGGCGGTTGCGCGTCGGCTCGTCAGGGGCGGTGTTTACTTCGGCCAGCAGGGCGTCGAAGGCGGGACTGTCGTAGCCGAAGTAATAGTCCTTGCGGCCATAGATGTCGTAATCCATCGGCTCGACGTGCTCGACGATGGTCAGGTCGAACTGGCGGCGCTTGAACACCTGATCCAGCCACTGGGCCCATTCCAGATTCTCGATCCTGGCGCGGATGCCCGCCTGGGCCAGTTGCGAGATCAGCACCTCGCCGCTGCGCCGGGCGTAGGGGCGGGGCGGCAGGCGCAGCGTCACGTCGATGCCGTTGGGATAGCCCGCCTCGGCCAGCAGCTGACGCGCCTTGGCCGGGTCGTGCGGATAGAGGCCGGTCAGGTCGACATAGCCCGGCGCCTGACGCGAATAGTGGCTGCCGATCGGCTGGCCGAAGCCGAACATGGCGCCCTGAATCAGGGCGTCGCGGTCGATGGCGTAGGACAGGGCGCGGCGCACCCGCACGTCGTTGAACGGGGCCCTGGTGTTGTTGATCCCCAGAATGACCTTGCCCTCCGAGGCGCCGACGACGACTCGGAAGCGCGGGTCGCGCTGGAACTGGGCGACGTTTTCGGGCGCGGGATAGTTGGGGAAGGCGTCCACGTCGCCGGCGCTGACGGCGGCGAAGGCGGCGGTCGGATCGCTGATGAAGCGGAAGACGACGGTGTTCAGGCGAGGCGCAGGCCCCCAGTAGCCGTCGCGGCGGATCAAGGTCAGCTGGCTGCCGCGCTGCCAGCTCTGCAGCTTGAACGGGCCGGTGCCAATGGGGGTGACGGCGTTGGTCGCGGCGCTCTTGGGCGAGACCATGACCGCGTCGCCCCATGCCAGAACGTAGGGCAGGGTCGCCATCGGCCGCGACAGGTGGATGCGCAGAGTCGCCGGATCGACGACCTCGACGTTGCGGATCGGCTCAAACAGGGCCTTCTGGGCGTTGGTGGAGCCTTCGGCCGTGATGCGGTCGAGAGAGAATTTGGCGACGACGGCGTCGAACGGCGAGCCGTCCGAAAATGTCACGCCGCGCCGCAGGTGGAAGGTCCAGGTCAAGCCGTCGGGGGCGGCTTCCCACGACTCGGCCAGGGACGGGGCGACGGCGCCGTTTTGGGTCAGCCGGGTCAGGCCCTCAAACACGTTGGCGTAGACGACTTCATCCACCGCCGCTGCTGCGCCCGAGGTCGGATCGAGGTTGGGCGGCTCCAGCGGCAGGCCCAGCAACAGTCGGTCACGCGGCGCCTGCGCCTGAACCTGCGGCGCCGTCAGGCCCCAGACGACGCACAGGGCCAGCGACAGCATAAGCGTGATCAGGCTGAACCGAAGTCCGCCGTTCCGGCCGCGCCGTCGGGATGCTGTCGCGACGCGTGTCGCCCCTGTCTTCGTCACCTGCCCTCGATCTCCCCCTTGCGACGTGGCCGATCTTCGTCAGCCTACGTCATGGATTTGCACTCACGCCATTGATTAAGCGCGCCTCACCACGGCTGGCGCGCCAGCGAGGCGGGGCAGGCGGCCGTGGCCTCGGTTGCGGCGACGCGGGCGGCGTCGAACTCTTCCTTGGCCTTGGCGAAGTCGGCCTGGAACGCCGGATCGGCCTTCAGCCGGGTGACGATGGTCGCGCCGACGATGCGGCCCGCCTCGACGTCGCTGGGATAGTGGACGCCGCAGACCGCACGGCTTTCGCCATAGGCCAGACCTCGGCGCAGGATGGCGTCGGCGCGGTCGGGCGCCAGTTCGGCCAACACCAACGACCAGGCCCAGCCCAGCGCCGAGTGGCCCGAGGGATAGGAGCCGCTGGCCGCCAGCCAGACCTCGGGCGCGATGCAGGTCGGCAGAGGTTCGACCACGAAGGGGCGCTTGCGGAAATAACCCTTCTTGGCTGGGGTCTGGATCATCTCCAGATCGCCCAGCATCTTGCCCATTAGCAGGGTCAGGGTCGGCATCTGTTCCGGCTGGAATTTGAAACCGAGGGCGCAGTCGAAGGCGCGGGGAGCGCCGGGCGTCTCGATCTCATTGTCGGCTCGGGCGATCTCCCAGCGTTCGGTCCCTTCCAGCGCGCGCATCTCACGATAGGCGGCGATGTCGGCCTGTTCGCGCAGGGAGCCTTCGGCGGGCGGCGGCGGCAGGAAGTTGGCGGCGTTGGGCGTGTTCTCGGCCGTCAGATAGCCGTGCGGGTGATCGCGGAAGCCCTCCCAGAAGGTCACGGGCGCGGCGGGGGCGACGACTGCCGCCGTCTGCGTCGAAACCGCGCCGGCGCAACCGCCCAGGGCCAGGGCGAAGCCCATGGCGATGAGAGAAGAAGCGAGGCGCGGGGTGGTCATGGCGGAACTCCGGTCGGAAAGGATCATGCGGCGACGGCGCCGGGGCGGCCCGATTCAACGGTCCAGGATTTCAGGGTCGACAGGCTGGCCTTGGGATCGCGCACGTCGCTGATGACCTGATAGCGCGTATCCATGCGGTCGGGGCGCACGTCGATCGACATATAGCCGCGCGGGCGGCTGTCGAAGAATTTCACCTGCGGATTATTGGGCATGACGGCCATCAGGCCTTCATAGCTGGGGCCGGTCGAGGTGATGGAGGTGCCGACGAACTCGGTCGCCACGGTGGCCGATGACGGGTCGCGGCTGTCCAGCTTCACGTCATTGGTCCAGAAGGAGTGGTAGTCGCCGCTGAGCACCACCGGGTTGGACGGCTTCAACTCGGACAGGGCGCCGGTCAGGCGGTCGCGCGCGGCGGGGAAGCCGTCCCAGGTGTCGGTCCAGTAGCGGTTTTCCTCGGCCGGGCTGCGGGCCAGACGCAGGCCCGCCATGACCAGATTCTGGCCCAGGATATTCCAGCGCGCCTCGGCGCGGGCCAGGCCGTCATAGAGCCAACGCTCCTGCTCGAAGCCGAGGAAGGTGCGTGACGGGTCCAATCGGTCGGTGCAGGTCGCGTCAGTGACGATCTGGCCCTTGCCGCCGTTTTCGCCGTCGCTGCACGGCTGTTTCGAACGGTATTGGCGGCCGTCCAGCATGAAGAACTCAGCGAGGTTCCCGTAACGGACGCGGCGATAGATGGGCATCTGCAGGGCGGCGCTCAGGCGCGTGCGGCGGATCGGCATGGCCTCATAGAAGGCCTGATAGGCGGCGGCGCGGCGCTGCAGGAAATCGTTGGGCGACACGCCCGACATCTTGGACCAGACGCCGGAATAGTCGTCTTGAACCTCGTGGTCGTCCCACACGGCGATGCAGGGGGCGACGGCGTGCAGGCGCTGCAGGTTGGCGTCCGTCTTGTGCAGGGCGTAGCGGTTGCGATAGCCCGCCAGCGATGTCGCTTCCTCGAGGTTGTAAGGGCGCACCACCTGGTCGGCGCGGTCCGGCACCAGGCTGTATTCATAGATGTAGTCGCCCAGGAACAGGGTCAGGTCGGGCTGCTCGTCGGCCATATGGCCATAGGCGCTGAAATAGCCGCGCTCCCAGTGCGAGCAGGAGGCGACGGCCAGACGCAGGCGGTCGGCGGCGGCGTTCGGAGCGGGCGTGGTCAGGGCGCGGCCGGTCGGGCTCAGCTGGCCCTGGGCGATGAAGCGATACCAGTAGGGGCGGTGAGGGGCGAGACCCGTTACCTCGATATGGACGCTGTGCGCCGCGTCGGTCGAGGCGGTCACGTTCCCGGCGGCGACGATGCGGCGGAACTGGTCGTCGGCGGAGACTTCCCAGCGTACGGGGATGGCGCCCGACAAGCCGCCAAGCCCATCGGCGGCATGGGGATCAGCCGCCAGCCGGGTCCAGATAACGAAGCCGTCGTGGGCCGGATCGCCGCTGGCGACGCCGAGCGGGAACAGATAGGCGCCGCCCGCCTGCGCCCGGCCGAAACTGAGCACGGCGGGAGCGACGACCAGACCCGTCACCAGGGCGCGGCGATCAAGGCGGGAAGACGGAAAGGACATCAGTTCATCAGTCAAAAGGCGCAGGGCGGGCCAGCCGAAGCCGACCCGCCCTGCTTGGGAGGAAGCCTTAGAAGTCCATCGACAGGCGCACGCCGTAGGTGCGGCCCTGGCTGGGCGAGGTGGTCGGCCGCGACGAGCTGTTGAAGCCGTTGCGGGTCTCTTCATAGTAGGTGTTGAACATATTGCGCACCCACAGGCCCGCCCGCCAGTTGGCCCCGGCCGGTGAAACGCTGAAGTTGGAGTTCCACAGCCAGAAGGGCTCGATGATCGACGAGGCGCTGAGCGAGTAGAGTTCGTCGCGGTAGTTGTAGTTGGTCTCGGCGCGAAGCTCCCAGCCCGCCATTTCCCAGTCATAGGAGATGGCGCCGCCGTAGTTCATCTTAGGGAAGGCCAGGCGTTCGCCGGAGCGGTCGTTGGTGATGATGACGTCCCAGGGGCCGTCGACCGGGTTGGCGGCGTCGGTCGCCGGTCCGTCGATGGCGTTGTATTCATCATACTCGCCGGTCTTGTAACCGATGTTCTGGCTGATGGTCAGGCCGTCCATCGGCACCCAGGTCAGCTCGATCTCACCGCCCATGATGTGCGACTTGGGCACGTTGGTGATCTTGCCGAGGCGGCCGGTATCGCGGTCGTATTCCAGCCCCTGAACTTGCTGGTCCTTGTAGTCATAGTAGAACAGGGCGCCGTTCAGACGTAGGCGGCGATCGAACAGGTCGGACTTGATGCCCGCCTCATAGGCGATGACGATTTCCGGCTTGAACGGGGTCGCAGAGGTGGCGTTGTAGGTGGTGAAGCCGCCAGATTTCACGCCGCGCGCCACGCTAGCGTAGAACAGGGCGTCATCGGTGACCTTATACTCCAGCCCCAGTCGACCCGAGACTTCGTTGAGGTCGGTGTCGTAGGTGACGGCGGGCGGCGGCGGATTGGGCGCGACATAGGTGCCGCCGCTCTTGAGCGTCCGCTCTTCCGTTTCCCAGCGCAGGCCGGCGATCAGGTTCAGCCGCTCGTTCACCTGATAGGAGTTGTGGGTGAAGATGCCGAAGGCCGAGACGCTTTGATCATAGGCGGTGTCGATCAGGTTCGGGTTGCCCCGGAACTCGGTGTAGAAGCCGCCGTCGATGCTTTCGTCGGCATAGTGGGCGCCGACCATCCAGTTGAACGGGCCGTCGCCGTTCGAACTCAGGCGCAGCTCTTGAGCAAAGACGTCGATGTCATTGTAAAAGAGGACGTTCGACTCGTGGAAGCGGGTGCTGTCCCAGTCGTTGAATTCGCTGCGCGAGAAGGTCTGATAGGCGGTGATCGACGTCAGGTCGGCCCAGCCGAGATCGGCGCGGATGCGGGCGTTGATGTCAAAGCCGTCATTGTCGCGGAACGGCTTGGCGTTGGTCGAGACGCCCGCCTTGGCGGCCAGTTGCGGTGAAATCCCCCAGCCGGTGATGCGCCACGCCGTGTCCTTGGGATAGGTCACGCTACCGTCGGCGACGGTGTAGGGGCCAAGCAGGCGGAAGCCGCGGCCATCCGACTTGTCGATCGAATAGGTGGCGGCCAGATCGACGGTGACGGTCTCGCTGGCGTCCCAGGTCAAGCGGCCGCGGATGGCGGATTTGTCGAGGTCGCCCAGCTTTTCGCCAGTGTCGCGGTGATACTGCCAGGCGCCGCCCTGTTCGGTGACGGCGGCCAGGCGGCCCAGCAGGTTGGGCGCGATTTGGCCCGAGACATAGCCCTCGACCTTATAGCGGTCGAAGGTGCCGTATTCGGCGTTGAAGCCGGCCTGGAAGTCGACCGTGGGGGCGTTGGTGATGATGTTGACCGCGCCGCCGGTGGTGTTGCGGCCGTACAGCGTGCCCTGCGGTCCGCGCAGGACCTCCATGCGGGCGATGTCGAACAGAGCGCCCTGCGTGGTCACGGTGTAGGGGTGGGCCACTTCATCGACATAGATGCCGACGGTCGACGCGTTGTTCGAGGAGTATTCGCGCGCGCCGATGCCGCGGATGCGGAACTGGGGCTGGCCGCCGCCGAACTGGCTGTCGACCTCCATATTGGGCACGGCGTTTTCCAGGTCATTGACGACCGAGATGCCTTTTTCATCCAGTTGCTCGCCGCCGATGACGCTGAGGGAGACGCCCACGTCTTGGCTGGCCTGTTCACGCCGCTGCGCGGTAACGATGATCTCGTCGACGCGCGTAGCCTGATCCACCGATCGAGTCTCGCTTTGAGCGTCTGCGTTAGAGAAGGCGGCTATAGTCAGTAAGCTGACAGAAGACGCCAAGATATACTTCTTCATCTCATCCCCCTCAATACCATTGGTATTCTAAGGTGTGTTTTCTATGATGTTGGAAAGTCGATCGATCAACTCGTCGATCTGAGCGTGGCTGATAATCAAGGGAGGCGACAGCGCGATGACATCTGCCGTCACCCGTACTAAAATTCCGTCGTCAAACGCCTGGTGGAACACCTCAGTCGCGCGGGCGCCGGGCGCGCCGGGGCGCGGAGCGAGCTCGATTCCTGCGACCAGGCCCAGGTCGCGGATGTCGATGACGTGGGGCAGGCCCTTCAGGCTGTGCACTGCGTCCTGCCAGTAAGGCGTCAGTTCAGCCGCGCGCTGGAACAGGCCTTCGCTCTTGTAGACGTCCAGCGTGGCCAGCCCCGCCGCCGCCGCCAGCGGGTGGCCGGAATAGGTATAGCCGTGGAAGAACTCGATGCCCGGCCCCGCCGCGCCCTCGACCACCGTCTGATAGACGGCGCTGCTGACGCCGACGGCGCCCATCGGCACGGCGCCGTTGGTCAGCCCCTTGGCGCAGGTCATCAGGTCGGGCGTGACGCCCAGGGCCTCGGCCGCCGTCAGGGCGCCCAAACGGCCGAAGCCGGTGATGACCTCGTCAAAGATCAGCAGGATGCCGTGCTGCGCCGTGATCTCGCGCAGGCGCTCCAGATAGCCGACGGGGGGCACGATCACCCCGGCCGAACCGGACATGGGCTCGACGATGACGGCGGCGATCGTCTCGGCGCCGTGGGTCTCGATCAGAACCTCCAGCTCATCGGCCAGGTGTAGACCCCAGCTCGGCTGGCCGCGCGTGAAGGCGGCCTCCTCGAGATTAAGCGTGTGGGGCAGGTGGTCGACGCCGGGCAGGGTGAGGAAGCCGCGCCGGTTGTTCTCCAGTCCTCCCACGGAAATGCCGCCGAAGCCGACGCCGTGATAGCCTTTCTGGCGGCCGATCAGACGGGTGCGGTTCTCGAACCCCCTGGCGCTCTGACAGGCGAGTGCGATCTTCAGGGCGGTGTCCACGGCCTCTGACCCCGAACCGGCGAAGAAGACGTGGTTCAGGTCGCCCGGCAGCAGCATCCCCAGACGCGACGCCAGCTCGAACGCCAGCGGATGCCCCAGCTGAAAGGTCGGTGCGTAGTCCAGGATCTCGGCCTGGCGCTGGATCGCCTCGACGATCGGCTGGCGGGCGTGACCGGCGTTGACGCACCACAGGCCGGCGGTGCCGTCCAGCACCGCCCGACCGTCCGGCGTGAAGTAGTGCATGTCCCTGGCCGAGGCGAACAGGCGGGGCTGCGCCTTGAAGGCGCGGTTCGCCGTGAACGGCATCCAGAAGGGATCAAGGTCGTTTGCGGCCTTGCCTGCGCTTGCAGCGGTCATGCGGTCATCCTCTGTCTTTCGCCAGTAGCGGCCGAACCGCAACGAAAGGGAAGACTGTTACTTCCGTGACTTAATGTACGGATAAATATAGACAATTTACCCGCGTGCTCGATTTTTTGAGCGGGCCGAACGCTCAGTAGCGAAGCGTCAGCCGCGCGCCGATCGTGCGGGGACGGCCCGGCTGGGCGATGTCTGCGCTGGTGAAGAAGTTGCGCGTCAGATCGTAATCCTGATCGAACAGGTTGCGAGCCCAGAAGGCGATGGACCAGTCGGCGTTTTCAGGCCCCACGGTGATGCTGGCGTTGGCCAGCCAATAGGCCTCGACATCGTACTTGGCGCCTAGCCAGGACGGGTACTCGTCGCGATAGCTGTAGTTGGCCTCGGCCGTGACGGCGAAGCCGCTGACCGTCCAGTCGTAACTGACCGATCCGCCGTAGGACCACGCGGGGAAGGGGATGTTCTGGCCCGACTTGTCGATATAGGCGGTGACTGGCGGCGTCTCCTGGCAGGCGCCGATGTTCAGGTCGACGAAGTCGGTGTATTCGCCTTTCTTGTAGCTGAGGTTCTGGCTGATCCGCAGACCGGTAGTGGGGCGGAAAACGCCCTCGAGCTCCGCGCCGTAAATCTTGGAATCGGCGTTGGTGAAGCGGCCGACCGGGCCGTTGGCGCCGCAGACGGCCGACAGCACCTGCTGGCCGTTGTAGTCGTAGTAATAGGCCGCGCCGTTGATCTGGACCGCACGCGACGGGTCGGCCTTGAAGCCGAGCTCATAGGCCCACAGGATTTCCGGATCGAAGGGCTCGATGCCGCTGCTGTCGCCGGTGTTGTAGGTGGTGAAGCCGCCCGACTTGGCGCCCCGGCTGGCCGAGCCGTAGATCAGGACGTTGTCGACGGGCTTGAACTCCAGCGCCGCCTTGCCGGTCAGCGGGGTCATCTTGGTGTCGACGCTGGTCGGGGGCAGGGCGGTGGCGCCGCCGAAGGCCGAGCCGAAGCCTTCCAGCTCGCGGGTTTCTTCCTCGTAGCGCAGGCCCAGGATGGCCTTCCACCGCTCGGAGAAGGCGTATTCGGCCTGGCCGAACAGGCTCCAGGACTCTACCTTCTGGTCATAGGTGACCTGGGCGTAGGTGCCGTAGATGTCGATGAAGTCGGAGAAGTAGCGCTCGTTGAGATCCTGTTTGGAGTAGTAGAAACCGGCCACCCACGTCAGGGGGCTGTCGTTGTCCGAGGCCAGACGCAGTTCCTGCGACAGGACATTCACATCGCTGCCGAAGAAGGTGTCGGCCTCGACCGAGGCGCTGGAATCCCAGTCGCCGTATTCGCTGCGGTCCAGAGTCTCATAGCTGGTGATGCTGGACAGGTTCATGCCCTTGAGCGCCAGATTGGCGTTCAGCGAGGCGCCCCAGGATGAGTTATCGCGACCGGGCTTGGCGTTCACGTCGCGGCCGATGGCGTCAGCAAAACGCTGCGACAGGCCCCATCCGGTCTTGGAGCGGTCCTTATCGGCGGGGATGAGGTAGCTGGGGCGGTTGATCGCGCCGGTGTGCAGGTCGCTGATCAGATACAGGCCTTGGTTCTCGGACTTGTCGACGCCGCCGTGGACGTCGAGCAGGGCCGTGAAGGTCTCATTGGGCGTCCATTCCAGCAGGGCGCGGGCGCCGGTGCGGTCGGCGTCGCCCAGGCTTTCGCCTGTGTCGCGGTTTCGCTGCCAGGCGCCGCCTTGCTCAGTCGAGACGGCCAGACGGCCACGCAGGGTTTCGGCCAGCGGACCGGAGACATAGCCCTCGCCCCGGAACAGGTTGTGGCTGCCCCATTCGGTCATCAGCCCGGCGGACAGGTCTTCGGTCGGGCGTTTGGTGACGAAGCTGATGGCGCCGCCGGTGGTGTTGCGGCCGTACAGGGTGCCCTGCGGGCCGCGCAGCACCTCGACCCGGTCGATGTCGAAGATCAGCCCCTGGGTCATGACCGGGACCGGATAGGCGACCTCGTTCACATAGACGCCGACGGTGGGCGAGTTGTTGGAGGCGTAGTCCTGAAAGCCGACGCCGCGCATGCGGAACTGGGCCGCGCCGCCGCCGAAGGCCGGTTCGACCTCCAGATTGGGCGTGGCGTTCTGAAGCTGGTTGACGTTGGTGACGCCTTGCTGCGTCAGGCTTTCGCCGCTGAGGACGCTGAGGGCGATGCCGACATCCTGAGCCGCCTGTTCGCGGCGCTGGGCGGTGACGATGACCTCATCGACCGTGGTGGCGGTCGGTTCGTCGGGCGCGCGCTGCGCGGCGACGGAGGTGGCGGACAGGGCGAGCAGGGCCCCGGCGGAAACGCTGACCATCAGACGATTCATCGTCTTCCTCCCCATGAGGCCGCCGCAGTCTTTAAAGCCGCGTTCAGCCGTCGCGATCGGCACAACCCGATCGCTGAACTATCTCCGCTGCCGATGTTTTGTGCAACGCAGCATCAATATGCAGTTGCAATGACCGGCTGCGGAAAACCCTCTTCCCTCAGGGATCAGTAGTCGCCTGATGCCGAATTTGGGCAAGGCTGTTTCTTTGTTGGCCTATATCCCTGTCTGATATGGGAAAAATATTCCAATGATCGGAATACTGATCATTCGCAACGGCGCCCCTCAGAAGGTCGGCGGCGTGCAGGCGCTGATGACCACGCAGGGGACGTCGCCGATGTTGCGGAAGCGGTGCTGCAGGACGCTGGGGAACAGGTAGCCTTCCCCCGCCTTGAGCACGCGCGACTGGCCGTCGACGGTGACTTCAAGACGGCCCGAGATGATCATGCCGCCCTCTTCGCCCTCATGGGACAGCATGACCCGGCCGCTGTCCGAGCCGGGCTGATAGGTCTCGTACAGGATCTGCAGGCTGGAATCCTGGCTGGAGCCCAGCTGACGGTAGGAGACGTCCCCGCGCGAGATGTCGGTCAGTTCGTCGTGGCGATAGAAGTATTTGGTCGGGGTCTCGAACTCCGAGCTGAAGAAGTCGCCCAGAGATATGCCCGCCGCGTCCAGCAGTCGTTTCAGCGATCCGACCGAGGGGCTGGTGCGGCCGCTCTCGACCAGGCTGACGGTGCTGGACGGCACGCCCGCCTTGCGGGCCAGCGCGCGCTGCGACAGGCCGAGGCGGTCCCGAAGGGCGCGCAGGCGCGGGCCGATGATGTTCTCTTCTTCCGTATCGCCGCGCGCCATCTCGCTAGCTCCGCTTGCGGGTCAACAGATCATAGGCCGCTCGCGCCATGACCTTGGCCGAGTTGCTCATGTCGTCGATGCCGACCCATTCGTCCGGCTGGTGCGCCAGATCCAGCACGCCGGGGCCGTAGGCGATGCAGTCCTTCAGCTTGCCGATGCGGTCGATGTGCTTCTGGTCATAGGTGCCGGGCGAGCAGACGAACTGGGCCTTCTTGCCCAGCACCGTCTCGATGGCGGCGGCGGTGGTGCTGGCCACCGGGCCGTCGCGGTCGGCCATGCTGGGCGCCACCTGGAACAGGTCGCGCATCTCATAGCGGAAGCCGTGGCGCTGGGCCGCCAGTCCGTCGAGGATGGTCTTCACCTCGCCCTTCACGTCCTCCAGCGTCTCTTCGATCAGGAAGCGGCGGTCGATGACCATGCGGCTGGAATCGGCGACGCAGGGCGCGGGCAGACCGTCGAAGCCCTCGGCCTGACCGCCGTGGATGGAGTTGATGTTCATGGTCGACTGGCGGGCGCCCTCGGGCACAACCGGCATGTCGGAATGGCGGGCGGCCATGGCCGGATAGAGCTTGCTCTCGAACTCCACCATCACCGCGCCCATGTGGCGGATGGCGGAATCGCCCAGGAAGGGCATGGAGCCGTGGGCGATGCGGCCCTTGGTCTCGATCTCGGCCCACCAGACGCCGCGGTGGCCGATGCAGACCCGATCCACGTTCAGCGGCTCGGGGATGATGACGTGGTTGACCTTTGGTTCGGAGAACCAGCCGCGCTCGGCCAGATAGGCGACGCCGCCGTATCCGCCGGATTCCTCGTCCACCGTGCCCGAGATTTCGAGCGCGCCGGGCAGGGGCAGGCCGGAATCGATCAGGGCCTCGACCGCGATGATGGAGGCGGCCAGTCCGCCCTTCATGTCGCAGGCGCCGCGACCGTAGACTTTGCCGTCTTTCACCTCGCCGCCGAAGGGATCGACGGTCCAGCCGGCGCCGACCTCGACCACGTCGATGTGGCTGTTGAAGTGGACGCAGGGGCCGGGTTCGCTGCCGGTCCAGCGGGCGATGACGTTGGTGCGGGGATACTGGTCGCTGTCGCCCGGCGAGCCCTCGCCGCGCACATATTCGACGGTGAAGCCGCGCTTCTTCAGCCGCTCGCCGATGTATTCAGCGCACGGGCGGTAGGCCTCGCCCGGCGGATTGATGGTGGGGAAGCGGATCAGGTCCTGGGTCAGGGCGACCAGTTCATCGGTGCGGCCGTCGATCAGGTCCATGACGGTCTGCAGGGTAGGGGCGCTCATCGGTCGAACCTCACGCGAACTGGGCGTCCAGCGCGGCCAGAACCGCGTCGGTCATCTGAAGGGTGGAGACGGCGGCGACGCCGGGGTGGGCGATGTCGGGGGTGCGGACGCCGCTGGACACGACCTGTCGCACGGCGCGTTCCAGCGCATCGGCCAGATCGGCGCGGTCGAACGACCAGCGCAGGCACAGGGCGAAGGACAGGATGGTGGCGATGGGGTTGGCGACGCCCTGGCCCGCGATATCGGGCGCCGAGCCGTGGATCGGCTCATACAGGCCCCGGCTGCGCCCGCCTTGTCCAAGGCCGGACAGGGAGGCGGAGGGCAGCAGGCCCAGAGAGCCGGTCAGGGCCGCCGCCGCGTCGGACAGGATGTCGCCGAACAGGTTGTCGGTGACGATGACGTCGAACTGGTCCGGTCGCCGCACCAACTGCATGGCGCAGTTGTCGGCGTACATGTGGCTCGACTCCACGTCGGGATACTCGGCCGCGACCTCGCTCGCCACCGCCCGCCACAGGGCGCCCGTCTCCATGACATTGGCCTTGTCCACCGAGCAGACGCGGCGCTGGCGCGTGCGGGCCAGCGCGAAGGCGGTGCGGCAGACGCGGGCGATTTCGGCCTCGGTGTAGGCCTGGGTGTCATAGGCGCGGCGCTGGCCGTCTGCGTCCACTTCATTGGCGCGGGGCAGGCTGAAATAGACGCCCGCCGTCGCCTCGCGCACGATCAGGATGTCGAGGCCCCGGATCAGGTCGGGCTTCAGCGCCGAGGCGTCCAGCAGTTCGTCGAAACAGACGGCGGGGCGCAGATTGGCGTAGAGGTCCAGCGCCTGACGAAGGCGCAGGATGCCCATCTCAGGCCGCTGGGCGCGGGGCAGGTGGTCCCACTTAGGCCCGCCGACGGCGCCGAACAGGACGGCGTCTGACGCCAGCGCCTGATCCACCACGTCCTCGGCGATGGGCGCGCCGACGGCGTCGATGCTGGCGCCGCCCGCCAGGGCTTCGCTCAGTTCGATGCGCAGCCCGGCGTTCCGCGCCCAGTCGACGACGCGCAGGGTCTCGCGGATGATCTCCGGCCCGATGCCGTCGCCCGGCAGAACCAGCAGCTTGAACACGCGGTCAGATGCAGCGGCCACCGTCGACCTCCATGGCCACGCCTGTGATCATCGAGGCGTCGTCGGAGCAGAGGAAGGCTGCGGCGGCGCCCATGTCCTCGGGCGTCGAGAAGCGGCCGATGGGGATGGAGGAGAGGAATTTGGCCCGCATCTCGGGCGTGTCCTCGCCCATGAAGGTCTTGAGCAGGGGGGTGTCGCCCGCCACCGGGTTCAGGGCGTTGACGCGAATCTGGAAGGGGGCCAGTTCGACCGCCATCGCCCGCGTCGCCGTGATGACCCAGCCCTTGGAGGCGTTGTACCAGGTCAGGTTCGGCCGGGGACTGACCCCGCCGGTCGAGGCGATGTTGAGGATGGCGCCGGACCCTTGCGCCTTCATCGCCGGGACGAAGGCCTTCGACATCAGATAGATGGCGCGCATGTTGACGCTGGCGATGCGGTCGAAGGCTTCGTCCGACAGTTCGTCCAGCGGCTGGGGCGTGTGGCCGACGCCCGCGTTGTTGACCACGATGTCGACGCCGCCCAGCAGGCGGTTCGCGGTTTCGGCCAGAGCAGCGACGTCAGCGGCGCTGGATACGTCGACCTTCACGCCCAGATCGGCGTCGCCCAGTTCAGCGGCCAGGGCGCGGGCGGCCTCGCCGTTGAGGTCGGCGACGATGACGCGGGCGCCTTCCTCGGCGAAGCGGCGCGCGATTCCGGCGCCGAAGCCGGAGGCTCCGCCCGTGACGATCGCTCGCTTGCCCTCCAGCCGCTTCGATCTGCTCTCCCCCAAGACGCCTACTCCCTGCTATCCGTGATGAGCCGCGACGGTCTTCAGGGTGGTGAAGGCGTAGAGCGCCTCGAACCCTTTTTCGCGACCGTGGCCCGATTTTCCGACGCCGCCGAAGGGCAGTTCGACCCCGCCCGCCGCGCCGTAGTTGTTGATGAAGACCTGTCCGGCCCGCAGCCGCTTGGCCAGTCGCATCTGCCGCCCGCCGTCGGCGGTCCAGACCCCGGCGACGAGGCCGTAGGGCGTGCCGTTGGCGATGGCGACGGCCTCGTCCTCGGTCTCGAACGGGATGACGACGACGGCCGGGCCGAAGATTTCCTGCTGCGCCAGCGGATGATCCGGCGCGACATTGGCGAACAGGGTGGGCGCGACATAGGCGCCGCCCGACGGCAGGTCGCCCAGCGTCGCCTGCGCCACGATCAGGCCGTCGGCGCGGCCCTTGTCGATGAAGCCTTCGACCATGACCTGCTGCTTCTTCGACACCAGCGGGCCGACATCGCGGTCGTTCATGGCGGGGCCGACGGTCAGGGCGGCGAAGCGCTCGGCCATGCGGCGCACGACCTCGTCATAGACGCCGCGCTGGACCAGCACGCGCGATCCGGCCGAGCAGGTCTGGCCCGCGTTCTGGGCGCCCGCGTTGACCAGGAAGGGCAGGGCCTTGTCCAGATCGGCGTCGTCGAACACCAACTGGGGCGACTTGCCGCCCAGCTCCAGCGTCACCGGCACGGCGTTGATCGCCGCCGCCTGCTGGATGGCCACGCCCACCCCGGTCGAGCCGGTGAAGGACAGGTGGTTGATCCCCGGATGGGCGGCCAGCGCCGCGCCGGCCTCGGCGCCCGTGCCGGTCACGACGTTCAACGCGCCGTCGGGCAGGCCGCAGTCGGCGGCGATATGGGCGAAGGCCAGGGCGGTCAGCGACGCCTGCTCGGCGGGCTTCAGCACCACGGCGTTGCCGACGCACAGGGCGGCCACGACCGAGCGGCCGATGATCTGCATCGGATAGTTCCAGGGGATGATGTGGCCCGTCACCCCGTGCGGCTCGCGCAGGGTGTAGACGGTGTAGCCGTCCTGGAAGGGAATGGTCTCGCCGTGCAGCTTGTCGGCCGCGCCTGCGTAAAATTCGAGGTAGCGGGCCAAAGCGAGGACGTCGTTGCGGGCCTGCTTCAACGGCTTGCCGACGTCCAGCGCCTCAAGCTCGGCAAGCAGGTCGATGCGGGCTTCGACCTCGCGTCCCATGCGAGCGAGGATGCGGCCGCGCTCGACGGCCGTCATGCGGCCCCAGTCTCCGTCGAAGGCGGCGCGCGCGGCGTGGACGGCGGCGTCCACGTCGGCGGCGGTTCCGGCGGCCAGCGCACCCATGACCTCGCCCGTCGACGGGTTCTCGATCGGCAGGGTCGCTTCGCCGCTAGCGGGGCGCCAGACGCCGCCGATGAAGACCTTATCCGTGGAGAAGGGGGCGGCCATATCGTCTGCTCACTGTGAAGGCGATCCCCTCTGGTTCGCCGTCCAGGATAGTGGGCACGATAACGGATCAGGCGCCAAGCCCTTTATGGTTTTTGTCTAAGTCACTGATTTTGTGTTCGTGATGCTCAATAAAATGAGCATTTGACGCTGGGGCAAGCAGACGCGGGCGTCTTTCACGCGGCGGTTGCAGGCTCCAGCAACAGGGCCATGATCTCGGCGCCCAGCATCATGTCCGAGACGGGGCCGAAACGGCGCATCCGCATACGGCCCAGCCGGTCGACCAGCACCAGACTGGGCGTGCCCTGAAGATTGAAGGCGGTCATGGTGCGCGGCGCGGTGGTGTCGGCTGAAGGCGCGTCGACGGCGACGGGGAAACGGCAGCCGTGCTCGGCCAGCCATCGGATCAGGCCCGCGTGGTCCGACTGCTGGTCGTGATGCTCGAACACGCTGTGGACGCCGAGGACGGCGACCTCGCCGGAGGTGAAGGTTTCAGCCACGCGCCGGGCCTGGGGCAGGGCGTAGTGGGAGCAGCCGGGGCAGAGGCGTTGCAGGAAGGCGATGCAGACGACCTTGCCGCGCAGGTCTTCCAGACGCACCGGGTCGGGCGTGTTCAGCCATTCCACGGCGTCGATCGGGGGCGCGGGGCGATGCATGGGGCGACGCATGGGGGGCGGCTCCTGAACGGCAGGGCGCCCCGATGGAGGCCGGACCTGGAATCGAACCAGGCTGGACGGATATGCACTCCGCCGCGTAACCGCTCCGCCATCCGGCCATCGGGGCGAGGCGTCTGGATAGCAGGCGGCGCCGGGGACCGCCTGGGCCGGTTGAGGATTAGCGGGGGCGCCGGTCGCAGCGCCCCTGTATGGATCAGTCGGCGGCGGCCTGTTCGGCTTCCTTGGCCTCGCGGCGGGCGACGCTGAAGCGACGGCCATAGAGCAGATAGGCGCCGACGCCGATCACGTTCCAGATCAGGAACCACGCTTGCGTTTTCTGCGGCAGGCTGGCCAGCAGATAGAGGCAGCCCGCGATGGCGATCGGGCCGATGACCCAGGCCATAGGCGTGCGGAAGCCGCGCGGCAGGTCGGGCGAGCGGCGGCGCAGGATCAGCATACACAGCGCCACCGAGCTGAAGGCCACAAGCGTCCCGGCGTTGGCCAGGGCGACGATCTCGTCCAGCGGGAAGAACAGGGAGATGGTCCCCACCACGACGGCGGTGAAGGCGGTGATGCGCAGCGGCGCGCCCTTGGCCGACAGTTGCGACAGGCCGCGCGGCAGCAGGCCGTCGCGCGCCATGACGAAGAAGATGCGGCTCTGGCCATAGAAGAAGGCCAGGATGACGGTCGGCAGGGTCAGCACCGCCGTGACGGCCAGGAAGTGGGCGGCGCCCGGCTGGCCGATCTCGCGCAGGATCAGGGCCAGCGGCTCGGGGCTGTTGGCGAACAGGGTGAAGGAGGTCGCGCCCAGGGCCGCCGTGGCGATGACGGTGTAGATGGCCGCGCAGGCCAGCATGGAGCCGACGATGCCGATGGCCAGGTCGCGCTTGGGATTGCGGGTTTCCTCGGCCGCCGTGGCGATGGCGTCGAAGCCGTAGAAGGCCGAGAAGATGATGGCGGCGGCGGCCATGATGCCGCGCTCGACCCCATCCTCGCCCATGGTGCGGCCGAAGCCGTAGGGGCTGAACGGCTCCAGATTTGCGGCGTTGAAATGGGGCAGGGCGAACCAGACGAAAAGCACCAGGGCCGACAGCTTCACGACCACCAGGGCCAGGTTCAGCGTGGCGCTCTTGCGGGTGCCGATGATCAGCATTCCGGCGATGACCAGGATGATGAACAAGGCGGGCACGTTGGCGACGCCGCCCGCGTGCGGTCCCTGCATCAGGGCCATGGGCAGGCCCAGCCAGTCGTGCAGCAGGGGCGCCGCATAGCCGGACCAGCTGACGGCCACGGCGCTAACCACCAGGCTGTATTCCAGGATCAGGCTCCAGCCGATGACCCAGGCGACGACCTCGCCGATGACGACATAGTTATAGGTATAGGCGCTGCCCGAGGCGGGGATGGTCGAGGCCATCTCGGCATAGGCCAGGGCGGCGCAGGCGCAGACGAAGCCCGCGATCAGGAAGGACAGCAGGACGGCCGGCCCGGCCTTGTCGGCACCGATGCCGATCAGGGTCAGGATGCCGGTGCCGACGATGGCGCCCACGCCCATGGCCACCAGATGAGGCCAGCTGAGGCTGCGGGCCAGGCTGCGTTCCTGCGCGTTGACAGTGATGCGCTTGCGCACGTTCCAGCCGCCCATTCGGGATCTCGTCTTCTTTGCGTGTCGGGGGCCGGCGAGCAGACCGGCGCGTCCTGTTGCGTCAGACGCGTCCGCGACACAAGGGGGCGTGGGCTTCAAGGCGTCGTCCGATGACCGGCGGATGAGGACCGTCAATCTCCGTTACCGGACAATTCGTCACTCAAACGGCGAGAAAACGGCAAGAAACCTAAGCCGATCCGTCACCGAAGCGCGCAAGCTTCGGAAACAGCAGCCGCTATCCATGCCGCCGAGGCAGGAGGGAAGCAGGGTCATCCGCGGCGGATGAGCCGCCCACTGTCGCATCCTTTGACCAGACCGGTGGAATGACGATGAACAGCAGCTTCAAGACCCTGCTCGCCGTGGCGGCCAGCGCGCTCGCCTTGGCGGCCTGCGGCGGTTCGGCCGAGGTGGCCTCGCCGGGCGAAGGCGATTTCGGCAACGGCGGCGGCAACAATGGCGGGGGCGGCAACAACGGCGGCGGCAACGGCCAGGCCGCCGCTGACTGCCCGACCGGCTTCGCCAACGTCGGCACCATGGCCAACGGCACGCTGCGCAACTGCCAGCTGCCGCAACAGATCAACGGCTCGCTGACGGTGCCGCTGCGCGCCGGCACCATCTATTCGATCTCGGGCCGCACGGCCGTCGGCACGGACGGCGGCGTCGACGCCTCGGCCAACACGGGCACGCAGGGCATCCTGACGGTTGAGGCGGGGGTGACCATCTTCGCCTCGGGTGGCGGCGACTACCTGCTGGTGAACCGCGGCTCGCAGATTTACGCCGAGGGCACGGCCTCGCAACCGATCATCTTCACCAGCCGCCAGAACGTCGAAGGCACGACGAACGAGAATTCGCACGGTCAGTGGGGCGGGATCGTCCTGGCCGGTCGCGCGCCTCAGGCCAACTGTCAGCTGACCGCGCCGGTCACCTGCACCGGCCAGGTCGAGGGCACTAACGCCTTCTACGGCGGCGGCAACGCCAACGACAACTCGGGCCGTCTGCGTTACGTCCAGATCCGCTACTCGGGCTTTGAGATCTCGACGGGCAACGAACTGCAGGCCCTGACCCTGGCCGGCGTCGGCGCCGGCACCACCATCGAATACGTCCAGTCCTACAACTCGTCGGACGACGGCATCGAAATCTTCGGCGGCAACGTCAATCTGAAGCACATCGTCATCAACGGCGCCGACGATGACGCCTTCGACACCGACACCGGCTGGCGCGGCGGCGCCCAGTTCGGCATCGCGACCCAGCGCGCCCCGAACGCGACCAGCCGCTCGGCCGGTTTCGAGTTCTCGGCCGCCCCGGCCTCGACGCCGCTGGCCCAGCGCTACAACTCCCAGCCCAAGATCGCCAACTGGACCCTGGTGGGCCGCAACTCGCCGACCGACGCCCATACCGTCGCCCACTTCGACACGGGCACGAAGCCGACCGTGATCAACTCGGTCTTCACCAGTGCTTCCGGTTCTCTGGCCGGCTGCCTGGACATCGCCGACCCCGACACGGCCAGCGTGAACCCGGTGTTCAACTCGGTCTTCATGTCCTGCGGCATCTCTTACCGTGCGTCGAACGCGGCCCTGTCTGAACCGATCTTCACGGCCGGGACGAACAACACGGCCAAGGGGACCTCGACCCTGACCGCCCCGACTTCGGGCGTGACGATCACCAACCAGGTCCTGACCTTCATCAACGGCGCCAATGAAACCGCCGTGACCCCGGTCAAGGCTTCCAGCGTCCACTCCGCCTTCGTCGACACCGACTACATCGGCGCCGTGAAGAACGCTTCGGACACCTGGTGGCAGGGCTGGACCTGCGGCCTGACCGCCAACGCGAAGTGCTGATGAACCCTCTGGCGAGGCGGCGGTCCGAAAGGGCCGCCGCCGACCCTTTGAGCGTCCAGCCTCTCTCGACCTACGCAAGGCAGCCGAACATGAAGAACAAGACCCTGACCCGTAACGGGGTGCTGCTGGCCAGCAGCGCTCTCGTCGCCGCTTTCGGCGCGCCCAGCCTCGCGCTCGCCCAGGCGGCCGCTCCCGTCGCCGCCGTCGCCCTGAGCAATGAACTGCCCGCCGATCCGGAAAGCCCGGATCAGGTGTCGCAGACCCCGGCCACCCAGTTGGGCGATATCGTCGTCCTGGGCCGCAACATCCCCGAACCGAGCCGTCAGAGCGCCGAGGTGGCCGCTTTCCTGACCTCGGAAGACCTGCAACGCACCGGTGATTCCACCGCCGCCGCCGCCCTGACCCGCGTCACGGGCCTGTCGATCGTCGAGGGACGCTTCGTCTATGTGCGCGGCTTGGGCGAGCGTTATTCCTCGGCCCTGCTGAACGGCTCGCCGCTGCCCAGCCCCGAGCCGCTGCAACGCGTGGTGCCGCTGGACCTGTTTCCCTCCAGCATCCTGGCGGGCGTGACGGTTCAGAAATCCTATTCCCCCAACTATCCGGGCGAGTTCGGCGGCGGGGTCATCGATCTGCGCACCGTGGACGCCCCGGCCGAACCCTTCCTGACCTTCAAGGCGGGCGTCGGCGGCAACACCGAGACCACCGCGCGCGACAATCTGGTCTATTACGGCTCGGACACCGACTGGACCGGCTTCGACGACGAGACGCGCAAGGTTCCGGGCCAGATCGCCCAGGCCTTCCGTCTCGGCAAGCAGATCAACCTGGCCAACTTCTCAGCGTCTGAAGTGCAGGCCATGGGGCGGTCGCTGGTCAATGCGCCGCTGCGCCTGATGCAGCGCCAGCAGACGCCGGTCGACGGCAGCCTGGAACTGGCGGGCGGTTTCCGCACCCCGACCGAGATCGGCGACCTGGGCGTCATCGCCGTCGCCGGTTACGACAACTCCTGGCGCACGCGCCAGGCGATCCAGGAAGAGGGCCAGTTCCAGGGCGACGATCTGGTGCCGGTTTCGACCTTCGACGTCGAGTCCAACCAGAACGACGTGCGCCTGAACTTCCTGGGCGGCCTGTCGCTGACGACCGACGATCACGAGGTGAAGTGGACCAACCTCTACGTCCGCACCACGACCAAGCGCGCGCGCACGTCGGCCGGGCCGGACTTCGACGCCGGCGGCAGCGTGATCCGCAACGACTACACCGAATGGTTCGTGCGTCAGCTGTTCACCAGCCAACTGGCGAGTGAGCACTACTTCGGCGCCGACGGCGAGTGGAAGCTGGACTGGCGCGCGGCCTACGCCAAGACCTCGCGCGACGCTCCCTATGAATCGCGCTTCCAGTACGGCGTCGACGCCCAGGACCGCTTCATCCACAACGTCCAGGGCAACCAGATCTCGTTCAGCGAACTGGACGACGAAATCTGGTCCGGCGGCGTGGACCTGGCCTACAAGCTGCCGATGGCGGCGGGCCGCGAGGCGACCATCAGCGTCGGCGCCTCGACCTTGGACAACACCCGCTCGGCCGAGCGTCACGACCTTCAGTTCGAGGCCGTCAACGGCCTGACCGACAGTCAGCGCCGCGCGCGGATCGACTACCTGTTCTCGGACTACAACATCAATCCGTGGACCCTGCAGCTGCGCGAGATCGCCGGCTCGAACGGCGCCAACGCCTACGATGCCGACCTCAAGGTCAACGCCGTCTACGCCATGGTTGACGCCGAGTTCGTGCCGACCGTGCGCACCACCTTCGGCGTCCGCTTCGAGGACGGTCAGCAAAGCGTGACCCCGCGCGACCTGTTCGGCGGAACCTCGTCCTATGAGGCGACCGAGATCGAGGAGCAGTACTGGCTGCCGTCGTTCACCGCGACGTGGAACTTCACCGAGGATCAGCAGCTGCGCTTCGGCGCGTCCAAGACCATCGGTCGTCCGCAGTTCCGCGAACTGGCGCCCCAGGCCTATACCGACCCGGAAAGCGACCGCGTCTTCATCGGCAACCCCTATCTGACGGACACCGAGATCCTGAACTTGGACGCGCGCTGGGAATGGTATTTCGGCCGCCAGCAGTTCGTCACGGCGGGCGTCTTCTATAAGAAGCTGGACAAGCCGGTCGAAGCGGTGATCGTCGATGTCGGCAACCAGCGACAGCAGACCTTCCTCAACGCGCCGGAAGCGACCGTCATGGGCGTCGAGGCCGAGGTGAAGAAGTATTTCGAGTTCGCCGATCAGGCGGCCTTCATCTCCAACAAGCGCTGGCTGGTGCAGGCCAACTACACCTGGTCGGACTCTGACGTCTCGGTGGGCGAGGACGACACCGTCATCACCCTGGGCGGCGGCGGGCGTCCCGAACAGGCGTCGTTCTTCATCCAGGACGGCAGCCGTCTGCAAGGCCAGTCGGAGCACGTCGCCAACCTGCAACTGGGTTGGGAAGACGACACGGCGCGGTCGCAGGCGACCTTCATCCTGAACTACGTCTCGGAGCGGATCACCGCGCGCGGCGCGGGCGTCGGCACGGCGCGCGAGCCGGATTACCTGCAGGAGCCGGGCGCCGTTCTCGACTTCGTCTATCGCAAGGACTTCACCGTGAAGGGCCGCGACCTGGGCTTCGCCCTGGAACTGCGCAACCTGCTGGGGACGGACTTCGAGGAGTACCAGGAAAAGGGCAACAAGATCCGCATCAACCAGTACGACCTGGGTCAGAGCGCCTCGGTCAGCCTGACGGCGCGCTTCTAAGCGGCGGCAGCGTCGGATAATCGAGCCGGGAGGCCCCAGCGGTCTCCCGGCTTTTTTGCGTCCCCTTTCCTGTTGGGAAGGGTGAATGTTTCGCGTCATTCCGTCCGAACCCGCTGCATCTGTCGTGACAACTTCTCGACGCTGTCATGGTTCGGAGCGAGCCGGGTACGGAGCATCCGCCTAGGGAGGCGGTGCGGCCGCGAGAGGCCGTGGGGGATGTCTTCCTTGCTCGCTGGCCTTCGCAAACTGAGCGCCGTTTCGTGGGGCAAGGGCGGCCTGTCCCTTCGCCGTCCGTCGCTGCGGCGCGTGGTCGAGGCGGCCTTGATCCTGCTTCTTCTGGTGCAGGCCGGGCGGTTGGTCTGGCTGTTCGCGGCGCCGACGCCGCAGGCCGTGGAGGCGCGGCCTCTATCTGAGATCGACCTGGGCGTGCTGTCGCGCTTCGACGCCTTCTTCCGCAACGGCGGGGGCGGGGCCGAGGCGGCGGCGTCGGACGGTGGGGGCCTGACCCTGTTCGGCGTGCGCGCGGACGGCGTGGGCGGCGGCTCGGCCATCATCGGCCTGTCGGATGGGCGCCAAGTGTCGGCCGGGGCGGGCGAGGAGGTGGAGCCGGGGCTGACCCTGAACGCCGTCGCCCCCGACCACGTCATGCTGTCGCGCGGCGGCGCGCCTTTCCGTCTCGACTTTCCCGACATGGCCTCGGGCGCCGCGCCCGTTGCGCCTGTAGCGGCGGCGCAACCCGCCGTGACTGCGCCCGAATCCGCTTCGGCCGAAGGCGTGGTGGTCGACCCTCAACGTCTGATCGCCCAGGCGGGGCTGCGGCCGCGCGTTCAGGGGTTGGGAATCAACGGCCTGACCGTTTCCGCCTCGGGCGACGGCGGCGAGCTGAGAAACGCAGGCCTGCGTTCGGGCGACGTCATCCTGTCGGTCAACGGCGCGGCCCTGAACAGCCCGCAGGCGCTCGCCGCCCTGCGCGGCCAGTTGGCCGACGCCCCCTCGGCCCAGATCCAGTTCGAGCGCGACGGTCAGGTCCGCTCCACCACCGTAAGGACGCGCCCATGAAGGCCCGCAGCCGCAGCATTCTCACCGGCGTTCTGGCCGCTGTTCTGGCGGTCCAGCCGCTGGCCGCCGCGCCGGTGATCGCGCAGGAAGCGCGTCAGACGCTGAACGTCCAGAACGCCGACATCCGCGCCTTCGTGCAGGATGTGGCGCGCACGACGGGGCGGACCTTCATCGTCGATCCGGCAGTGACCGGCACGGTGACGGTGTCCAGCCCGCGCCCCCTGACCCGCGCCCAGTTGTTCGAGGTGTTTCTGTCGACGCTGCGGGCCAATGGTCTGGTGGTGACGCCGACGTCCTCGGGGGCCTATCGCATCAGTCCGGCGCAGGGCGCGGCGCAGGGCCCGGCCACGGTCGGCGCCGAGCGGTTCTCGACCGAGGTCTTCACCCTTCGCCACATCGACGCCGCCTCGGCCGCCGAGACGATCCGGCCGCTGGTCGGGGCGCAGGGACAGGTGCTGGCCAATCCCGGCGCCAACAGCGTGGTCGTGGCCGACTTCGCCGACAATCTGGCGCGCATCCGGGCGCTGGTCGGCCGCATCGACGTGGACCGTTCGGCCTATGAGGTTGTGGCGCTGGAGAACGCCTCGGCGCGCGAGATCGCGGGCGTGCTGCAACAGGTGACGGGCGGTCCCGGCGGGCCGGGTCTGGTGACGATTACGCCGGTGGAAAGCTCCAACGCGCTGGTGCTGCGCGGGGACGGTCAGGCGTTGGCGCGGGTGCGCGGTCTGATCGCCGACCTGGACGGCCGGGCGCGGGCCAGCCAGGACGTCAATGTCGTCTTCCTGGAACACGCCGACGCCGAACAGCTTCTGCCGGTTCTGCAACAGATCGTCGGCCAGCCTGCCGATGCGGCGGCGACGTCTTCGCCGCGCCTGCGCACCGCCCGCACCGGGACGAACCAGACGACCAGCGGCATGGGACAGGGCGGTCTGACCACGACGGGCGAGGCTGACAGCGGCCCGATCGGCTCGACCACCGTGACCGCTACCGGCCAGCGCGCGACCATCGCCCGCTTCCCCGGCGCGAACGCCCTGGTCATCTCGGGCCCGGCGGACCTGCAACGCACCCTGACCGAGGTGATCCGGCAGTTGGACGTGCGTCGCCAGCAGGTGCTGATCGAGGCCATCGTCGTCGAACTGAGCGACAAGGCCGTGCGCGATCTGGGCGTGCAGTGGCTGATGGCGGGCGAAAACGGCGTCGGCCTGACCAACTATTCCGACCGTGCGGCGCCGTTAGTCCCCATCGCGGGCGGGGCGGCGGCGGGCCAGCTGGACAAGGACGACCCCCTGCGCGAGCGGCTGCAGAACCTGGCGCTGAACAGCCTGCTGGGCGCCAACGGCTTCGTCGGCGGGGCGGGCGGCAAGTGGGGCGACGGCCTGTTCGGCTTCATCATCAATGCGGCCAAGACGGACGCGGGCTCCAACCTGTTGCAGACCCCGTCGATCATGACGCTGGACAACGAAGAGGCGACCTTCCTGGTGGGACAGGAGGTGCCGATCACCACCGGCCGGGCCATTCTGGACGGCAACTCCAACCCCTTCACCACGACCCAGCGCAAGGACATCGGGGTGCGCCTGACGGTCCGGCCCCAGATCAATGCGGGCGGCTCCATCACCCTGACGCTGCGGCAGGAGGTGTCGAGCATCAATGGCCTGCTGACCAGCGGCGCCAGCGACCTGATCCTGGACAAGCGTGAGCTGGAGACGACGCTGGTCGTCGATGACGGCGACATCGCTGTGGCGGGCGGCCTGCTGGATCAGAAGGACCGGCTGGAGACGAGCAGGGTGCCGGGGCTGGGCGATATTCCGGGCGTCGGCTTGCTGTTCCGCTCGACCAGCCGCGAGCGGGGACGGACCAATCTGATGGTCTTCCTGCGCCCGACCATCCTGCGCACCACGGCGGATGCGCAGGGGCTGGCGGCGGACCGCTGGGGTTATATGCGCGGCGAACAGCAGCGGGTTCACCCGGATCGTGAGCCGAGCCTCGACGCCCTGCTGCGCGACTATATGCAGGCCCAGCTGCCCGCCGCCCCCGTGGCCGGAGAGCCGCTGGTCATCGCCCCTGTCGCGCCGGTCGCGGCGCAGCCGCTGCCGCCTGTGTCGGGGGCCGCCCGGTGATCACTGTCGTCGACCCGCGTCTGCCCTATGGCTTCGCCAAGACCCACGGCGTCGTGCTGCTGGCGGCGGGCGAGGTGATGGCGGTGGGCGTGCGCGAGGGCGCCGATCCGCTGGCTCTGGTCGAGGCGCGCCGCGCGCTGGGCCGCCCGCTGGAGGCGACGCCGCTCAGCGCCGCCGCCTTCGACCGCAAACTGTCGGAGGTCTATGCGGGCGAGCAGTTGACGGCGGCCGACGGCGACGACCTGTCCCTGCCGGTGGGGCTGGATAGTCTGGTGGATGACATTCCGGCGGCGGCGGACCTGCTGGACGCCACGGACGACGCGCCGGTCATCCGCCTGATCAACGGGGTCATCGCCGAGGCCGCCCGCATCGGCGCCTCGGACGTGCATCTGGAAAGCTATGAGACGCGGCTGCTGGTGCGGATGCGGGTGGATGGGGTGCTGCGCGAGGCGCTGAGCCTGAACCCGCGCGTCGCGCCGCTGCTGGTGTCGCGCATCAAGGTCATGGCGCGCCTCGACATCGCCGAGAAGCGCAAGCCCCAGGACGGGCGCATCCCCCTGACGCTGGGCGGCAAGTCGCTGGACGTGCGCGTCTCGACCCTGCCGTCGCGGGCGGGCGAGCGGGTGGTGCTGCGGATTCTGGACAAGGATCAGGCCGGGCTGACGCTGGACCGGCTGGGCATGGACCCGGCGGCGCTGGACGCCTTCCGCCATGCGCTGGCCGAGCCGAACGGCATCATCCTGGTCACCGGCCCGACCGGTTCGGGCAAGACGACCAGCCTCTATGCCGGGTTGTCGCTGCTGAACGACGGATCGCGCAACATCCTGACGGTCGAAGACCCGGTCGAATACGCCATGGAGGGGGTCGGCCAGACGCAGGTGAACCCCAAGGTCGGCATGACCTTCGCCGCCGGTCTGCGGGCCATCCTGCGTCAGGATCCGGACGTGGTCATGGTCGGCGAAATCCGCGACACGGAGACGGCGGCCATCGCCGTTCAGGCGTCGCTGACCGGCCACCTGGTGCTGTCGACGGTTCACACCAATGACGCGGCCGGGGCGGTGACGCGCCTGCGCGATATGGGGGTCGAGCCCTTCCTGCTGGCCTCGACCTTGCGGCTGGTGGTGGCGCAGCGGCTGGTGCGGCGCCTGTGCCCGCACTGCCGGATCGAGGAGACTGCGGACAGGGCGACGGCGCGGCTGATCGGCGCCGATGAGGGCGCGCGCGTCTGGCGGCCGCACGGCTGCGCGGACTGCGGCTCGACCGGCTATGTCGGGCGTATCGGCCTTTATGAGACGCTGACGGTGGACGAGAAGGTGCGCCGCCTGATCGCCTCGGGCGCGGATGAAGACGCGGTGTTCGACGCCGCCTTCGCGCGCGGCGGAACGCTGGCCGACCGGGCGCGGGTGCTGGTGCTGGACGGCGTCACCTCGGTCGAGGAAGCCCTGCGCGTGGCGCGTCAGGAGACCGCCGCCGAAGAGGTCGCGGCCTGATGGCGGCCTTCGACTACATCGCGGCCGATGCAGCCGGGCGGACGGTCAGCGGCTCTCTGAGCGCCGCCGACGAGGCCGCTGCGCGCAAGGCGTTGGCCAAGCGCCAGCTGGCGCCGTTGCAACTGTCGCCCGGTCGCTCGGGGACGGTCGCGACGTCGGCGAAGGCTGGCAAGGCCGGGCGGCTGTCGCCCAAGGCGCTGGCGCTCACGACGCGGCAACTGGCGACGCTGATTTCCGTCTCTCCGCTGGAGGAGGCGCTGCGCAACCTGATGCTTCAGGCCGACCGGCCGAACCTGCGCCGGGTGCTGGAAGGCGTCCACGCCGGGGTGATCGAAGGGCGACGTCTGTCGGACGCCATGGGCCAGCAGGGCGCGGCTTTTCCGCCGCTGTATCGCGCCATGACGGCGGCGGGCGAGCAGTCGGGCGCGCTGCAGCCCATCCTCGAACGCCTGGCCGACGGGCTGGAACGGGACGAGGTCGTGCGCGGCAAGGTGCTGACGGCGCTGGTCTATCCGTGCGTGCTGGCGGTGGTGGCGCTGGGCGTCATCGTCGCCATGATGACCTATATCGTGCCCAAGGTGGTCGATCAGTTCGACAGCATGGGCCAGACCCTGCCGCTGCTGACGCGGCTGGTCATCGGCCTGTCGGATCTGATGCGCGACTGGGGCTGGCTGATGGTGCTGATCCTCGCCGCCGTGGTCGCCGCAGGGCTGATCGCGCGGCGGCGCGAGGCGGTGCGGTTGAAGATGGACGCCTGGGTGCTGCGCCTGCCGCTGGTCGGGCGGCTGACGCGCGATCTGCACGGGGCGCGCATGGCCCGCACCCTGTCGACGATGATCGCGGCGGGCCTGCCGGTGCTGGAGGGGCTGACCATCACTGCCCGCACCGTCTCCAACCGCGCCTTGCGCCGCGCCACCGAACAGATGGGCGAGGCCGTGCGCGAAGGCGGCGGCCTGTCGGCCGCCATGCGCCGCGCCGAGGTTTTCCCGCCCATCCTCGTCTACATGACCGCTTCCGGCGAAAGCAGCGGTCGGCTGGAGCCCATGCTGGAGCGCGCGGCCGACTATCTGGAGCGCGAATTCTCTAACTTCACCGCCGTGATGCTCAGCCTGCTGGAGCCGGCGATCATCGTGGTCATGGGCGGGATCGTCGCCGTGATCGTGCTGTCGATCCTGCTTCCCATCCTTCAGATCAACACCCTGGCTCTGGGGTGAGGAGACCTTCCATGCGCAGCGAAGATACTCAGGATAAACGTCAGGGCTTCACCCTTGTCGAATTAATGGTCGTCATCGTCATTATCGGCCTGTTGGCGACGGTGGTGGCGATCAATGTCCTGCCCAGTCAGGACAAGGCCATGGTCGGCAAGGCGCGGGCCGACATCTCGGTGCTGGAGCAGGCGGTGGAGACCTATCGCCTCGACAATCTGACCTTCCCGACGGACCAGCAGGGGCTAAAGGCCCTGACTGCGCCGCCCGCCGATCTGGCGCGGCCGGAACGCTATCGCCAGGGCGGCTATGTCCGTCGCCTGCCGGAAGATCCGTGGGGCAATCCCTACCAGTACCGCCGCCGCAGCGCCCATGGCGGCCAGTTCGACATCTGGTCCTTCGGCGCCGACGGTCAGGAAGGGGGCGAGGGGAATGACGCCGACATCGGCAACTGGCAGGGCTGACCACGCCCGGTCGATGCGCGCGCTCCAATGCGCTCAAGCAGCGAGCCGCCGCGCGGTGAGCGGTAGCGCGCGACAACTCGCTCAAGCAGCGCGCGCCCGGCGCGCGCGCGGTAGTGAACAAAGAATGGGCTTCACCCTCGTCGAGTTAATGGTCGTCATCGCCATCATCGGCGTGGCGGCGGGGGCGGTGGTGCTGTCCATGCTGGACCCGCGCCCGACTCTGGCGGTCGAGGCCGAGCGGTTCGCCGCGCGCCTGACGCTGGCGCGCGAAGAGGCGGTGATGACCAACCGGCCGGTGGCTCTGCGCGCCGATGCGGCGGGCTATGGCTTTGAGAGTTTCGACGGCGCCGTCTGGACGCCTTTGACGGGCGTTCTGGCGCCGACAGCATGGGGGGAGGGCGCCGCCGTCGCCGGAGCCGCCCGCGCCGTGTTCGATCCCACCGGCGGCGCCGACGCCGCCAGCGTGCGACTGGAGCGTGAGGGCCGCTCCGTCACCGTCGCCATCGACGGGGCGGGCGAGGTGACGATCCATGAGTGAGGGTTCGCCCCGCGCGGGCTTCACCCTGATGGAGTGTCTGGTGGCGCTGGCCGTGTTCGGTCTGGCGGCGATGGCGCTGTTGAACCTGTCGGGCGAGAGCACGCGCTCGGCGACGCGGGTCGAGACGCGGACGTTGGGCGGCGTCGTCGCCGATAATGTGGCGGCGGAGGCGATGATCGCGCGCGACCTGCCCAGCGGCAGCACGCAGGGACAAGCGTCGCTGGGCGGGCGCGAGTGGCGCTGGGTGCGGGTGGTCAGCGCGACGGATATGCCCGGCGCCGGCCGCATCGACGTCCGCGTCTTCGCCGATGAGGAACAGGCTGCCGAGCGCGTGCTGTTCCGGGCGGCGGGCGCATGAGGAAAGATCGCCTATCCGCTCAAGCAGCGAGCCGCCGCGCGGCGAGCGATAGCGGAAGAAAGAGAGCCGGATTTACACTGGTCGAGGTGATGATCGCCCTGTTGATCTTCGCCTTGCTGGCGGGCGCGGGCGCGCTGGTGCTGGGCCAGTCGATCGAGACGCGGTTCGCGGTGAAGGCGAACGCGGATCGGGTGGCCGCGCTGCAACGCACGCGGGCGCTGCTGCGCGCCGATCTGGCGCAAGCGACGGGGCGGCGGGTGCGCGGGCCGACGGGGCGTCCGGCGCCTCAGGCGATCATGGGGCCGCAGTCTCCGGGCGATCCCTTGCTGGTCCTGGCCCGCAGCGGGTGGAGCAACCCGGACGGCGCGCCGCGCGCCTCGGTCCAGCGCGTTGAATACCGGCTGGTCGAGGACCGGCTGGAGCGGCGGGTGGCGCCCTATCTGGACGGGGCGCGGGCCGGGCCGCCGCAGGTGCTGTATCGCGGGGTGAAGGACGCTCGCATCGCCTTCATCCAGAACGGGTCCGAGGCGCCCGCCTTTTCCGCCAGCAGCGACCGGCCCCTGCCGGACGCCGTGCGGGTGACGCTGACGTTGGACGGCTTCGGCATGTTCGAGCAGCTGTTTCTGGTCGCCGCTGCATGAAGCCGGGCGCGCGCGATCGTCGGGGCATGGCTTTGCTGACCGTCCTGTTGCTGGTGGCGGTGATGGCGGCGCTGTGTGTGGTGCTACTGGACGATGTGCGCTTTTCCGTGCGCCGCACCACCAACGCCGAGAGCCAGGCGCAGGCGCAAGCCTATGCGGCGGGGGCGGAGGCGCTGGCGCGGCAGCGGCTGTCTGATCTGGTCCGCGCCGATTCCGCGCGCACACCGTTACAGCCGCAGTGGAACGGTCGCGTCTTCGCCCTGCCGCTGGAAGACGGCGAAGGTCAAGCGGTGATCCGGGACGGTCAGTCGTGCTTCAACCTGAACAGCTTGGTGCTGGGGCAGGGCGAGGATCTGATGGCGCGGCCCGAAGGGGCGGCCCAGTTCATCGCCCTGGGCGCCGCGTTGGGGGTACCCCGCGGGCGGATGGCGGCGGTCGCGGCGGCCCTGACCGACTGGATGGACGGCGACGACGAGGTTTCGCCGCAGGGGGCGGAAGACGCCGCCTACGCCAGCCGCCCGACGCCGTATCGCACCGGCGGGGTCATGCTGGCCGAGGTCAGCGAGCTGCGCGCTGTGGCGGGAGTGGACGACGAACTCTATCGCCGTTTGAGGCCCTATCTGTGCGCCCTGCCGGAGGCGCGGCTGTCGCCGCTGAACGTCAACACGCTGGAGCCGCAGGACGCCGTGCTGCTGGTCGCGATCAGCCGGGGCGTGGTGGGGCTGAACGCAGCCAAGGCGGCCATCGCCGCGCGTCCGGCGATGGGCTGGAGCAGCACAGACGCCTTCTGGACCCAGCCCGCCCTGTCGGGCGTGGTCGTCGACGAAGAGACCAAGGGTCAGATCACCCTGGCCACCCGCTATTTCGACCTGCGGGTTGAGATCGCCCACGGCGACGCCCGCGCCGTCCGCACCGCCCTGATCCACGTCGCGCCTGATGGCGCGGCGCGCACCGTCATCCGCCGCTGGACGCCTGAAGAATGAGCCTGGAAGAATGAGCCACGCCCGCATCCTGTTCATCCCGACCCACGCAACCTTGCCCGCGCGTTTCCTGCTGGTCGATCGCGAAGGCCGCGTCGTCGGGCGCGGCGAGTTGGACCCGCATCAGGCCGAGCCGCCGCCGCCGATGCGCACCATCGCCGTGGCGCCGGGCGCGGACGTCATGACGCGCTGGCTGGACCTGCCGCCGGGCAATATGGCCCAGGCGAGAGCCGCCGCGCGCTGGGCGTTGCGTGATCAGGCGGCGGGCGAGGTGGACGGGCTGGACATGGCCCTGGGCGCGGCGCCGGTCGATGGCGGCCCGCGCTTGACGGCGGCGGTGTCGACCAAGCTGTTGCAGGCCTGGCTGCGCTGGATGGAGACCTTCGACATCCGGCCTGAAGCGGTCGTGCCGGACAATCTGTGTCTGCCCGCGCCGCTGGAGGCGGAGACGCTGACCGCCGCACGTGTCGGCGCCGACGTGGTCCTGCGCGGTTCGGACTTGGCCGTGACGGTTCAGGCCGATCTGGTCGAGACGATCGCGGCTGGACGCGCTCTGGACTGGCTGGAGGGCGAGGCGCTGGACCCGGCTCTGGCCACAGGCGCGATGGCGGCGCCGGTCGACCTGCTGCAGGTCCACGACCGACGTGAGCGGGGACAGGCGGCCAGGGGTTGGCGGCTGGCGGCCGGTCTGGCGGCGGCCCTGTTGATCTCGCCTTTGGTGCTGATGGCGGCGGAGGGGCTGCGCGACCGGGCGGCGGCTGAGCACGCTGGAGCGGACGCCAAGGGCGGAGCGGTGAAGCTCTACCCTGAACTGGCGACGGCGGACGATCCAGCGCCGGAGGCCCTGCGCCGCCTCGGCGCCGGGCCGCCGCCGGGGGGGGCGGCGCGCGCCCTGGCCGCCGTCTTCGCCGCCGTCGAGCGCGTACCGGGCGCCGAACTGGATGACGCGATTCTGGGCGGCGAGGGACTGCGCGTCACACTGGGCCATCCGACGTTCAACAATCTGGACGCCGTGCGCGTCGATCTGTCGGAGGCCGGGCTGGCGGTGGTTGACGAAGCCTCGGCCGAGGAAGGCGGGCGCATGGTCAGCACGTTCACCATCGGAGGCGCGCGATGACGGCCCCGTTCTCTTCCGTCGCCGCCTGGTGGGACGGGCGGTCGCTGCGCGAGCGGCGGATGCTGGCGGTCATGGGCGCGCTGGTGCTGGGCGTCGTCGGCTGGCTGGGCGTGGTGCGGCCGCTGGACGGCTGGCAGGCGGATCAGGCGCGCGCCCGCGTCGCCGCCGAGCGGCAACTGGTGCAGATCCAGACCGCTGTGTCCCAGCGGGGCGCGCGACCGACCGAGGCGGTCGATCTTCAGGCGCTGATCGCCTCCACCGCGACGGCGGCGGGGGTGCAGCCGACGCTGGGCATGTCCGAGGGCGGGCGGCTGGGCTTCCGGCTGGATCGCGTGACGACGGCGCAGGCCTTCGGCTGGCTGGCGGCGCTGGAGCAGGGCGGGGCGCGTATCGAGGAACTGGGCGTTGTCGAGAGCCCGGATGGGACGTTGGGCGTGACGGGGGCGTTGACGTCCGGCGGCTAGATCTCTGCGCTTTTCGGCTCTGCCGGAGTCGTCCGTTGTGGACTTGAAGGGCGCGCCGGGGCAGGTATCGCACCATGATCTCTCGTCTGGCTCTTCTCCTGGTCAGCGCGGCCGTCCTGGCGGGCTGCGCCTCTGCGCCGCTTGTCGAGACGCAGGTGTCTGCCGCCGTACCCGCGAACGTGACCGTCTATCGCCTGCTGGAGACCGAAGAGCCGACCGAGGCCGACCGTGCGGCGACTGAAGCGGTGCGTCAGGCGCTGGCTGCGCGTGGTTGGCGAGAGGTGGATGACAAGGCCGCCTGGCGGGTCGAGACGGCCTATGCGGTGCGGCCCCAGAAGACCGGCGTCTTCACCGATGACGACGCGCGTCGAGGCGAATGGACCGATGCGCCGCGCCTGCCTCAGTGGTGGAGCCAGAGCCGCCAGATGCACAGCCTGACCGTGATCCTGACCGGACCGGGCGATGAAGCGGGGGTCTATCGCGCCTCGGCGGTCGCGGTCCTGGGGCGGCGCCAGGCCGAAAACGCGCCGAGCCTGCTGGCCGAAGCGGCCGTGGAGACGTTGGGCGCGAACTAGCCTGAGCGGTCTGTGGGTTCAGCGTCCTCGGTGACCCTGGGCAGGGTCAGGATGAAGGTCGCGCCGGGCGATCCGGGCTGGTGGCGGATGGTTCCGCCGTGGCGTTCGGCGACGGTGCGGACGAAGGCGAGACCCAGACCCGCGCCGCGATGATCGGCGCCGCCGTGTCCGAATGCCTGGAACAGGCGACGCGCGGCCTCTTCAGACAGGCCCGGCCCCTGATCGCTGACGCTGAGGACGCAGACCGGACGGCCGTCCTCCTGGGCGCCGGTCAGGCTGACCTGGATAACGCCGCCCTCGGGGCCGTATTTCAGGGCGTTATCCAGCAGGTTGGTCGTCAGGCGGCGAAGCAAGGCGGGGTCGCCCTGCACCAGGAACTCGTCTTCACCGTCAGGCGTCAGGATGCGGACGCCCTTCTTCGACGCCTGGGGCCACAGGATGTCGGCGGCGTCCATGGCGACCTGGCCCAGGTCCAGCAACTCCGAGCGATAGGGCTGGCTCTCGGCGCGGGCCAACTGAACATAACCCTCGGCCAAGTCCAGGGTTTGGCGGGCGTAGTCGGCGATGCGGCGCTCGACTGCGGGGTCCAGGCGCGGGGCGGGTCCGTCCAGCAGGGTCAGGATCGACACCTGGGGCGCGCGCATGTCGTGACTGAGCAGTTGCAGGGCCTCGGCGCGCTGGCGCTCGGCGGCGCGGAAGCGGGTCATGTCGGCGAAGCGCACGATGTGGCCGACCGGTTGGCCTTCGGCGTCGGTCAGCAGGGCGGCGGCGGCCTTCAGGATGCGGCTGTCGGGCGTGGTGATGTCGCCGGGATCGCCCTCGGGATCGAGAAAGCGGCGCCAGGCCGGTTCGCCCAGGGACTGGAACAGCAGGGGCAGGTCGGCGTCGTCCTTCAGACGCGCGCCGAACAGGGCTTCGGCCCGGTCGTTGGACAGGATGATGCGGGCGTGAGGGTCGGCGACCACGGTGGCGTCGGGCAGGCTTCGCAGGGTGTCGGAGATGAAGCGCTCCAGATCGCGCACCTGACGCACGGCGGCGCGCAGGGCGTCCACCTGACGGGCGACGACATCGCCGCCCTGGGCGCGGCCGGTCAGGCGCACGCCGTCGCGTTCGAAGGCTTCGACCTCGCTCTGCATATAGGCCGAGGCTGCGGCCAGGCGGCGCCAGCTCCACAAGGGATAGGCTAGGGCCAGCCCGGCCACGGCGGCCGAAGGCGGGAACCACAGGCCGCCCGCCAGAAAGGCGACGGCGACGGCGATCAGCGTCAGAACGATCAGCCCGGCGCCCAGGGCCATGTTGGCAGCCGGGCGCAGCACCAGGAAGCCGGCGACCAGCAGGCCGAGCGGCAACAGGGACAGGGTCAGAACCCAGCCAGGCGACAGGCTGCGCGGACCTCCGCCCTCGATCAGGGTCTGGAGGAGGGCGGCCTGCACCTCGACGCCGGGACGCAGTTCGCCGTGGGGCGTGGCCGGGGTGGCGTAACGGTCGCCCAGGCCCGGCGCCGTCGCCCCGACCAGCACTAGCTTGTCCTTCAGGAAGGCGGCGGGCGTCTCGCCGCTGAGCACGTCGGCGAAGGACAGGGTGCGGAAGGCGCCGGGCGGGCCGCGATAGACTAGGGCCTCGGGCGAGGCGGCGAACAGGTCGCCGCCATCGTGCGGCGCGGGCGGGGCGGGCGCGGCGCCCTTGGCGGCGGCCAGGGGCAGGATCAGGTGGGGCCAGGTCCGGTCGCCCGCCTGAAGATAGAGGGGCAGGCGACGCACGACGCCGTCGTCGTCGACCGTCAGATTGACGTGACCCAGGCTCGCCGCCGCCTCGATCAGGATCGGCGCAGGGGCGTCCTCGCGAAAGGCGGCGCCGTTCAGGCCGGGGGCGTCCAGAACCACCGGCAGGCGGACCTTGCCGTTGCGCGCCAGGGCGGCGGCCAGGGCGCCGTCCTGCGGGGAGGCTTCGGTGAACAGGACGTCGTAGGCGACAGGCCCGGCTTGCGCCTGGGTCAGACGGTCGATCAGGCGGGCGTGCAGGTCGCGCGGCCAGGGCCATTGGCCCAGGGCTTCCAGGCTGCGGTCGTCGATGGCGATGATGACGATGTCTGCGTCCGCTGGCCCGGCCTCGGCGCGCATCAGGGCGTCGTAGACCAGGTTGTCGGCGCCGTCGGCGACGGGCGTCAGCGCCATCCAGCCGACCAGCAGGGCGGACAGAACCGCCACCAGGCCCCATTCGACAAGGGCGCGCCGACCGGTCAGGCGGGCGCCGAGCCAACGCTTCCAGCCGCCTTTGGGCCCAGCGGCCACGGCGCTATCGTCCGATACGCAGTTGTTGCGGTTCGGACCAGGCTTCCAGCAGACGGCCGAAGCGATGGCGCGCGCCCTGCACCCGCCAGCTGTAGACGCCCGGCGGCAGGTCGCTGAGGGTGAAGGCCTCGTCGGTCAGGCCGGGCTGGTCGACCAGCAGGGCGCCGTCGCGGGCGCCGTCCTCGGCCTCGCGCCACAGCTGGAAACGGAAGGTCGCCTCGCCGACGCCCTCGGCCTCCCAGCGGAAGCGGTAGAAGCGGCGGCGGTCGCGTTGATCCATGGCCGAGGCCAGACCGCCGACGCCGTTGCGGGCGCGGATGAAGCTGTAGGTCGTGGCCTTGCCCTCCAGCCCCTCGGGCGACAGGGCGGTCAGACGCAGGAAGAAGGCGCCTTCTTCCATCTCGCCGAAGACCAGGGGGCCGCCGGGCGCGCTGTCGACTTCGGCGAAGGCCTCGATCATGCCGGCGTCCTGGGCGACGCGGCCGCGATACCGTTCGGCGCCGGGCAGGGGCTGAATGTCGAAGGCGACCTGGGCCTGGGTCTGCGGCGCGTCAGGGCGGACCAGGGCGGGCGCGGGCAGAAGGGGCAGCAGGCGCACGCTTCCATCGGCGGCGCTGACGCCCTGATCGACGCCGGCCAGGGCTTCGGCGTCGCCCGATGCGATGGTTACGGCGCCTTCCAGCACCTCGGTGGTCGAGCGGTCGGCGTCGTCGTCGAAGGAGACGCGGAAGTCGGTGCCGCGCACGGCCGAGACCGAAACGGGCGTGCGGATGGCGAAGCCGCCCGGACGACGCCGGGGCGTGACGCGCGACTCGGCGCGGCCCGCCTCGACCGTCAGGGCGTGATCGACGGCGCCGTTGATGGCGTAGCGGCGCAGGCGGCTGACGCGCACGCGGCTGTTGGAGGGCACGACCACATGGCTGCCGTCGGACAGGGCCAGGCGAACGAAGGCGTTGGCGCCGGTGCTGAGGACGGCGCCCTCACGCACGGCCTGGCCGGCGGCGGGGACGGCGGATCGGCCGTCCTGGTTCAGGGTCGCCGCGCCGCGAAAGCCGGCGATGCGCGCCTCATCCGGATCGGCGCGCAGCAGATCGACGGGCAGGGCCAGGGTGCGGCCGATGGCGAGGCGACGCGGATTGGCGACCCGGTTCTCGCGCTGAACTCGGCGATAGTCGAGCGGCCGGTGCATGTAGGCGGTCGCCAGGTCGATCAGGGTGTCGCCGCGCTGGACGACATAGTCGAGGGTCTCGACGGAGGCGGCCGTCCGGGCAGCGGGCGGGGCGGCCGAAGTCTGTGCGACGGCGCTTCCTGCGGCCAGCATCGCTGCGATCGCCAGGGCCGCCGCCCAATCCGTCTTCATTTCGCCACCTGCGTCTTCATTCAGGCGTCCTGGCCGGGTTCTGCCCCCGTGACGCGCTCAAGGCGGTATCCGTAGCTGTAAATGGGGGTCAGGCGGAAGCCTCGCTCGGGCCGCAACTCCAGCTTGTTGCGGATGCGCGAGATGTGCATGTCCAGCGAACGGCTGTTCAGGTCCGGCTCATTGCCCCACACCGTCTCCAGAATATAGGTCCGCGACAGCGCCCGGTGCAGGTTGCGGAACAGCAGCAGGGCCAGGGCGTATTCCTTGGCCGTCAGGGCCACCGATTGGCCGTCGCGGGTCACCGCGCCGGCGGACTCGTGGAAGGTGACGCCGTCATAGGTTTCGACGCCCGGCGTCGTCGGCTGGGAATAGGCGCGGCGGATCAGGGCGTTGATGCGCGCCGCCAGAACCGGCTTCGACAGGGGCTTGGGCAGGTAGTCGTCAGCCCCGGCGTCCAGACCGGCGACCACGTCTTCATCCTCGGCGCGGCTGGTGACCAGCAGCATGGGCGGGGCGGGCTTCAGGTTGGTCCGCGCCCAGGCCAGCACCTCCAGACCCGAACGGTCCGGCAGGTTCCAGTCGACGATCAGCATGTCGAAGGTGTCCTTGCGCAGGGCGGAGATCAGCGCCTGACCGCGCGAAAACAGAGTGGCGCGATATCCGGCGTCTTGAACCACCTCGGAGACGAACTCCAACTGGACGGGGTCGTCGTCTAATATTGCGATCTTCATACTTTTACGCAGCTCCGGGGAGAACGCTGGAGTCATAGCCCCGGATGCTTGGCTTTAGAGCAATGTAAAATGTAAAATATGGTCACCCCTCGGCGCGTCTCGGCGTGGATGTCGGCAGGGGTGCGAGGCGGCGGGCCTGATCCCGGCACAGGGTCTTGATCCAGCGCCGCACGGTCTTCAGTCGCGCCGTGCCGTGGACCTCGCGGTGGGTGCTGAGCCAGAAGCGCCGCTCGATCAGGACCTGCTCGGGCAGAACTCGCGTCAGCCCTTCGGCCAGGAAACAGGGCAGGACGCCGATCCCGCCGCCCGCCGCCACCATGTCCCTCTGGGCGCGGATCGACGAGGAGGCCAGACGCGGCCGCAGGTTGGGCCGCAGTTCATCCAGATAGTGCAGTTCGGGCGCATAGATCAGATCGTCGACATAGCCGACCATGTCGAAGCGGCTCAGGTCGTCGATGCTGGCCGGCGCGCCGTGGCGTTCCAGATGTTCGGGCGCGGCGTAGAGCGCCAGCTGATAGGTCGTCAGCGGCTCGACGATCAGGCGCGGACTGTCGGCGGGGCTGAGGGTGATGGCCATGTCCACCTCGCGGCGACTGGGTGACAGGAAGCCGGAACTGGCCGCCAGTTCGACGTTCAGCCCCGGATGCGCCGCCAGCAGGCCGGGCAGGGCGGGGGCCAGCACGGCGCCGCCGAAGCCTTCCGAGGCGCTGATCCGCACGGCGCCCGCGATCAGGTCGGGCTGGGTGACGCGTCCGGCGGCCTCCATCGCGCTTTCGGCGTCCAGCGCCCGCTCCAGCAGTTGGGCGCCGGTGGCCGTCAGGTGCAGCCCGGCGGCCGAGCGCACCAGCAGGGTCGACTTCAGCGCCGTCTCCAGTCGCGCCACGCGCCGCCCGACCGTGGCTGCGTCCACGCCCAGCCGCTGCGCCGCCGTGGCCAGCGACCCGGCGCGCGCGGCCGCCAGAAACACCCTCAGATCATCCCAGTCGAACATATGCAGATATGCACATCATCACCTGCAAGATTGCAATGGGCCTGACCGGCCCGCTCTGCTAGGGCAGGCTCACGAAGAACCATAATCATCGGGAGAGACGTTCAATGCGCGATATTCGCCACTTCATCGACGGTGCGGCTTTCGAGGGGGCGTCGGGCCGCTTCGGCGACGTCTTCAACCCCAACACCGGCGAGGTTCAGGCCCGCGTCCAGCTGGCGACGCCGTCGGAGCTGGATCGCGCGGTCCAGTCGGCGCAGGCCGCATTCGAAGGCTGGTCCTCGACCAACCCGCAGCGCCGCGCCCGCGTCATGTTCGAGTTCAAGCGCCTGGTCGAGGCGAACATGAACGAACTGGCCGAAATGCTGTCCAGCGAGCACGGCAAGGTCATCGCCGACTCCAAGGGCGACATCCAGCGCGGTCTGGAAGTGATCGAGTTCGCCTGCGGCATCCCGCACGCGCTGAAGGGCGAGTATACGCTCGGCGCCGGTCCGGGCATCGACGTCTACTCCATGCGCCAGGCCCTGGGCGTGGTGGCGGGCATCACCCCGTTCAACTTCCCGGCCATGATCCCGATGTGGATGTTCGGCGTCGCCATCGCGGTCGGCAACACCTTCATCCTGAAGCCGTCCGAGCGCGACCCGTCCGTGCCGGTGCGTCTGGGCGAACTGATGATGGAGGCGGGCGCGCCCAAGGGCGTGCTGAACGTCGTCCACGGCGACAAGACGGCGGTCGACGCCATCCTGACCCACCCCGACATCCACGCTGTCAGCTTCGTCGGCTCGTCGGACATCGCCCACTACGTCTATCAGACCGGCGCCCAGCACGGGAAACGCGTCCAGGCCATGGGCGGCGCCAAGAACCACGGCATCGTCATGCCCGACGCCGACCTGGATCAGGTGATCAAGGACCTGTCGGGCGCGGCCTACGGTTCGGCGGGCGAACGCTGCATGGCCCTGCCGGTCGTGGTGCCGGTCGGCAAGAAGACCGCCGATGAACTGCGCGAGCGTCTGGTCGCCGAAATCCCGACCCTGCGCGTCGGCGTCTCGACCGATGATCAGGCCCACTACGGCCCGGTTGTCTCGGCCCAGCACCGCGACCGCGTCGCCGGCTGGATCGGCAAGGGCGTCGAGGAAGGCGCCGAACTGGTCGTCGACGGTCGCGACTTCAGCCTGCAGGGGCACGAAAAGGGCTACTTCATCGGCCCGTCGCTGTTCGACCATGTGACCACGGACATGTCTTCCTATCAGGAAGAGATCTTCGGCCCGGTGCTGCAGATCGTCCGCGCCGCCAACTTTGAGGAGGCGCTGAGCCTGCCGAGCAAGCATCAGTACGGCAACGGCGTCGCCATCTTCACCCAGAACGGCCGCGCGGCCCGCGACTTCGCCGCCCGCGTCAACGTCGGCATGGTCGGCATCAACGTGCCGATCCCGGTGCCGGTGGCCTACCACTCCTTCGGCGGCTGGAAGCGTTCGGGCTTCGGCGACACCAACCAGTACGGCATGGAAGGCGTGAAGTTCTGGACCAAGACCAAGACCGTCACCGCCCGCTGGCCCGACAGCGCGCTGGAGCATGAAGACTCCAGCTTCATCATCCCGACCATGAGCTAAGCCTAAACCCTCTCCTGATGGGAGAGGGCTTGAGCCTCCAAGAGCGAAGCGATTGGTTTAGGCGAAAGGGTGAGGGTTCCGCAGTCAGCCGTTTTGCGACGGCTTACGCCGACTTCGGCCGGGAACCCTCATCCGGCCCTTCGGGCCACCTTCTCCCATCGGGAGAAGGATTCAGGTGAGCGTATAGGGGATCACCCCTCGCTCATTCTCCGGCACGGCCAGCGTGCGGTCGATCGGCGGAAAGGCCCGCTGGGTGCAGTCCGTCCGTTCGCAGATGCGGCAGTTCACCCCCATGCGCGTCGGCGGGCCGTTCAGGTCCAGCCCGTCCGCATAGACCAACTGGGCCGCGTGCTCGATCTCGCATCCCAGACCCAGCGCATAGCGCCGATCCGGCTCCAGGAACGACCCGCCTGGCTTGGACACGCTCTTGGCGAGGCAGACGTAGCGGGCGCCGTCCGGCATTTCCGACAGATTGACCAGGATGCGGTCCGGTGCGCTGAACGCCTCATGCACGTTCCACAGCGGGCAGGCGCCGCCGAAGCGGGCGAACTGGAAGCGCGTCGCGCTGTGCCGCTTGGTGATGTTGCCCGCCATGTCCACTCGCGCGAAGTAGAAGGGCACGCCGCGCCAGCCGGGCCTCTGCAAGGTGCTCAGCCGGTGGCAGGCCTGCTCGAAGCTGACGTGGAAGCGGTTGCGCAGGCGGTCCACGTCGTGCCGCAACTCCCGCGCCGCTTCGAGAAAGGCGCGATAGGGCAGCAGCAGCGCCCCAGCTGCATAGTTGGCCAGACCGACCCGGCAAACGTCGCGCGCGGCGGGAAGGTCGAAGGCGGCGCGGTCCAGTTCGTGCTCGATCAGATCCTCGAACCGTAAGCGAACCAGCTGGTGCGCCATCTGGAAGGCGCGGGTGGCGCCCGGCAGGCTGGCGTCGACATAGAGGATGCGCGCGCCCGGATCGAAACGCCGCATGGCGCCGCGACCCTGACCCGTGGCGACGCGCACGCCGCACAGGTCGTTCAGAGCAGCCTCCAGCTCGCGCTCCGGATGGACGCCGTCGCCGAGATTCAGCCGCGCGGCCAGATCCTCCGCCGCCCGGTCCAGGGCGTCGATGTAGTTGTCGCGATAGTGGAAGAAGTCGCGCACCGCCTCATAGGGCAGGGCGGGAGCGGCGTCGGCGGCGTGTTCGTCGCGGCCCAGCGTCTCGTTCAGTGTCTTCAGCCGCTCGTCCAGACGGCGATAGTCCTGGTGCAGGGCCAGGAACTGCCGCGCCAGTCGGGGCGCGTTCATGGCCGCTTGCTTCAGCTCGCCCGGCGTCGGCGCCTCGGCGTGGCCCGCGACGTCAGTGGTCGCCTCGCGCAGGTCGGCGATCAGGCGGGCGTCGCCGTCCAGATCGAACAGGCTGGCGTCCACGTCGAAGGCGCGGGTCAGGGCGATCAGCACGCGGGCCGTGGCCGGGCGCTGGTTGGTCTCGATCTGCGACAGGTAGGACGGCGACAGCGCCAGCCGCCCGGCGCACTGCTCCAGCGTCCAGCCGCGCGTCTCGCGCAGCTTGCGGACCTTGGTCCCGAGGTAGAGTTTTTCAGCCATCGCCCTGCATCGGTCATCGGCGTTGCAACTTTGCAAAAACGCCTGTGCGCCTTGGCAGGCTTACGCACTTACGCACCTTTTGCAAAGTTGCGATTGCCTTTTTGCAACGAAGCGGCTTGTTGGCTCCTGAACGAAGTCAGGGAGTCGCTCCAATCATGAGCCAGGCCATCCTCGAGGAACTCGAGCGCCGTCGCGCCGCCGCCCGTCTGGGCGGAGGCGAGAAGCGCATCGCCAGCCAGCACGCCAAGGGCAAGCTGACCGCCCGCGAACGCATCGGCGTCCTGCTGGACGAAGGCTCCTTCGAAGAGACCGACATGTTCGTGGAGCATCGCAGCCACGACTTCGGGATGCAGGATCAGCGCATCCCCGGCGACGGCGTCGTCACCGGGCGCGGCACCATCAACGGCCGTCTAGTCTATGTCTTCTCCAAGGACTTTACGGTGTTCGGCGGCTCGCTGTCGGGCGCCCACGCGGCCAAGATCGTCAAGATCCAGAAGATGGCCCTGACGGCGGGGGCGCCGATCATCGGCCTGTTCGACGCGGGCGGCGCGCGCATTCAGGAAGGGGTGGAGAGCCTCGCCGGTTACGCCGACATCTTCCTGCAGAACACGCTGGCGAGCGGCGTCATCCCGCAGATTTCGGTCATCATGGGCCCGTGCGCGGGCGGCGACGTCTATTCGCCCGCCATCACCGACTTCATCTTCATGGTGAAGGACACCTCCTACATGTATGTGACCGGCCCCGACGTGGTGAAGACGGTCACCAATGAGGTGGTCAGCCACGAGGACCTGGGCGGCGCCCGCGTCCATGCGGGCAAGTCCGGCGTCGCCGACGGCGCCTTCGAGAACGATCTGGAGGCCCTGTCGGAGGTCCGCCGCCTGATCGGCTTCCTGCCGCTGTCGAACCGCGAGACGCCGCCGGTCCGCGAAACCTATGACGAGCCGGATCGCGACGAGGCCTCGCTGGACACCCTGGTCCCGGCCAATCCGAACCAGCCCTATGACATGAAGGAGCTGATCCTGAAGACGGTCGACGAGGCCGACTTCTTCGAGATCGGCGCCGACTTCGCCAAGAACATCATCTGCGGCTTCGGCCGTCTGGACGGCCAGCCGGTCGGCATCGTCGGCAACCAGCCTCAGACGCTGGCGGGGGTGCTGGACATCGACAGCAGCCGCAAGGCCGCGCGCTTCGTCCGCTTCTGCGACGCCTTCCATATCCCGCTGGTCACGTTTGTGGACGTGCCTGGCTTCATGCCGGGGACCAAGCAGGAGTACGGCGCCCTGATCAAGCACGGCGCCAAGCTGCTGTTCGCCTATGCCGAGGCCACGGTGCCCAAGCTGACGGTCATCACGCGCAAGGCCTATGGCGGCGCCTATGACGTCATGAGCTCCAAACACCTGCGCGGCGACGTCAACTACGCCTGGCCCACCGCCGAGATCGCGGTCATGGGCGCCAAGGGCGCGGTGGAGATCATCTTCCGCAAGGAGGCCGGCGACCCCGAGGCTCTGGCGGCGCGCGAGGCCGAATACAAGGAACGCTTCGCCAACCCCTTCGTGGCGGCTGGCCTCGGCTACATCGACGACGTCATCATGCCCCACGGCACCCGCCGTCGCCTGATCAAGGCGCTGAAGACGCTGAAGAACAAGACCCAGGAAAATCCCTGGAAGAAGCACGACAACATCCCGCTGTAAGGCCCAGAAATGTTTGATAAAATTCTGATCGCCAACCGCGGCGAAATTGCTGTTCGCGTCATCAAGACCTGCCGTCGCATGGGCATCAAGACAGTGGTCGTCTACTCCGACGCCGACGCCGGGTCGCTGGCCTGCGAGATGGCGGACGAGACGGTGCACATCGGCCCGTCGCCCGCCGCCCAGTCCTATCTGATCCAGGACAGGATCGTGGACGCCGTGAAGCAGACGGGGGCGCAGGCCGTGCACCCCGGCTTCGGCTTCCTGTCGGAAAACGCCAGCTTTGCGCGGCGGTTGAAGGCCGAGGGGATCGCCTTCATCGGGCCGAACCCCGAGGCGATCGACGCCATGGGCGACAAGATCACGTCCAAAAAATTCGCCGCCGAGGCGGGCGTCTCGACCGTGCCGGGCCACATGGGCCTGATCGAAACGCCGGACGAGGCGGTGAAGATCGCGCGCGAGATCGGCTATCCGGTCATGATCAAGGCCTCGGCCGGGGGCGGGGGCAAGGGCATCCGCGTCGCCCATTCGGACGACGACATGGCCGAGGGCTTCGCCGCCGTGAAGGCTGAGGCGCTGAACGCCTTCGGCGACGACCGCGTCTTCCTCGAGAAGTTCATCGTCGACCCGCGCCACATCGAGATTCAGGTGCTGGGCGATAAGCATGGCAACGTCATCCACCTGTTCGAGCGCGAATGCTCGATCCAGCGCCGCAACCAGAAGGTCATCGAAGAGGCGCCGTCGCCCCTGTTGGACGAGGCCACCCGCGCCGCCATGGGGGCGCAGGCTGTCGCCCTGGCCAAGGCGGTGAACTATGACTCGGCAGGCACGGTCGAGTTCGTCGCCGGTCAGGACAAGTCGTTCTTCTTCCTGGAGATGAACACCCGTCTGCAGGTCGAGCATCCGGTGACGGAGCTGATCACCGGCGTCGATCTGGTCGAACAGATGATCCGTTCGGCCTGGGGCGAGCAGTTGGCGATCAAGCAGGGCGACCTCTCGATCAACGGCTGGGCCATCGAAAGCCGCATCTACGCCGAGGACCCCTATCGCGGCTTCCTGCCGTCGATCGGCCGTCTGGTGCGCTATGAGCAGCCCGAGGAAGGCGATCAGGGCGACTATACGGTCCGCAATGACTCGGGCGTCCGCGAGGGCGACGAGATCAGCATGTTCTACGACCCCATGATCGCCAAGCTGTGCGCCTGGGGTGAGACGCGCGACGACGCCGTGCGCGGCATGGCTCGCGCGCTGGAGGACACGCATCTGGCGGGTCTGGGCCACAATGTGCCCTTCCTGGCCGCGGTCATGGATCAGGAACGCTTCCAGTCCGGCGAGCTGGCCACCAGCTACATCAAGGACGAGTTCCCCGAGGGCTTCCACGGCCTGGCCCCCACGCCTGACCAGGTGAAGATCCTCATCGCCTCGGCCGTGGCCATGAACGAGGTCATCGCCGAACAGGACGGCGATCCCAGCGAGCGCACCGACTGGACCGTCCTGATCGACAAGGCGGCCCATGAGGTCGAGGTCGGCTATGACGAGGCCGAGGACCTGATCGTCGCCATCGACGGCGAAGAGGTCTCCCTGTCCGAGATCGACTGGCGTCCGGGTCTGTCGCTGTTCAAGGCGGTGCTGGACGACGACGCCTTCACCGCCGAGGTGAAGCGCGCCGCCGACGGCTTCGACATTCGCCACCGCGCGGCGCGGGCGCGGGTGCGGGTTCTGCGTCCCGACGTGGCGCACCTCTACGCCCTGCTGCCCGAAAAGCAGGCGGCGGACACCTCCAAGCTGGTGCTGTCGCCCATGCCGGGCCTGGTGGTCGACATCCCCGTGGTCGAGGGCCAGGAGGTCAAGTCCGGCGAGACCGTCGCTATCATCGAGGCCATGAAGATGCAGAACATCCTCAAGGCCGAGCGCGACGGCAAGGTGAAGGCGGTCAAGGCCAAGGCCGGCGATCCCGTCGCCGCCGACGACGTGCTGGTGGAGTTCGAGTGATGCTTTCCCTCTTTCGTCATCCTCCGGCGCTCCGCAGGAACGACCGGGGGACCCAGCGGCGCCGCAGCGAAGCGAAGGCGACAACGCCGCGTTTCGATGGGGCGCACGGCGTGCGTGACAGCTTCGCGCTTTCGCGCGCCGCTGGGTCCCCCGGTCTGCGCCGCTGCGCGGCTGGCCGGAGGATGACGAAGGAAGAAGGAGCGGCGGCATGACCTTCCCAGACCCCACCCCGCTGGAGTGGCGTGAAGCCGCTATTAAGGCGCTGAAGGAGCGTCCGCTGGAGAGCCTCATTCATCTGGATGCGGACCATCTGGCGACGAAGCCTCTGTATGGTGCGGCGAACGGCGGCGAGCCGGTGTTCGCGCCCCGGCCCTCGGATTCCGAAGGCCGGGCGTGGGACGTGCGGGCGCTGAACGAGGGCGAGGACGCGGACGCCCTGAACCGCGCCATCCTGACCGATCTGGAAAACGGGGCGGCGTCGATCCTGATCGCCGGGCCGGTCGCGGCGGACGCTGCGAAGCTGGCGCGCGCGCTGGACGGGGTGGCGTTGGAACTGGCGCCGGTGGCGCTGGACGCCGGGTTCGAGGGCGTGAAGGCGGCCGAGGCCCTGTCGGCGGTCGCCAAAGGTTCGCCCCGCGCCAAGCTGGCCTTCCACCTCGATCCGATCTCGGCCTACGCCGAGGCAGGCGGGGCGCCGGGCGACTTTGCAGCCCTCATGGTCGAGGCGGCCACGGCGGCTGCGACCCATGCCGCGACCTATCCTGAGGCGACGCTGTTCATGGCCTCGGGCCGCGTGGCGCATGAGGCGGGCGGCTCCATCGCGCAGGAGTTGGCCTTCGCCGCGTCGTCGGCCGTGGCTTATGTGAAGGCGGCGGTCGAGGCGGGCATGACGATTGAGGCGGCGCTGAAGGGCGTGGTCTTGAGCGTGGCCGTGGACCAGACCTATTTCGACTCCTTGGCCAAGATCCGTGCGCTGCGCCTGATCTGGGCCAGTGTCTCCAAGGCGTTCGGCACCGAGGTTCCGGCGATCATCGAGGTGCGCTCGTCGCGGCGGATGCTGTCGGCGCGCGATCCGTGGCCGAACATGCTGCGCCTGACCTCCGCCGGGTTCGCCGGGGCCGTGGGCGGGGCCGATGCGGTGGTGCTGGACGGCTTCACCCGCGCGGCGGGCCTGCCGGACGACTTCGCCAGGCGTCAAGCGCGCAACACCCAGCTGATCCTGATGGAGGAATCCAATCTGGGCCGCGTGGACGATCCGGCCAGCGGTTCCTGGTATCTGGACGCCCGCACGCGCGAACTGGCCGAGGCCGCCTGGGCCGAGTTCCAGGTCTATGAGGCTGAAGGCGGCGTCATCGCCTGTCTGGAAGGCGGAGTGATCCAGCCTCGCATCGCCCGCGCTCGCGACATGGCCGAAAAAGCCATCAAGGACGGCGCCGCCCAGATCATCGGCGTCACCAAATTCGTCGACCCGGACGTGCGTCCCGCGCCCGTGACGCCCGCGCCTGCTGCACCTGCCGTCGCCGGGACTTTCGAGGCGCTGGCGCCTGTCCGCTTCGCCGCCGCCTTCGAGGAGGCCGCCCAATGAGTTTCCCTGACTTCTCCAAGGTCGCCCTTGATCTGGGCGCGACCGGCGCCGGGCCTGACCGCGCGCCGTGGACCACGCCCGAGGGGCTGACGGTCGAGACGGCCTATGGGCCGGATGCGCTGGACGGGCTGGACTTCATCCACGGCCTGCCGGGCTTCGCCCCCTTCGTGCGCGGGCCGTATCCGACCATGTATGCGGGCGCGCCGTGGACCATCCGCCAGTATGCGGGCTTCTCGACCGCCGAGGAATCCAACGCCTTCTATCGCCGCAACCTTGCCGCCGGTCAGAAGGGCCTGTCGGTCGCCTTCGACCTGGCCACCCACCGCGGCTATGACAGCGACCATCCGCGGGTGAAGGGCGACGTCGGCATGGCGGGCGTGGCCATCGACAGCATTCTGGACATGCGGACCCTGTTCGACGGCATTCCGCTGGACCAGATGTCGGTGTCCATGACCATGAACGGGGCGGTGCTGCCGATCCTGGCCCTCTACGTCGTGGCGGGCGAGGAGCAAGGCGTCGACCACGCCAAGCTGACCGGGACCATTCAGAACGACATTCTGAAGGAGTTCATGGTCCGCAACACCTACATCTATCCGCCCGCGCCCTCGATGCGGATCATCGCCGACATCTTCGAGTGGACGGCGAAGGAAACGCCCAAGTTCAACTCCATCTCCATCTCCGGCTATCACATGCAGGAGGCGGGGGCCTCGGCGGACATCGAGCTGGCCTACACCCTGTCGGACGGGATCGAATACCTGCGCGCGGGCAAGGCGGCGGGCATGGAGATCGACCGCTTCGCGCCGCGCCTCAGCTTCTTCTGGGCCATCGGCATGAACTACTTCATGGAGGTGGCCAAGATGCGCGCCGGCCGCCTGCTGTGGGCCGAGGCGGTGAAGCGCGAAGGCGGCGTCAATCCCAAGTCCCTGTCCCTGCGGACCCACTGCCAGACCTCGGGCTGGTCGCTGGCGGCGCAGGACGTGTTCAACAATGTGCCGCGCACCATGGTCGAGTGCATGGCGGCGGCGGGCGGCCAGACGCAGAGCCTGCACACCAATGCGCTGGACGAAGCCCTGGCCCTGCCGACCGACTTCTCGGCCCGGATCGCGCGCAACACGCAGATTCTGGCGCAGGCCGAGACGGGCCTGACCCGCGTCATCGACCCGTGGGGCGGCAGCTTCTACGTCGAGCGCCTGACCCAGGAGCTGGCGACCAAGGCCCGCGCCCTGATGGAGGAGGTCGAGGCCTACGGCGGCATGGCCAAGGCCATCGAGGCGGGCATTCCCAAGCTGCGGATCGAGGAATCCGCGGCCAAGACCCAGGCCCGCATCGACACCGGCCAGCAGACGGTCGTGGGCGTGAACAAATATCTGAACCCCGTGGTCGACGACATTCCGATGCTGAAGGTCGACAACGCCGAGGTGCGCGCCCGCCAGATCGAGAAGCTGCAACGCCTGAAGGCCGAGCGCGACGAGGCGGCGACTGAGGCCGCTCTGGACGCTTTGACCGAGGGCGCGCGCGGCGATGAGAACCTGATGGAGCTGGCCGTGCGGGCGGCCCGCGCCAAGGCCACCGTTGGCGAAATCTCTGACGCGCTGGAGGCCGCCTTCGGCCGCCACATCGCCACGGTGAAGACGGTCTCGGGCGTCTACGCCAAGGAGGCCGGGAACGACCCCAGGATCGCCCGCGCCCGCTCGATGGTCGCGGCCTTCGTCGAGAACGACGGCGGTCCGCCGCGCATCCTGATCGCCAAGCTGGGCCAGGACGGACATGACCGGGGCCAGAAGGTCGTCGCCACGGGCTACGGCGACATCGGCTTCGACGTGACGGCTGGCTCCCTGTTCCAGACGCCCGCCGAGGCCGCGCGCGATGCGGTCGAGAAGAACGTCCACGCGGTCGGGGCCTCGTCGCTGGCGGCGGGGCACCTGACGCTTGTTCCTGAACTGAAGGCTGAACTGGCCAAGCTGGGGCGCGAGGACATCATGATCGTGGTCGGCGGCGTCATTCCGCCGTCGGACGTGCAGCCCCTGATCGATATGGGTGCGGCCGCTGTCTATCCGCCCGGTTCGGTCATCGCCGAGACGGCCGTAGACCTGATCGAAAAGCTGAACCAGCGCCTGGGTTATGCCCAGCCGGCGCCTGTGGAGACGAAGAAGTGATCGGCAATCTGAACCACGTCGGCGTCGCCACGCCCTCTATCGCCGAGTCGATCAAACTGTATCGCGACGTGCTGGGCGCGACGAAGATCGGCGAGCCGTTCGACCTGCCCGCGCAGGGGGTGAAGGTCTGCTTCATCGACACGCCGACGGCCCAGATCGAACTGATCGAACCGTATGACGAGACCAGCCCGATCACCGGCTTCCTGGCCAAGAACCCCAAGGGCGGACAGCACCATGTCTGCTTCGAGGTGGCTGATATCCGCGCCGCCATTGCCGACATGCGCGCCAAGGGCGTGACCATTCTGGGCACGGGCGAGCCCCGCATCGGTGCGCATGGCACGCCGGTGGTGTTCCTGCATCCCAAGGAGATGGGCGGGGTGCTGATCGAACTGATGGAGACGCCGAAGGGCGATCACTAAAAGACAAAGGCCCGGTCTCGCGACCGGGCCTTTTTCATGATCATGGCTCTTCGTCATCCTCGGACTTGATCCGAGGATCGGGCCATCCGTCTGCGTGACGGCGGACAGGAAGAGCGCGCCGATCCCCTCGATCCTCGGATCAAGTCCGAGGATGACGGCCGGGGTGTCGGCTCAGTACAGGATCTTGCGCAGGCTGATCCTGAACGTGCGGCCCAACGGATCGAGGTAGTCGGGCTGATACGACAGCGGCGTGTTCCCCAGGCCGTCGCGGACCTCCAGCCGCTGGTCGAAGATGTTCTCGACGCCGACGCTGACGCGGGTCCCCTTCAGCCACGGATAGCGCGACACCCAGTTCTCGCGCGACGACAGGTCGGCGAACAGGTTCAGGTTCACCGTCGTCAGGTCGGAGAAGCTCAGGTCGTCGTCCGGCGAGGAGCCGCCGTTGATGCGGGTGGCTTCCTTCCAGTTGGCGTTCAGGAAGCCGCCCATGCCGCTCTTGAAGGCGCCCATCTGCAGCTGGATCTCGTTGCGGGACTGACCGCCGCGCGCGCCGATGGCGGCGCCGTCCAGCAGGTCGAGCACCGGCAGGCCGTCGCGGATCGTGATCTCATCCTGGATCCGATAGGTGTGATACAGCGAGACGTTGAACCGCCCCTGGCCCGGCATCATGCCGCCGCCACGACCGCGTCCGCCGCCGCCCTGCATTCGCATCCCGCCGCCGGGAGGCGGACCGCCGGCGCCGGGGCCGCCGCCGGGGCCGCCCGGTCCGCGCTGGCCGCCGCCGCTGCGCGCGTTCATGCGCGCCATGGCCGCCGGATCCGGCTTGCCGAAGGCGGTCGAGAAGTTCAGGCCCCAGCGGATTTCCTGCTGCTCAGCCTTCTGGAAGTTCAAGGGCCGGGCGTCGATCGACACCAGGTTGCCGTCCAGGTCGCGCGTGAAGCGCTCGGGCAGGGCGGCTTCCAGTTCCGGCGTGATGGTCGGGAAGGAGGCGATGGAGCCTTCCGTCTCGGTCCGGGTGTAGTTGGCCGTGAAGCGCAGATCCTTGTCCTTCAGCGGGGTCAGGTTGACGCCGAACTTCAGGACGCGCTTGGTCTCCTCGGACAGGTTGGGGTTGCCGCCCTCTATGCGGACGATGTTGACCGACTGGCCGGTGGCGAAGTCGTAGACGGGCACGTTCGGGGTCGAGATCGTAGGGTCGTTCAGCTGCGACATCGACGGGGCCTTCTGCTCGTCGGCCCAGCTGGCGGTGAAGTTCACCGGCTCCCACGGCGACCAGTTCAGCCCGACCGTATAGGCCGACAGGCCGCCGAAGTCGGACAGATCTTCGTAGGCCAGGTTCAGATTGGCCGACAGGTCGCCGAGCGCGCCCAGCACCTCGCGGTCGCGGTTGGCGATAGGCAGGTTGAAGTTGCCCGAGGCACTGGTGCGGTCGCGCGACAGGGAGCGTTCGGAGAAGACGCTGGCCTGCTCTGCCTCGGAGAAGCGCAGGTTCTCGGAGTCCAGCGACTGGCTGTCGAAGCCGACCTTGAAGGTCGAGGTCAGCGATCCGGCCGGGCCTTCCCAGGCCGTGCCGTTGATGACGCCCTCGATGCTGGACTTGCTGGAGATGGAGCGCGCGGTGTCGAACGGATTGGCCGGCAACTGGCCCAGGTCGCCGAACGGGTCGATGGTCCCAGCGGTCACGCCCGCCTGCAGGGCGTCGTCGTTGAGGCCGCGGCCGGTGCGGGTCTTGGTCTCGGTGCGGTCGTAGCCGCCGTTCACCGTCCAGCGCCAGTCGCCCAGATAGCCGTCGACCAGGAAGCCCAGCTGGCCGGACAGGGTATCGGTCTGCCGCCCCAGCGCGCCGGGCGCATCGACATAGCGGTGCAGCAGCACGTCGCTGGCGAAGGGCGAATAGGGGCTGGCCGAGGGCAGGGCCAGGCTGAGGCCTGGCAGGCCCAGGTAGGAGAAGCTGGAGGTATCCTCCAACTCGCCGCTGAGCGTCAGCGACATGGTCTGGTTCAGGTCGCGCACCAGGGAGCCGGAGATGGAGCTGTTCTCACGCTTGGGCGACAAGGTGCGATAGGCGGTCAGGTCGTCAGTGCGGGGCCCGACGCCGAAGTCGGACAGGGCGGCGCCGCCCGCTGCACCCGCGCCGACCGAGGCCGTCGTCACGCTCTGGCCCAGCAGGGCCGACAGGGCGGGGTCGATCTCGCCGCCGCCGGGCGACGTGACGTTGCCCATCAGATCATAGGGCGTCCCGTCGCGGACGATGTTGCGCTCGGTCTCGAACAGGGGGGTGTCGCGCTCGTATTCCAGGTCCAGCGTCCAGCGCTGCTTGCCCGAGATGCGCAGGACGTTGCTTTCCAGGTCGGTCATGGTGCGGCCGCCCTGGTCGGGACGACGGGCGGTGGCCTGCATGGTGACGGACCGGAAGTCGGCCTTCAGCACGAAGTTCACGACCCGCTGGTCGGCGCTGTAGCCGTAGGAGAGGGCGGTTTCCTCGGGCAGGATTTCGGTGCGCTCGATGGCCTCCGGCGGGATGCCGCGAATCTCGCGGAAGCCCGAGATGCGCCGCCCGTTGACCAGGAAGACCGGCGAGCCGCCGCGCGAGCTGCGCGTCACCGGCTCCAGCAGCGTCATCAGCTCTTCGATGCTGCTGGCCCCGTAGGCCTTGATCTGTTCCTCGTCGAGAGTCAGTTCGGGTTCATAATCGCCCAGGGCCGCGCCGCGACGGGCGGTGGTGACGACCTCCAGCGTGCCCAGATCGTAGGCGTCCGCGTCGATCTCTTCCTGCGGCACGGGGGTCGCGGTCTGGGCGGGCGTGGATTGCGGCGGAACGGCCGCCGCCGTGTCGGCAGGGGACAGGGAGGCGAGGGCGAACAGCAAGGCGACTGGCGACATGTCGAGTCCTAAAGACAACCGGGGAGTAGGCACGCTCGCGCTCGACGCCCTGTCTCGTCGATCGCATCGCTTCGAGTAAAGAACGATGTGCGCCGAAAAGGGGCGCCTTCGCTCTGCAGGATTAAACTCCTGTAATAAGGGGCTTAGTCCTGTCCGAACCGACAAGACTCCAACGCACGAAGGGACGGAATCCGTCGGATCCCGTCCCTCGTTTTTTGCAGCGGCGAAGAAACCTAGAAGCGGGCGCGCACGCCCACCGTCAGGTTGCGCCCGCGCAGGGGCGCCGTCTCGGCCAGGAAGGAGGCGTGGTTGAACGCCGTCTCATCCAGCAGATTGGTCCCGCGCAGGAAGATCTGCGAGCGCACCGGCCCCAGATCGACGTCATAGGCCACGGTGGCGTTGACCATGTCGTAGCCCGGCGTCTCCGTTTCGAAGGCGGCGATGTCAGTCTGCTTGAAGGTGCGGCTGTATTCGACGTCGCCCGACCACGGTCCCTGGAAGGCGGCCAGGCGCACGCCCGCCCGCGCCGCAGGGATGCGGGGCAGGTTGCCGCCGTCGCCCTTCAACTCGCCCTGGACGTAGTCGCCGAAGACCGTGCCTGACAGCCACGGGGTGAACTGTTGCGTCAGCTCGCCCTCGATGCCGGTGAAGGTCGCGTCGGCCTGGCTGTAGCGGATCAGGCGGAAGTCCTCGTACTGATCCAGCGTCCGGGCGAAGATGTAGTCGTCATAGACGTAGTGGTAGGCGCTGACCGAGCCGGTCAGGGGGCCTTCGGTCTTGCGCAGGGTCAGCTCGATCGAGTTGGCCGTCTCGACGTCCAGCGCAGCGTCGCCGATCTCATAGGTGTTGGTCGCCAGGTGGACGCCGTCGGCGTACAGCTCCTGGGCGGAGGGCGCGCGCTGCGAACGCGACAGCGACACGGCGCCCGACCAGCCGGGGGTGAAGTGCCACACCGCCGAACCGGAGATGGAGAAGGGCTTGTGTTCGACGTCGGGCAGGCCGATGGCCGAGGCCTCCTGCCATTCCTGACGCAGGGCGCCTTCCAGGTGCCACAGGCCGATCTCGTATTCCTCCATCACGAACAGGCCGGTGTTCTTGGTCGTGCTGGGCGCCAGGAAGCTCTCTTCGCCGACGGCGGCGAAATCGCTCTTGCTCAGTTGCAGGCCGACCACGCCCTTGAAGCCGGCGATCTCGCGGTGCTGGGCCTCGATGCGGCCGTCGTAGCCCTTGTTGGTGAAGGTGGTCGAGACGACGCCTTCCTCGAGCTCGCTGTGCTCATAGTCGGTGTAGCCGGCGCGCAGGCGCACGTTCTCGATGCCCGGCAGCGGGTCGCGCAGTTCGCCGCGCAGGTCGACGCGGCGGCTCTTCAGGCGGACCTCGGGGGCGGCGTGGTCGTGATCGCCTTCATGCTCGTGCCCGTGATCATCGTCGCCGTGGCCATGATCGTCATCGTGGCCGTGATCGTGGCCGCCGCCGCAGTGCAGGTGGTCGCCGTGCGGGTGGCAGCCTTCATATTCATGGCTGTGACCGGCCAGACCATAGCGGCTGGTCTGTTCCGTATAGGCCGCGCCCAGATAGCCGCGCGACCCGATCCAGGAGGCGCCCAGCGTCGCCGTCGAGGTCTCGTTGTAGGAGCCGTCCAGGCGCGGTTCGTCCCAGCCGGGAACCTTGTAGTCGTCCGACTTGCGCGCCGCCGCCTCGACGCGGACGGCGAAGTTGCCGGCGCCCACCGTCATGCCGACCACGCCGGCTTCCTCGTTGTCGACTGAGCCGCGACGGTATTCGGCCACGCCCTCGCCGCCGTTCGCCGGGACGCGGGTCGGGATCTTCTTGTCCAGCAGGTTGACCGCGCCGCCGATGGCCCCGCCGCCGTAGAGCAGGGCCGCAGGGCCGCGCAGGATCTCGACCCCTTCCAGCAGCAGGGGTTCGCCGGACACGGCGTGGTCGGGCGAGACTTCGGACGCGTCCATCAGGCCCGCGCCCTCGCTCAGCACCTTGACGCGGGGCGAGGTCTGGCCGCGCACCACCGGGCGGCTGGCGCCGCCGCCGAAGGTGTCGGAGTTGACGCCGGGAATGCTGTTCAGGGTGTCGCCCAGGGTCGATTGGCGCCGATGGACCAGATCATCGCCGCTCAGCAGGGCGACGTGCGAACCGACGTCGTCGCCTGCGCGGCCCAGGGGCAGGGCGCGCACCACGACCTCGTCCACCTCATAGGCGCCGGCGTCGCGGGCGGCGTGATCGTGCGGGTCGCCCTGTGACTGACGCTGCACGGCGTCCTCAGCGAAAGCGGGCGCAGCGGCGCCCAGGCTGGTCAGCGCCGCCGCCCCCGCGGCGGTCAGCAGGAAGGTCCGAAATCGCATGTCACGCATCCCCGTTACAATGATGTGAGGCTTGATATGTTATAGTATATCATTACGCAACCGCTCCCTTGACGATTTCGTCCTGGGGGAGCCTTCACAAGCCCGCGACGTTGCAGCAGGGTCGCTGCTTCAAGGGGGCCGCCATGACCAGATCCGCCACGTTCCAAGCCATCGCCGTGACCGCCGGGTTCGGGCTGCTGGCCGCCGGTTGTTCTCAGCAGAAACCAGCCGAACCGACTTCGCCGATCGAGGCGCCGGTCGCTCAGAGCGCCGCCGCCGTGGGCTACGCCTGTGAGAGCGGCAAAACGATCGCCGTGGCCTATCCCGACGCCCAGACCGCCCGCCTGTCCTACGAAGGCAAGGACTATGTCCTGACCAGCGTGGTTTCCGCGAGCGGCGCCCGTTACGCAGGCCAGGGGCTGGAGTGGTGGACGGCCAGCCGGGGCGAGACGGAGAGCGGCACGTTGAGCCGTGCAGGCCAGGGGGATCAGGCGGGCAGCGTCATCGTTGAGCGCTGCAGCCGTCCGGTCGCCGCCGTGGCCCCGCCGCCGTCGGGCGCGCCCTGCGCCGCCGAAAACCTTCGCCTGGCGGTCGAGGGCGGGGACGCCGGCATGGGGCATCGCCTCACCACCCTGGCGCTGCGGAACACCGGCGCCGACGCCTGCACCGTGACCGGCTATCCGTCCGTCAGCCTGCTGGACGACGAGGGCAAGCTGCTGACCAGCGTTCGGGCCGTGCAGGCGCCGGGCAATTATTTCGCCCAGGGCCGCGCCCCGACGCCGGTCGAAATTCGTCCGCAGCAAGCCGCTTGGTTCGACCTGGCCTGGACCGTCATCCCGCACGAGGACAAGGGCGAGACGACCTGTCCTTCGGCCAAGACCGTGCGCGTGACGGCGCCGGGCGCGACGACGGCGATCGCCCTGCCGCTGGCCTTCACCCCCTGCGGCGGGCAGGTTGAGGTCAGTCCCCTGCGGCCCGTCCTCGATGGTTCGGCTCAGCCTGCCTCGGTCGCCGCAAACTAGGGGTTCAAACCTGCTCGAATTCAGCGTAGCGGAGCAAACATGACCCAAGATACGAACCAGGCCTTCTATGACCGCGTCTCCGCCGAACTGGCCGACATCGACGCCCAGGGGCTGACCAAGCCCGAGCGCGTCATCGCCTCGCGCCAGGGGCCGGTGATCTCCGTCAACGGCCGCGACGTGCTGAACTTCTGCGCCAACAACTATCTGGGCCTGGCGGGCGACGAGCGCGTCACCCAGGCCGGGATCAAGGCGCAGGAGAAATGGGGCGCGGGCACGGCCTCGGTGCGCTTCATCTGCGGCACGCTGGAAATCCACAAGGAGCTGGAGCGGGCGATCGCCGACTACCTCGGCTTTGAAGACGCCATCCTGTTCGCCGCCGCCTTCGACGCCAACGGCGGCATCTTCGAGCCGCTGTTCGGGGCCGAGGACGCCATCGTCTCGGACAGCCTGAACCACGCCTCGATCATCGACGGCGTGCGCCTGTCCAAGGCCCAGCGCTATCGCTTCGCCAACTCGGACATGGCCGATCTGGAGGCCAAGCTGAAGGAGGCGCGCGCCGCCGGCGCCCGCAACATCATCATCGCCACGGACGGCGCCTTCTCGATGGACGGCTACATCGGCAAGATCGATCAGATCCGCGCCCTGGCCGACCAGTATCAGGCCCTGATCATGGTCGACGACTGCCACGCGACCGGCTTCCTGGGCGACAAGGGCAAGGGCTCGTTTGCGCACTGTGGGGTCGAGGTCGACTTCGTCACCGGCACCTTCGGCAAGGCGCTGGGCGGGGCGATGGGCGGCTTCATCTGCGCCCGCAGCAATGTCGTCGAGCTGCTGAAGCAGCGCGCGCGGCCCTATCTGTTCTCGAACGCTCTGGCGCCGTCCGTTTGCGGGTCGTCACTGGAGGCCATCCGTATCGCTGCGGGAGATGAAGGCGACAAGCTGCGCGCTCAACTGTTCGCCAATGCGGCGCGTTTCCGTTCGGCCATGGCGGCGGCGGGCTTCGACCTGCTTCCGGGCGAGCACCCGATCATCCCGGTCATGCTGGGCGACGCCAAGCTGGCGCAGGACATGGCGGCGCGCCTGCTGGAACTGGGCGTCTATGTCATCGGCTTCTCATTCCCGGTGGTGCCGCGCGGCCAGGCCCGCATCCGCACCCAGATGTCGGCGGCGCATACGTTCGAGCAGATCGACGCCGCCGTGGCCGCCTTCACCCAGGCGGGCAAGGAACTGGGTGTTATCTGACGGAGGCGGGCATGGAGGTCGTGCTGGACGGTCGCCGTATCCGCAGCCGTGACGACTTCTATGCGCAGATCGAGGGGATCGAGGCGTGCCTGACTGGTTCGGGCGCAATCTCGACGCCCTGTTCGATCTGGTGCTGGCGGTTCTGCCGGGACCGCTGACAATCCGCTGGATCCATGCGGAGGCTTCGGCCAAGGCGATGGGGGCGGACTTCGGCATTGTCGTCGGCGTCTTGCGCGATGCCGAGGAAGCGCCGAAATCAGGCTTCAAACTGCGCCTGTGCAAGGGCGCGACAACAGAGTTCAGGGAGTAGGCTGATGGCGGACATGATGAAGGCTCTGGCCAAGACGAAGCCGGCCGAGGGGCTGGAGCTGATCGACGCGCCCATTCCCGTCGCGGGTGATGAGGACGTGCTGATCAAGGTGCATCGCACCGCCGTCTGCGGCACTGACATCCACATCTGGAACTGGGACGAGTGGTCCCAGAAGAACGTGCCCGTGCCGATGATCACCGGGCATGAGTTCGCGGGCGAGATCGTCGCCATCGGCAAGGACGTGGATCGCCGCCTGAAGGTCGGCCAGCGCGTCTCGGCCGAGGGGCACGTCATCGACCTGAACTCCGAAGCGGCCCGCGCCGGCCACTTCCATCTGGACCCCGACACGCGCGGCATCGGTGTGAACCGTCAGGGCGCATTCGCCGAATACGTCGTGGCCCCGGCCTTCAACGTCATCGAGCTGCCGGACGAGGTGCCGTATGAGATCGGCTCGATCCTCGACCCGTTCGGCAACGCCGTGCACACGGCGCAGCAGTTCGATCTGTTGGGTGAGGACGTCATCGTCACCGGGGCAGGCCCCATCGGCATGATGGCCGCCGCCGTGGCGCGTCATGCGGGCGCGCGCACTGTGGTTCTCACGGATATCAACGACTTCCGCCTGGAACTTGCGCAGAAGGTTGCGCCCGGCATCCGCGCCGTGAACACCACCAAGGAAGACCTGCGCGACGTCATGCACGAGCTGGGCCTGAAGGTCGGCTTTGACGTGGCGCTGGAGATGTCAGGTTCGCCGATCGCCTTCAAACAGTGCGTCGACACCCTGATCATGGGCGGCGGCATGGCCATGCTGGGCATTCCGTCCCGGCCGATGGAGACGGACTGGGGCGCGATCATCCTGAAGGCCCTGACCATCAAGGGCGTCTATGGGCGCGAGATGTTCACCACCTGGCGCAAGATGCTGGGCCTGCTGAAGGCGGGTCTGGATCTGTCGCCGCTGATCACCCACCAGATGCCCTATCAGGATTTCGAGGGGGGCTTTGAGGCGATGAAGTCCGGCAAGTCGGGCAAGGTCGTTCTGAACTGGGCCGACTGATCGAGCGCTAAATCCCGACTTCGCGAAGGCGGGCGCGCAGGCTGTTGATCCAGTCGCGCGCCTCGTCACCACCCCACAGGCGCCAGGCGATATAGCCCGCCGAGGGCTTGATGGGGTCGGCCCAATGGCGGCCGTGCCTGTCCACCGCGTGACGGGCGAAATAGCTGTACATTGACTTGATGTCGCGGTCGCTGAGCGGGGCGCGCGCCATCAGCTGTTCGGCGCGGCGCACCCCGACCTCGGTGCCGCCGCGTCTGTGCTGTTCACGCAGGATCAGGCCGTCCTCGGCCGTCTCGGCGATGGCGGCGCTGGGCGTGCGGTCCTCGTCGGAAAGAATGGGGTGGTCGATCAGCATGGCGTATCCTGAAGCCGGGGCGTCGACCCCTCTTATACGACTTGACCTGATGACGGGGGCGGGGGACGAGCGGCCATGAATTATCGTCACAGCTTTCACGCCGGAAACTTCGCCGATCTGGTCAAACACGCCCTTGTGCTGTGGCTGCTGAAGGAGCGTCAGGAGCGCGGACCTGTGAGCGTGCTGGACACCCATGCCGGGGCGGGTCTCTATGACCTGTCGGGCGATGCGGTCCGCTCGCGCGAGGCCGAGGCTGGAGTGGCGCGGTTGATGGCCGCCGAGGCGCGGCCGCCGCTGATCGAGGCCCTGGCCGCCGAGGTCGCCGCGCTGAACCCCCAGGGCGGCGCGCGCTTCTATCCCGGCTCGCCGATGCTGACGGCGCGAGCCTTGAGGGCTGAGGATTCCTATCGCGGCTTCGAGCTCAACCCGCCGGTCGAGACCTTGCTGCGGGAGGCGCTGGCGCCATGGCCCAATGCGACGGGGCGGGCGGGCGACGGCTATGAGGAGGCCGCGCGCGCCGCGCGGGGGCTGAAGGCGCCGCTGGTGCTGATCGATCCGCCGTTCGAGCGGCCCGACGACTATGTCCGCTCGGCCGAGACGGCGGCGGCGGTTCTGGGCGCCGATCCGACGGCCTGCGTGGCGATCTGGACGCCGCTGAAGGATCTGGAGACCTTTGACGGCTTCATCCGTCGGCTGGAGCAGGCGGGGCTGTCGCGGGTGCTGGTGGCCGAGGCGCGGCTGCGTCCGCTGAACAATCCGATGAAGATGAACGGCTGCGCCATGACGATCGTCAACGCGCCGTCGGGCGCCGATGCGGCGGCGGCCGAAATCTGCGGCTGGACGGTTCAGGCGCTGGGCGATCCCGGCGGTCGGGCCGAGGTCTGGCGCGCGGGCTAGGCCTGGATGACCTCGCCCGGTTCGTAGAGGTGAGGCTCGAAGGTGGCGATGGCCAGGATCGGCCCCATGGCCGCAACGACCTGAGGGTGGCGCGTCATGGCTTTCCAGGCGCCGGCGCTGGCCCAGACGGCGTGATTGGCGGCGACTCGCCCGTTCAGTCCGCGATGCAGGGTGGCGGAGACGAAGCCGGGCAGGGCGGTCTGAATGCGCACAAGAGCGGCCAGATGCTCCATCAATTCGTCCAGATGGGGCGCGTTGCACTTGAAGACATTGATCAGGACGATCGGGTCTTCAGGCGGCGCATCGGCCTGGATGTCGGCTGAAGAGGGCATGGGCGGTTCGTCTCATTGCTTTCGCCTTCCTTCTACCGCAATCGAGGGGCTGACGCTTCCTTCCTCCCTCGTCGATCAAGTGGATTTCATGACCGCCATCGCCATCCTCGAAACCGGTCGTCCGCCCGCCCCTCTGGCCGAGGCGTTCGGCGACTACACCGCCCAGTTCCGGGCCATGCTGGGCGAGGGGGCAACCACCCATCGATTCGACGTTCAGGCGGGGGAACTGCCGGAAGACCCGTCGGCCTTCGCCGGGACGATCGTCACCGGGTCGGCGGCGGGCGTCTACGAGGATCTGCCGTGGATCGCGCCCCTGTCCGCCTGGCTGCGTGACGCGCGGGGCAAGACGCGGCTGGTGGGCGTGTGCTTCGGCCACCAGATTCTGGCCCACGCCTTCGGCGGCCGGGTCGAGAAGTCCGACAAGGGCTGGGGCGTCGGCCTGCACCGCTATGACGTGCTGAGCGACGAAGCCTGGATGACGCCGGCGGCGTCGACCATCGCCATTCCGGCATCGCACCAGGATCAGGTCGTGGCCGCGCCTGCGGACGCACGCGTGCTGATCGCCAGCGAGTTCACCCCCTATGCGGGCCTGGCCTGGGGGCAGGACGCCATCAGCTTCCAGTGCCATCCCGAGTTCGACCCGGCCTTCGCCGCCCGTCTGACCGAAGGTCGGCGGGGACGCATCGACGACGCCCTGGTCGATCAGGCCCACGCCAGCCTGGCCCAGCCGAACGACCGCGCTGTGCTGGCCGACTGGATTCGGGCCTACCTCGGCGTTTCGGCTTGAACGGGGTCCTGGCGAGGCGCGCTTCATCGAACGGCGCTAAGCCTTAGGCAACCTCCGCAGGTCTAGAGTCGGGGGGATGGCCCCCGTACGTCTCGTGCCCCTTCTCCGCGCGCCCTTGATCGCTGCCGCCGTACTGGCGACGGCCGCCCCCGCCATGGCCGGCGTCGGCCAGGCTGCGGAGCTGGCCCGCGCCGTGGAGCAGAGGGCCGCCCGCACGGATTTCGCGGCGCTGGAGGCCTTTGGCCTGGAGGCCATGAAGCGGCGCGACCGCGAGGGGCTGAACCGGCTCTATCACGTCGCGTGGACGGTCCTGAACCAGGGGGACTTCGAAGAGGCGACCCTCTGGAACAATCGCCTGGAGGCCCAGGCGCGGGCCCAGAACGACCAACGATACCTGGCCATTGCGCGGCTGAACGCCCTGACCATCCGCTACGACCAGGGTGATCTGGCGGTCGAGAAGGAGATGGCGCACACGGCGCGGACGAGCCGCGACTGGTTCGTCATGGCTCATGCGGCCCGCTTGAGCGCCCTGGCCCTGATGGATCAGGACCGCATCGGCGAAGGCCTGCGCCTGCTGACCACGGCCGAAAGCGAGATCCCGGTGCATGACCCCTATGCCGCCACTGCGCGCGCGGGGGTCTGGGAAATGACCGGCATGGGCCTGATGAAGCTGAGCGACGTGGCCGGAGCGGCGGCGGCCTTCCGCCGTTTCGAGATCGACGATTCCAATCCCGACTATCCGCGTCCCGACTTCGACAGCCTCTATAATCTGACGCGGATGGCGCTTCAGGTGGGGGACCTGTCGAACGCGGAACTTTACTATGCGGCCCATCATCGGCTCAGCCAGCGCGCGAACCTGGAAAGCCTCAGCGCCTATGACGCCGCCCTGTGCGCCTTCCTCGCCGATGCGCGGCGGGATTCGCGCGGAGTGCTGGACTGCCTGGCCCCGCACGAAGCGCTGATCGACGGCAAGGCCTTCCTGGCGCTCGACATCCTGCCGGCCAGGGGCGTGGCGCGCGCGCGGCTGGGCGATCTGGCAGGCGCCCGCAGCGACCTGGAACGTCTGCGGGAGTTGGCTCCGAACGGCGGAGTCGATCCGACCGAACGCCTGCTTGAGGCCGAGCTTCTGTTCGCTTCCGGCCGGGCGGCCGAAGCCTTTGACGTTCTGCGCGAATATCAGCGTCAGCGCGACCTGCACCTGTCTCTGCGATTCAGCGCGGGCATTCATCAGGTGACGGGCGACATGCAGGAGCAGTTGGCCGAGCGGCGACGTCAGTTGGAGACGGCCCGCGCCAACACCCAGCTGCAACACGCAGTGATCCGGGGACAGAATTGGATCCTGGGCATAAGCCTCGCCTTCGCCGTGTCGGTCCTTCTGGTGGTGTTCTGGCAGAGGCGGCAGTCTCGTCGGCTGAAGAAGGCCCAACTCCACGCCGAGGCCGCGAACCGCGCAAAGAGCGAGTTCCTGGCCAATATGAGCCACGAGATCCGGACGCCGCTCAACGGCGTGGTGGCGATGGCCGAAGCCTTGGCCGGGCGCGATCTGCGCGAGCAGGACCGGGAACTGGTGAACATCATCCGGTCGTCCGGCGTCACCCTGGAGCGATTGCTCTCGGACATTCTGGACGTCGCCCGTATCGAGTCGGGCAAGGTGACGATCGAGCCTGCGCCCTTCGACCTGGAGGAGGCGTCGCGTGACGTCTCCGCACTGTGGGCGCCGCTGGCCATGGGCAAGGGGGTGGAGCTGCGGCTGGAGTATGATCCGGCCTTGCCGCGCCGGGTGCTCGGCGACGCCGTGCGTCTGCGCCAGGTGCTGACCAATCTCGTCAGCAACGCGCTGAAATTCACCCAGGAAGGCAGCGTGACGTTGAAGGTCGCCCGGACAGAGGGGGACCGCGTGCGCTTCACGGTCCTCGACACGGGCATCGGCTTTGACGCCGAGTTCAAGTCGCGCATCTTTCATCGCTTCCAGCAGGAGGATGGCTCCATCACCCGCCGTTTCGGCGGCAGCGGGCTGGGGCTGGCGATTTCAGACGATCTGGTCCGGCTGATGGGCGGGGAGCTCGACTGCGATTCTCCGCCGGGCGAGGGCGCGCGCTTCTGGTTCGACCTGTCCCTGCCGACGGCGACAGACGAGGCGCCGAACGAGACGGTTCAGGCCGCGCCGCCGCCGTCCATGGAACGTGCAGGCGCGCCGCGCGTGCTTCTGGCCGATGATCATCCGGCCAACCGCAAGGTGGTCGAAGTCATGCTCGAACCGTTGGGAGTCGACTTGACGACGGTTGAGGATGGGGCCCAGGCCCTGGCCGCCTTCCGCGAGGGGGGCTTCGACCTGGTGCTGATGGACATGCAGATGCCGGTCATGGACGGACTGACCGCCACGACCGAGATGCGCGCCCACGAGCGCCGCATCGGCGCGGAGCCGACGCCGATTCTGATGCTGACCGCCAACGCCATGAGCGAGCATGTCGAGGCCAGCCATCGCGCGGGCGCCGACGGCCATCTGACCAAGCCGCTGAGCGTGGCGGGCCTGACCAGGGCGGTCGCGGAGGCCCTGGACCGGGCGAACGATCAGGTTTCGGCCTGAACCTCGGCGTTTAGGGCCACTTCACCACGGGCGGCATGGAGCTGAGGATCGACTCGACATTGCCGCCGGTCTTCAGCCCGAACATGGTGCCGCGGTCGTAGAGCAGGTTGAACTCCACATAGCGGCCGCGACGGATCAGCTGTTCCTCGCGCTCCGCGTCGGTCCAGGGCTCCTGCATGCGGCGGGCGACGATGTCCGAGTAGACCTTCAGGAAGGCCTCGCCGACGGCCTGGGTGAAGGCGAAGTCCCGCTCCCAGTCGCCGCTGTCGTGGTGGTCGTAGAAGATGCCGCCGGTGCCGCGCGGTTCATTGCGGTGGGGCAGGAAGAAATACTCGTCGCACCACTGCTTGTATTTGGCGTGCCAGGCCGGGTCGAAGGCGTCGCAGGCGCCCTGCATGGCGGCGTGGAAGTCGACGGTGTCGGGGTGGTCGTCGCGGCGGTCCGCATCCAGCACGGGCGTCAGGTCGCCGCCGCCGCCGAACCAGGTCTTCGTCGTCGAGATCAGGCGGGTGTTCATGTGCACGGCGGGCACGCGCGGGCTGACCGGATGGCAGATCAGGCTGATGCCGGTGGCGTAGAAGCGCGGGTCTTCCTCGGCGCCCGGCACGTTCCTGGCGTAGTCGGCGGGGAAGGTCCCGTGGACGGTCGAGCAGTGGACGCCGACCTTTTCGAACAGGCGGCCGCTCATCATGCCCATGACGCCGCCGCCGCCTTCCTTGCGGTCCCAGGGCGTGCGGACGAAACGGCCGGCCTCGCCGGCGAACAGTTCGGCGGGGGCGGCGTCTTCCAGCGCCTCGAAACCGGCGTGGATCTTGTCGCGCAGGGTCTCGAACCAGACGCGGGCGCGCTCGCGGCGCTCAATCATCAGGGCGGGGTCAGCTTGGATCATGAGGGCTTCAACCATGACGCGGCCTTTCTGAACAGTCCGGCGGGGTGCGCGGATGCGAGCCTGATGCCGCAGCGCGGGCGAGGGGGCCTTGATCCAGATCACAAGGCGGCCTGCGGAGGGGCGGCCTGCGGGGGCGGTGTACGGATGGTTCCCTCAGCGCCTTAGCTGTGCCAGCGTACCGCGCCCGTAGGAAGCGGCGCCGTGGGGCGACCGAGCGGGCCGAGTATCCAGGAGGGGAAACCATGATCCGCATCGCCCTGAACGCCAAACTGCGCGCGAGCCTGCTCGCCGCCGCCTCCGTCGCCGTCCTGGCCGGACCGACCGTGGCTCAAACTCAGCCGCAAGAGGCGCGGGTGATGCAGATCCTCAAGCGCACGCCTCTGGTCGATGGCCACAACGACCTGCCGTGGGCGCTGCGTCAGGGCTTCGGGAACGACCCTTACGGCGTTGATCTGAACGCGAATCTATCGACCTCGACGCGCCTGCATACCGATATTCCGCGTCTGCGCGCAGGCGGCGTGGGCGGTCAGTTCTGGTCGGTCTACGTTCCCGCCAGCATGGCGCCGGTCGACGCCGCCAAGGCCACCTTCGAACAGATCGACACGGTCAAGCGCATCGTCGCCGCCCACCCCGAAACCTTCGAACTCGCCACCACCGCCGACGACCTGGTCCGCATCCACCGCGGGGGCAAGATCGCCAGCCTGATCGGCATGGAAGGCGGTTACTCCATCGACGACTCTCTGGGTCTGCTGCGCGAATTCTATGATTCGGGTGCGCGCTACATGACGCTGACCCACTCCAAGAGCACGACCTGGGCCGACAGCGGCACCGACGCGCCCAAATGGAACGGGCTGAACGCCTTCGGCGAGGAGGTGGTCAAGGAGATGAACCGTCTGGGCATGATGGTGGACCTCAGCCACGTGTCCGAGGACACCATGGTCGACGCCATCCGGGTGTCCGAGGCGCCGGTGATCTTCTCCCACTCCTCGGCGCGGGCCGTGACGGCCCATCCGCGCAACGTGCCCGACGCCGTGCTGCGCCAGATGGCGGCCAACGGCGGCATCGTCATGGTGACCTTCGTGCCGGGCTTCATCAGCGAACCGGTGCGCGCCTGGGGCGCCGCCCGCGCGGCCGAAACCACGCGGCTGACGGCGCTGAATCCCGGCGATCCGACCGCGGTCAAGGCCGGCGTGGACGCCTGGGTTGCGGCCAATCCCGCGCCCAAGGCGACGATCGAGGACGTCATCGCCCACATTCAGCACGTCCGCGACGTGGCGGGCATCGACCATGTGGGCCTGGGCGGCGACTATGACGGGGTGGACAGCCTGCCGGTCGGCCTGGAGGGCGTGGACGGCTATCCGCGCCTGTTGGCCGAATTGATGAACCGGGGGTGGAGCGAAGCCGATATCCGCAAGATCTCGGGCGAGAACCTGCTGCGCGTCATGCGCGCCGTCGAGCGTGTCGCCGCCTCGAAGGGGGTCGAACGCCCGAACCTGGCCAAACTGCCGGACGACGGCGCGCCGGAATAGGTCGAATTCTTCTCCCCTTGCGGGAGAAGGTGGACGGCGGAGCCGGACGGATGAGGGGTGCGAATACACGTGCTCTCAGCCCTCATATTTGGACAGCCCGCCGACGACACCCCTCATCCGAGCCCTTCGGGCCCACCTTCTCCCACAAGGGGAGAAGGACTACCGCGTGGGCAGCGAGTGCAGCTGCCTTAGCGCCTCGTGCAGGCCGATCCCGGCGCTGACCGACAGGTTCAGCGACCGGGTTTCCGGCCGTATCGGAATGAAGATTCGCGCATCCGCCGCCGCATGGACGTAGTCGGGCGAACCGGCGCTCTCCTTGCCGAACAACAGGACGTCGTCGGGCCGGAAGACGAAATCCGTCAGAGGTTCGGCCGCGCGCGTGGTGAACAGCACCAGCCGTCCCGGCGCCCGCTCGCGCTGAAAGGCGTCCCAGTCGGAATGGCGCGTCATATGGGACAAGGGCCCGTAATCCAGGGCCGCCCGCTTCATCGCGCGGTCGTCGAAATTAAAGCTGGTGGGCTCGATGACGTGCAATTCCACGCCGAAACAGGCGCTCAGACGGATGCAGGCGCCGACATTATGGGGGATGTCAGGTTGAAAAAGGGCGAGACGCATTCTAAGGCCCTCATACGCGCGGGGCGGGGCCTTGTCGCGGCTTTTGTTGCGACTGTTTCGCAAATCGCTTCCGCGACTTGTCTGGGACGGACGAAACCGAGGCCGGACGGGCAGGGATTTGCCGTCGCATGATAGGGTTCCATTCGGTTGACGCTCCATGTCGGGGCGGCGGCCGGCGATGCAGAGGTGAAACGCGTGGCCGAATCGGTCGTGAATGCTGACGGGCCTGACGGCCAACACGGGGGTGGCGACGCCACTCGCCGCGACTTCATCCACATTGCGGCGGGCGCGGCTGCGGCCGGCGCCGGCGTGATGGTGGCGTGGCCCTTGATCAACCAGATGAACCCGGCGGCCGACACCCTGGCCCTGGCGTCGATCGAATTCGATCTGACCAAGGTTCAGGAAGGTCAGCAGGTCGTCATCAAGTGGCAGGGCAAGCCGGTCTTCGTGCGCTATCGCACCCCGGCCGAGCTGACCAAGGTCATCGACGAGGGCGCCGTAGGCAGCCCGCCGCAGACCGACGCCGAGCGCACCAAGGCCGGCCACGAGAAATATCTCGTCGTCATCGGTTCGTGCACCCACCTGGGCTGCGTGCCGACCTTCAACGCCGGCGACTACGGCGGCTGGTTCTGCCCCTGCCACGGTTCGCACTACGACGCCTCGGGCCGCATCCGTAAGGGTCCGGCGCCGCTGAACCTGATCGTGCCGAACTACGAATACATGTCCGACACCCGCGTGAAGATCGGCTGAGGACGGACAGAGGAACCATGAGCGATCACGAATCCACTTACGTCCCGAAAACCGCTGTCGAGCGGTGGATGGACACCCGCCTGCCGATCATTCGTTTCGGCATGGACTATGCGAACCTGCCGACCCCGAAGAACCTGAACTACTGGTGGACCTTCGGCGGCATCCTGGCGATCTGCCTGATGACGCAGATCATCACCGGCATCGTCCTGGCCATGCACTACACCCCGCACGTCGACATGGCCTTCGCCTCGGTCGAGCGCATCATGCGCGACGTGAACGGCGGCTGGCTGATCCGCTACGTGCACGCCAACGGCGCGTCGATGTTCTTCATCGCCGTCTATCTGCACATGCTGCGGGGCCTCTACTACGGCTCCTACAAGGCGCCGCGCGAGATGATCTGGATCGTCGGCTGCGTCATCTTCTTCCTGATGATCGCCACCGCCTTCCTCGGCTACGTCCTGCCGTGGGGCCAGATGTCCTTCTGGGGCGCTGAGGTGATCACCAACCTGATCGGCGCCATTCCGGTCGTCGGCGAGCCGATCCTGATCTGGCTGCGCGGCGGCCCGGCGATCGACAACGCGACGCTGAACCGCTTCTTCTCGCTGCACTACCTGCTGCCGTTCGTCATCGCCGGCTGCGTGGTGCTGCACCTGTGGGCTCTGCACGCCGCCGGTCAGAACAACCCGGTCGGCATCCTGATCCCGAAGGACCGCGCCAAGAAGGACATGCTGCCCTTCCACCCGTACTTCACGGTCAAGGACGGCTTCGCGATCATCCTGTTCCTGATCCTGTTCGCGGTCTTCGTCTTCTACAACCCGAACGCCCTGGGCCACGCCGACAACTACATTCCGGCCAACCCGCTGCAGACCCCGGCGCACATCGTGCCTGAGTGGTATATGCTGCCCTTCTACGCGATCCTGCGCGCCATCCCCGACAAGTTCGGCGGCGTGGTGGCCATGTTCGCGGCGATCGGGGTGCTGTTCGTCCTGCCGTGGCTGGACACGTCCAAGGTGCGCTCCATGCGCTACCGCCCGACGATGAAGACCTTCTTCATCATCTTCCTGTTCGTCTGCTTCGGCCTGGGCTGGTGCGGCGCGCAGCTGCCCGACGCTCCGGTGATCGGCAGCTTCAAGACCTTCACCCTGATCGACGGCGACCTGAACTCCTACCTGTGGCTGACGCGTTTCCTGACGGCCTACTACTTCGTCTTCTTCCTGGTGCTGATGCCGGTCATCGGCCTGCGTGAGAAGCCGCTGCCGATCCCGGCGACGATCTCGGAGCCCGTGCTCCCGTCGACCGCAGCCGAGAAGGCGTGAGCGCGATGATGAGCAACGAGAAAAAGACCGTGTCCTTCCGCAAGATCCTCGTCTCCGTGACGGCCGCTGTCGGCCTAGTCGCCATCGCGGCCCCGGCGATGGCCGCCGGGGGCGCCAAGCATCCGCGCGACGGCGGCTTCAGCTTCGCCGGGCCGTTCGGCACCTTCGATCAGGGCCAGCTGCAACGCGGCTACAAGGTCTATCGCGAGGTCTGCGCCTCCTGCCACGGCATGGACCTGATGCACTTCCGCAACCTGGGCGACAAGGACGGCCCGTTCTGGAATCCGAAGTATCCGAACCCGAACGACAACCCTGTCGTGAAGGCTCTGGCCAAGGAGATCCAGGTCGCCGACATCGACTCGGAGACGGGTGAGGCCCTGATGCGCGACGCCACCACGGCCGACCGCTTCCCCAACCCCTATCCGAACCCGACGGCGGCCGCTGCGGCCAACGGCGGCGCCATGCCGCCGGACCTGTCGGTCATGGCCAAGGCTCGTCACGACGGCGCCAACTACATCTACTCGCTGCTGTCGGGCTATTCGGCCCCGCCGGCGGGCCTGAAGATGACCGAGACCCAGCACTACAACCCCTATATGGCCGGGGACATGACCCCGTTCTGGACGGGCAAGGGCCATGTTCCGCCCGGCGGCTTCATCGCCATGCCGCCGCCGCTGAGCGCGGGCCAGGTCACCTATGACGACGGCACCGAGGCGACGGTGGATCAGATGTCCAAGGACGTCGCGGCCTTCATCGCCTGGACGTCCGAGCCGAAGATGGTCGAGCGCAAGCAGATGGGCTTCGGCGTGCTGATCTTCCTGCTGGCCTTCGCGGGCGTGACCTACGCCAGCTATCGCCGCATCTGGAAGGGCGTCGCCCACTAAGGCGTCCTCTCCTTGCAGACGAAACGACCCGCCGGAGCGATCCGGCGGGTTTTTTCATGGGCGGCGTCCGCGTCAGCGGGCGAGGGCGGTGCAGCGGATCAGGCGCTGGGGCGCTTCGTCGGGTCTGTCGAGGCGGATCAGCCGCAGCGTCTCGTTCGTCGCCTCGAACCGGACTTGCCGGGAGGAGCGCCCGCTTCCCGTCTCGCAGTCGAGAAGGGCGTCGTAGCCCTGGCCGCGCTCGTCGATGGATTCGATGACGCAGCGCAGTCCCCGTCCGTGCAGATCGGTGGTGGTGATCCGAAGCGCGGCCTGATCGCCGGGCTGGGCGCAAGTTTCGGCCGTGGGCGCCCAACGGCCGATGAAGCTGGTCGCGCCGGCGCCGCGCATAAGCGGCTCCATCCCCGGCGGGCGCTGTGGCGGAGGCGCCGAAGTCCCCGGACCCTGTATGGGCTGGGCCGGCTCTGTGGGCGGGTTGACCTGGCCCGGCGGGTCGCAGGCCGTCAGCAAGGTCGCCAGCACGACAAGCAAGGGGGGCGAAGAGCGCTTCATCCCTGGCTCAACGTGCGGACAGGCGAGGGCGTTGCCGCCCTGCCTTTTGATGCGTCAACGCCGGGCCGCCGCGCTGCGGTCGCGGACCTGGCCGAATTCGGAGGTCGGCTTCCAGGTCGGCCATTCGTCGCCGTTGGCCAGGTCCAGGCCCAGGCGATAGAGCAGGGTCAGATTCTCGACCGCCGAGCGCAGATCCCAGTCGGCCGACCACTCGTCGCTGGGACGATGATAGTCGGCGCCGAACTTGGCTTTCCAGGCCGCCAGACCCGCCTCGCGGCCGCCCTCGACCCAATCCACCCCGTGCCAGGGCATCAGGGCGGGCACGCCCGCGCGAGCGAACGGGAAGTGGTCCGAGCGATAGTAGAAATTCTGTTCCGGCTGGCCGTCGTCGGAGACGTAGCGGCCTTCCTGTTCAGCCAGGGCCTGCAGGTCGTCCTCGAGGCTGTTCTGGCCCTTGCCGAAGATGGGCACGTCGTGGGTCGGACCGCTGAGAGGCAGCATGTCGATGTTGATGTCGGCCACCGTCGTCTCCAGCGGATAGACCGGATCGGCGACATAGGCGTAGGCGCCCAGCAGGCCCATCTCCTCGGCCGCCATATGGGCGAAGACGAGGGTGCGCTTCGGCGTCGGGGCGGCCTTCAGCTGGCGCGCCATCTCGACCACGCCGACCGTGCCCGAGGCGTTGTCCCAGGCGCCGTTGAACACCTTGTCGTCGCCCGCCGTGTTCTCATTGACGCCGACATGGTCCCAGTGGGCGGAATAGATGACGACCTCGTTCGGGCGCTCGGTCCCGGTGATGCGCGCCAGCAGATTGTGGGTGCGCAGGATTTCGACCGATTCCTGAGCCGAAGCGGTGATCCGCGTCTCCAGCGCGAAGGCGCGGAAATCGCCGGTCTCGAGGCGGGGCTTCAGCGACGCCAGGTCCACGCCCATTTCGGTGGCGACGTCGCGGTTGACGGCGCCGCTGAGGGTCAGTTCGGCCGAGCCGGGCGTCAGGGTGCGCGTGCGTTCGGCGCCGGCGGTCTCGCGCCGCCAGGCGGCCGAACCGGCATCGCCGTCGACGATCGTCAGAACGGCCACAGCGCCGCGCCGCCTGGCCTCGTCGGCCTTATAGGCTGCGGACTGGTAGGTGGTGGCGTAGGGGCCGTTGAACAGTTCGCCGTCGGGCTCGCCCGCCACGACCAGGACGACCGCGCCGGTCACGTCCAGATCGCCGTAGTCGTCCCAGCCCCGCTCGGGGGCATGGATGCCGTAGCCTGCGAAAACGACGGGCGCGTCGATCACCCGCCCCACGGCCGCATCGTTCATCGCCCGCAGGGTGAAGTCGGTTCCGGCGGTCAGGGCGCGGCCCGTCGTGGCCGCTCCGGCCCAGGTCAGGGCGGGCTCGCCCTGGGGCGTCAGACGCTTCAGGTCGATGACTTGCAGCCACTGGCCGTTCGGACCGCCGGGCTCCAGCCCCATGGCTTCATACTGGGCCTGCAGCCAGTCCAGCGTCTTCTTCTCGCCCTCCGTGCCGGGATAGCGGCCCTGGAAGTCGTCGGCGCTGATGACGCGGATCTCGTCGGACAGGCGCTGGGCCGAGAAGTCCTGGGCCGAGGCGGCGCCCGCGACGAGGATCAGCGCGGCGGCGGCGACGCCGCGAATGAAGCGATGGTGCATGGCGTTTCCTTCGGCCTTCCCCACGAGGCCGTTCCCTATAGTCTTAGGGCGGCCCCTTGCGAGGCCGCCCCTTACATTTTCGTCATGTTCGACCGACGGGCCGGATCAGCGGCGCTGAGCGGCGCTCTTGGCGCGTTCCGGGCCGAACTCCGAGCCGGACTTCCATTCCGGCCAGGTGCGGCTGTTGGCCAGATCCTGGCCGACCTTGAACATGACCTCCAGGTCCTGGAGCATGCCGGAATAGTCCCAGTCGGATTCCCATTCGTCCGCCGCCTGGTGATAGCGGTTGGCGCGATAGTCGGCGGCGCGCGCCAGACGCGGCTCGATCGGGGCGTCGACGAAGTCGCCGGTCGAGGACAGATAGGCCATCGGCACGCCCTTCTTGGCGAGCGGGAAGTGGTCGGAGCGGAAGTAGATGCCCGCCGCCGCACCGGCATCGCCGACGAAGCCGCGCCCCTGCGCCGCCGCCGCCGCGATCACCGGCTCGTCCAGTTCCGAATGGCCGTAGCCGGTCACGCCCAGCTTGTTCATCCGGCCGAAGACGGCGGCCGAGTCGATGTTGAAGCCGCCGACGGTCTTCTCCACCGGGTACAGCGGGTTGGCGGCGTAGAATTCCGAACCCAGCAGGCCGCTTTCCTCGCCGGTGAAGCTGATCATGACGATGGTGCGCTCCGGCCGCGGTCCGGCCGACCATTGGCGCGCCATCTCCAGCAGGGCCGCCGTGCCCGAGGCGTTGTCGATGGCGCCGTTGAAGATGCGGTCGCCGTTGGCGTCCGGCTCGCCCATGCCGATGTGGTCCCAGTGGCCGGTGTAGAGGATGGTCTCGTCCGGGTGGGTCGAACCTTCCAGCTTGGCCACGACGTTGTGGGTGACGATGCGTTCGGACTTCACGTCCATGCGGGCGTCGAGGGTCGCGCCGGTCAGTTCGACGGGCTGGAAGTCGCGGCTGCGCGCCTTGATCTTCTCCTGCTCGAAGTCGAGACCCGCGCGGCGGAACAGATCGACGGCCAGATCACGCTGGATCCAGCCTTCCATGGCGACGCGCTCGGCCGACGGATCGGCGCGAACGATATCGAACTGCGGCACGCCCCAGGAGTTGGCGACCGTGGTCCAGCCGTAGGAGGCGGGCTTGGTCTCGTGGACGATCAGCACGCCGGCGGCGCCCTGACGGGCGGCTTCCTCGAACTTGTAGGTCCAGCGGCCGTAGTAGGTCATGGCCTCGCCGCCGAAGGTGTTCAGCGACGGGTCTTCGAAGTCGGCGTCATTGACCAGGACGACGATCACCTTGCCGCGCACGTCGGTCTTGAAGTCGTTCCACTGACGCTCGGGCGCGCTGATGCCGTAGCCGACGAAGACCAGCGGCTTGTCCTTCAGGTCGACGCCGTCGGAAGGCAGGCGGGTCGTCATGGTGACTTCCTGGCCCTGCGTCAGCGGCTGGCTCCAGTCGCCCAGCTTCAGCTGACCCGAGACGTTGGAGACGGTGAAGCGGTTCAGGCCGACCGCCTGGGTCCAGCCGCCGTTCTCGCCGCCGGGCGCGAAGCCCGCCGCCGCATACTGGCGGCTCAGATAGTCGATGACCTTCTGCTCTGCCGGGGTGGCGATGCCGCGCCCCTCGAAGCTGTCGTCCGACAGGACGCGGATGTCCTCGGAAATGCGCGCGGCGTCGAAGGCGGGCGCGGTCTGGGCGACGGCGCCGCCGGCCAGCGAGGCGGCGAACGCCAGAACGACGATGGACGTTGAAAGACGCATACAGTCTCACCTCTCGGAGAATTCGATGGCGGGACCGTAGTGAGCCGGATCGCGGGAGTCGACAGCCAAGCGCCGCGTCGACGGCGCCTGGCTGGGACAGGGGCGGAGGATCAGACGGCGGCCAGAGCCTGGTCTAGGTCAGCGATCAGGTCGTCGATATGCTCGATGCCGACGGACAGACGCACCGTGTCCTCGGTCACGCCCGCCTTTTTCAGTTCGTCGGGCGACAGCTGGCGGTGGGTGGTCGAGGCCGGGTGGCAGACCAGCGACTTGGCGTCGCCGATGTTGACCAGACGGGTGAAGATTTTCACCGCGTCCTGGAAGCGGGCTCCGGCCTCGCGGCCGCCCTTGACGCCGAATGTCAGCAGACCGGACGCCTTGCCGCCGAAATACTTCTGAATCAGGGCGTGATCCTTGTGCTCGGGAAGGCCGGCGTAGTTGACCCAGTCGACCTTGGGGTGGGCCTTCAGCCATTGGGCGACTGCGGTGGCGTTCTCGACGTGGCGATCCATGCGCAGGGCGAGCGTTTCCAGCCCCTGCAGGATCAGGAAGCTGTTGAACGGCGAGATGGCCGCGCCGGTATTGCGCAGCAGAACGGTGCGCGCCCGCCCGATGAAGGCCGCAGGGCCGAAGGCCTCGGTATAGACCACGCCGTGATAGCTGACCTCGGGCGTGTTCAGGCGCGCGAAGCGGTCCTTGTGCTCGGCCCAGGGGAAGGTCCCGCCGTCGACGATTGCGCCGCCGATGCTGGTGCCGTGTCCGCCGATGTACTTGGTCAGGGCGTGGACCACGATGTCGGCGCCATGCTCGATCGGCCGGGTCAGGTAGGGCGTCGGCACGGTGTTGTCGACGATCAGCGGCAGGCCTTGCGCGTGCGCGGCGTCCGCAAGCGCGGCGAAGTCCACCACATTGCCGAGCGGATTGCCGATGGATTCGCAGAAGACCGCCTTGGTCCGCTCATCCGTATTGGCCGCCACCGCCGCGATGTCGTCGGCGTCGATGAAGCGCACCTCGATGCCGTACTGAGGCAGGGTGTGGGCGAACAGGTTGTAGGTGCCGCCATAAAGGGCGCCCGTGGCGATGATGTTGTCGCCGGCCTCGGCGATGGTCAGGATCGCATAGGTGATCGCCGCCATGCCCGAGGCCACGGTCAGGGCCGCGACGCCGCCCTCTAGCGCCGCCAGACGCTGCTCCAGCACGTCGGACGTCGGGTTCATGATGCGGGTATAGATGTTGCCCGCCACCTTCAGGTCGAACAGGTCGGCCCCGTGCTGGGTGTCGTCGAAGGCGTAGCTGGTGGTCTGATAGATGGGCACCGCCACCGACTTGGTGGTCGGATCGGGCGCATAGCCCGCGTGCACGGCGAGGGTGTCGAACTTCATGGCTTCCCCGGGAGCTTTCGGCGCAAGGTGCGCCGATTCACACCAGCCTTAGCAAAGCTCGCCGCGAAATGGGATTTCAGTTTTTCTGCGAGAGCGGTCAGATTTTCTGGCCGCCCCGCATGATGACGTCAGTTGTTGAAAAGGAAGTGCATGACGTCGCCGTCCTTGACGACGTAGGCCTTGCCTTCGGCGCGCATCTTGCCCGCTTCCTTGGCACCCGCTTCGCCCTTCAGCGCGACGTAGTCGTCGAAGGCGATGGTTTCGGCGCGGATGAAGCCCTTTTCGAAGTCGGTGTGGATGACGCCCGCCGCCTGCGGCGCCGTGGCGCCGACGGGGATGGTCCAGGCGCGCGCTTCCTTCGGCCCGACGGTGAAATAGGTCTGCAGGCCCAGCAGGTCGTAGGCGCCGCGGATCAGGCGGTTCAGGCCCGGCTCCTCCAGATCCAGGGTTTCGAGGAACTCGGCCTGTTCGGCGTCGTCCAGCACGGCGATCTCGGACTCGATCTGAGCCGAGATGACCACGGTCTGGGCGTTGTCCGCCTTGGCGCGCTCGGCGACCTTGGCCGACAGCTCATTGCCCTCGGCGGCCGAGCCTTCCTCGACGTTGGCGACGTAGAGGGCGGGCAGGGCGGTCAGCAGTTGCAGCATGTCCCAGGCCTTGCGGTCTTCCTTGGACACCTCGGCCAGACGCGCGGGCTTGCCGTCGCGCAGCTTTTCGAGCGCGGCGTCGATCAGCTTGAGGTTCAGCTGGGATTCCTTGTCGCCGCCCTTGGCGCGCTTCTCGATCTGGACGCGGCGACGCTCCAGGCTCTCGAGGTCGGCCAGCATCAGCTCGGTCTCGATGATCTCGAGGTCGGAGATGGGATCGATACGGTTCTCGACGTGGGTGATGTCGTCGTCGATGAAGCAGCGGGCCACGAAGGCGATGGCGTCGCAGTCGCGGATGTTGGCCAGGAACTGGTTGCCCAGACCCTCGCCCTTGGAGGCGCCGCGCACCAGACCGGCCACGTCGACGAAGGTGATGCGAGCGGGGATGATCTCCTTCGACCCGGCGATGGCGGCCAGGGCGTTCAGCCGGGCCTCGGGCACGGCCACGTCGCCGGTGTTCGGCTCGATGGTGCAGAACGGATAGTTGGCCGCTTGGGCCGCCGCCGTCTTGGTCAGGGCGTTGAACAGGGTGGACTTGCCGACGTTGGGCAAGCCGACGATCGCGACTTTCAGGGCCATGGTATTCCTCGTGAGCGCGAGCCTTTAGCCGGTTCGGGCCGGTTTGTCAGGCTCGCGCCGCCAAGAGAGGGTTTTACTCCTCCGAATCCACCACCGGCGGCTGCTTGACGGCCGCGTGGACGCCGATGGGACCGGCCTTCTCGAAGGTCAGGGTGAAGGAGGCGACGCCGCCGTCGACCAGCGGATCGCGCAGACCCATCAGCATGATGTGATTGCCGCCAGGCTTCAGCTCGACCGGGGTTCCGGCAGGCAGGGGCAGACCGTCCGCCAGGTGGCCCATGCTCATGACCCCGTTCTCCATCTTCATCTCATGCACCTCGGCCGACTGGGCCAGAGCGGTCGAGACGCCGACCAGACGGTCGTCGGAGCCTGCCGTCAGGGTCAGGTAGCAGCCCCCGACCTTGGCGCCGTTGGGCGTGGGGCGGCACCAGGCGTCGGCGACCTGGACCGTGCCGGGCGCGACCGTGGCGTCCTTGGCGGCTTCGGCCGACTTTTCGGCGGGCTGGCCGCAGGCGGCGAGGCTGAGGGCGGCGGCCGACAGGGCGGTCAGGGCGAACATACGTTTCATGGTGAAGCTCCTTATCAAGAGGCTGCGACGGGCTTGGCCCCGGTGAACGCACGCACGGCTCGGTCGAGCAGCAGGGCGGCCAAGAGGCTCAGTCCCGTCAAGGGATAGAGGATGGACAGGGGGATGACGATGCAAAGCACGACAATTCGCGCACGGGGGTCGGGCGGCGGGGGCGGGGCGCCGGAGCGGCGGCGCGACAGGTCGGGCGGACGGCGCTTCCACCACATGACTAGGCCGCTGATCGCCAGCAGCCAGACGGCGATGCAGCCGATCAGCATGACGATGCGGTTGACCCAGCCGTATTGCATCCCCTGATGGACGGCGATGCCCCACTCAAAGCCCTTGGCCATGACGCCGAACTGGCTCCAGCGCAGGTCGGCCTTCACCGCTCCGCTGACGCCATCGACATAGAGGCTGCGGGCGTCCTCGGCCTTGCGGGTCTGGCGAGCGACGGTCCAGGCCAGATCAGACGACTGGGGAATGCTGACGGTGAAGGGGCGGGGCAGGCCCCGTTCGTGCGCCGTCTGAAGCACGCGGTTCAGGCTGGGGGCCGCTGGATCATGCCCGTGGCTGTGATCATGGGCGGGAAGGACGGCGTTTTCCAGCGTCCAGCCCACGCCCGCCGGGGCGTCGTGGGGCTTGGCGTGGCTCCAGGGACTGGCGGCGGCGGGCGCGGGCGGGCGGCCCAGTCCGGTGTCGCGCATGACGCGCATGAACTGATCGCCCCAGACGGCCGACCACGGCATTCCCGTGACGGCGAGGAAGATGATCACCCCGCCGACATAGAAGCCGGTCAGGGCGTGAACGTCGCGCCAGAAGGGACGGCGGCTGGCGTCGCTCTGGCTGGGCTTCAGCACGGCGCCGGTACGGCGGCGGGGCCACCACAGGTAGAGGCCGGTGGCGCACAGGATGATGGCCCAGCCCGCGACGATCTCGACCAGAATGTTCAGCGCCGTGCCGATGAGGCCGCCGAACAGGCTGAGGGAGTGCAGTTTCTTGATCGTCTCGGTCACGCCGCCATAGGCGGTGACGCCGGTGACCGTGGCCGTGTGCGGGTCGACGAAGACGGTGCGCTGGGCGCCGTCAGGCTGGTCGACGCGGACGCGCACCGCCTGATCGGCGCGGGCGGGGATCAGAATGTTCGCCGCCCGGCCTTCGCCTGCGCGGGCGGCTGCGGCCAGCCACTGATCGGGATTAGCTTGCTGTGAGCTGGCCGGAACCTCGATCATGGAGCGATAGACGGCGTGGTCGATCTCATCCTTGAACAGATAGAGGCCGCCCGTCAGCGTCAGCAGCATCAGGAACGGCATGACCAGCACCCCGGCGTAGAAGTGCCAGCGCCAGACGGCCCGATAGGCGCCGGACATCACGTCCGGCGCCTTGGCCTGTGTTGAGGCGGAACGGCCCATCAATAGGCCAGCCGAAGGCCGACGGAGACCGAACGGCCCTCGCCGGGGAAGAAGACGCCGGTTTGCGCCTTGCCGGCGTCGGTCACGGCCGAGAACTCGCCGACGTAGCGTTTGTCGGTCAGGTTGCGCGCGTCGATGTAGACCGAGGTTCTGGCGTTGATGTTGAAGCCGCCCGTCAGCCCCAGCACGGCGTAGTCCGGCGCCTTCGTGGTGTTGGCGTAGTCGACGTAGGGACTGGACAGCCGCCACTCGACCGACGGGGTGACGAAGACGCCCGTCGGGTGGCGCCAGGTCAGCTCGGCGCGATACTGATGCTGCGGCACGACCGGCAGGCGGTTGTCGCCCCAGCGCGCGTCGCCGTCGAAGCGGAAGTCGCTCCAGTTATAGACCTGACGGAGCATCAGCGATCCGTCCGCTAGTTCGAGCGGCAGGGTCCAGTCCAGCCCGGCCTCGATCCCCTGGTGGATGGTCTTTTTGGCGTTGAAGGTGGCGGCGGGGATGTCGGGGCTGGTGATGAAGTTCAGCATCTCGCCTTCGATCCGGCTGCGATAGGCGACCAGATCCCAGGCCAGAGGGCCATGACGGCCGCGCGTGCCGATCTCGCCGGTCCAGGCGTCCTGAACCTCGACCGGGGTGAAGCCGGTCAGCGGCGCCTGCACCAGGGCGCCATAGGTCGGCGGCTCGACCGAGCGGGTCAGGTTGGCGAAGACCTGGGCGCCGCTTTCCGCTTCCCACAACAGGCCCATGCGCGGCGAGAACCACTCATAGTCTCGGCTGGCGTTATTGGCCGGGGTCATGCGGTCCAGATAGTCGCGCGTGGCGCGCCCCCATGAGCCGCCCGCGACCAGGGCCAGTTGGTCGGTAACGAACAGCCGTCCCTCGGCGAAGACGTCCAGCCCAGAGGCTTCCTGACGCGCATCGGCGGTCTTGGCGCCGCGCTGGCCCGCCAGGTTCACATAGCGCAGGGCCTCGACCTCTCCCTCGCGCCACGAGAAGCCGTAGAAGGCGTCGGCGCGCAGGCCGCCGACATTGCCCGTCCAGTCGATGCGGGCGAAGGCGCCGCGCGTGGCGCTGTCCTGATCCAGCACCTGGAAGATCGGGTGGTACAGCGACTTCTCCCAGCCCCAGACGGCGCCCTCGAACAGGGTGGATTCATTGAAGCGCCAGCGGGTCTGCAGCGTCAGCCGTTTGACCGTCAGATCGCGGGCCTGATCGCCGGACAGGGCGCTGGCGGAGGCCTTGCGCGGCTTGTTCAGTGCTTCTTCCAGGGTCAGGGAGCCGGGCATGTCCTGTTTGATGTCGGCGGCCTGGGCGATCAGGCGCACCTCGCGGTCCTCGCCGAAGGAACGGCCCGCATTGACGGTTAGGCGGCCTTGCGACTGTTTGCTGTGGTCGCGCCAGCCGTCGCCCTGCATGGCCGTGGCGGCGGCGTAGACGTCCCAGTCGCCATAGGTCTCGGCGACGGCGCCGTGTGCACGCACGAAGCCGTAGCTGCCGCCCTCGACCTGCATCAGGGCGCGCTGGCGGGCGGTGCGGCCGGTCGGTGTGACGAGGTTGATGGCACCGCCGAGTTGCGCCCCGCCGAAGCGCAGGGTGTTGGCGCCCTTCCACACCTCGACATAGCGGGCGCTGAGGGAATCGACGCTCTGGAAGTCGGAAAAGCCGTCAGCGTCGGCGAAGGGCACGCCGTCCTGGGCGAACAGGACGCCGCGCTGGTGAAAGCCCTGGGCGATGCCCGAGCCGCGGATGGAGAGGCGGCTTTCCTCGCCGTATCGTTTCTGGGCCAACACGCCGGGCACGTTGCGAAGAGTGTCGGAGAAGCCCTGGACGAAGCGATCGGAATAGCTTTCGGCCGACACCACGGCGACGGCGCCGGGGGTGCGGCTGAGACGGTCGCGCGCTTCGGCCACGACGGTCGGGTCTTCGGCGTTGCGGCGGCCGGTGACGATGATGCTGTCGACGACGGTAGGGCTGTCACCACTCGGAAGGCTGTCAGCGTGAGCAAGGGCGGGCGCCAGGCAGGCGCCGATCAGCAGGGCGCACGGCGCCGCAGCGGTCTTGAGAGACATGGAATTTGTATCCTGAAAACAGATGTACGGCCGCGCAGGCCTTCAAGCAGGCGCGCGGCGTCGATGGGTCTGGTTTTCAGGCGTGAGGCGGGGCGCGCGACGGCGGGCGCGGCGGGGCGCGGGCCGGGGGCGGAGGGCTGGCGATGAAGGGGGTGTAGACGACGGCCTGGGCCAGGCGCACGACCGGCGCCGGTTCCGGCGCGGCGGGCGCGGGCAGGGCGGCCAGCAGAGGCATGACGCAGGCGGCGCACTTGGCCCCCATATGCTCCTTGATCGGGCCGTCGACGCCGCCGGACTGGATGGTCTGGGGACCGTCGGCCGAGCAGATGACGATGGGCTGGCCGGGCGTGGAGGCCGCCAGCGCCGCGAACGGCATCAGGCTGCCGATCACGATGGCGAACGTCGCGGCCAGGAAGGCCAGCGAGCGCCAGGTCGACCAGTTTTCTGCCTGAGAGCGGGTCACGATGCCTGACCCTTAAGCCTTCCCACGCGGGGAAGCTAGACCGGCCGGGGGCGACGCGGGGTCGCGCGACGCCTCGACAATGCCGCTTTTCCCGTGCCAGCGTAGCGGTCGGACAGTCATCGAGGATACGCATGATCCGCGCCATCGGACCTTTCGCTCTCGCCCTGCTTCTCGCGGCGCCCGCAGTCGCGCAACAGGTGGAGGAGGGGCCAGGCGGTCCCGACCGCGTGTCTCTGACCGTCTATAATCAGAACATCGCCCTGGTGGAGGACGTGCGGAACCTGAACGTGCCCGCCGGCCGTTCGCGTCAGGAGTTTCCGGGCGTTTCGGCCAGCATCCGGCCCGAGACGGTGGGGCTGTCGGGGCGCGGTCTGTCGGTGGTCGAGCAGAACTTCGACTATGACCTGCTGACGCCGGGCAAGCTGATGGAAAGCGCTGTCGGCAATGAGATCGGCATCGTCCGCACCAACCCAGGATCGGGCGCGCAATCGACCGAGCGCGCGCGTGTCCTGGCGGCGAATCAGGGCGTGGTGCTGCAGATCGGCGACCGTATCGAGGTGCTGCGCGATGACGGCGTGCCGACGCGTGTCATCTTCGACCGGGTGCCGCAGAACCTGCGCCCGCGTCCGACGCTCAGCGTGACGCTGGACGCCGAGGGGGCTGGTCGCCGCGAGACGACGTTGTCCTATCTGACCAGCGGCCTGACGTGGAAAGCCGACTATGTCGCTCGTTTCGACGAGAAGGCGGGCAAGCTCGACCTGACCGGCTGGGTGACGCTGACCAACAACTCGGGCGCGACCTTCAGCAACGCCCAGACGCGGGTGGTGGCGGGCGATGTCAATCTGATCAATCAGGGCGGCTATAATCCGCGTCCGCCGGTCCGTGTGTCCAATACGCGCGGCAATGGAACCCAGTCGGGCGGGCAGGGCGCGCTGGCCGACGTCTATGTCTATCCGCTGCCCGAGGCCGTCACGGTCGCCAACAACCAGACCAAGCAGGTCGGCCTGATCGACGCGGCGGGCGTGCCCGCGACCAAGCGCTATCTGCGGGTCGTCGACGGTTTCTACAGCGTCGAGGAGCCGATCGCGGCCGAGGTCGGGGTCATCTTCGCCAACGGATCGGGTGATGCGGCGCGCGCCCTGCCGGCCGGCGTGATCCGCGTCTATGTGAAGGATGAGGCGGGCGAGCCGCGCTTCATCGGCGAAAGCCAGGTCGACCACTCGCCCGCCGGGTCCGAGATCGTGGTGACGACGGGCGACGCCTTCGACGTGACCGTGCAGCCGCGCCTGGTGTCGTCCGAGCGGGTGTCGAAGCGGTTGGTCGACTATTTCCGCACCCGCTATGCGATGGAATACACCGTCCGCAACGCAAGGCCTGAGCCGGTGACGGTCGAGGTGCGCCAGCGCGGTCTGGGTCGCGACACTGAACTGACGGACCAGAGCATCGAGGGCGAGATGCGTGACGCGCGCACCGTCGTCTGGCGCGTGCCCGTGCCCGCCAACGGCGAGACCAAGCTGACCGCGACCATCACCACGGGCGGTTGATCCCATGCGCCGCCTTCTGGCGATCACCACTGCGCTGAGCCTTCTGGCGCCTGCGGCCTGGGCCCAGACGGAGAGCGTGTCCGTGCGTCCTGACGGGGCGACGGTGGTGATCTATCGCGACCGGCCGGTCGATACGGTCGCCCTGATGGAACAGTCGCGCCAGCCGTGGAGCCGGCTGGACCGGCAAGGGCTGGCCCTGATCGTCGAGACGCGCACGGTCGATCTTCCGGCGGGCGAGGGGATCATCCGTTTCCGCGGCCTGGCCACCGGCGTCGTGCCGCAGAGCGCTGTGCTGGAGGGCCTGCCTGCCCATGTGGTCGAGCGCAATGCCGACTTCGACCTGCTGTCGCCCGCCAGCCTGATGGAGAAGTCCATCGGCGAGGTGGTGCGCGTCGTCCGCACCAATCCCGCGACCGGCGAACAGGTCGAAAAGGCCGCCGTCATCCGCGCGGGCGCCCAAGGGACGGTGCTTGAGATCGACGGCCGGTTCGAGGCGCTGGACTGTTCGGGCCAGACCGAGCGGGTCGTGTTCGACCGCATTCCCGAGGGGCTGGGCGATCAGCCGACCCTGTCGGTGCGCACGCGCGCCGAGCGGGCGGGGAGGCACACGGTGACGCTGGCCTATCTGACCACAGGATTGCAGTGGTCGGCCGACTATGTGGCGCGGCTTGACCCGACGGACGGCACGCTGGACCTGACCGGCTGGGTGACGCTGGCCAACTTCGGCGGCACGGGCTTCCCAGACGCGCCGGTGCAGGTGGTGGCTGGCACCCTGAGGAAGGATGCGGGCACCACGCCGGTCGAGCCGCTGGTCCGCTATCAGCAGAACCAGTGCTGGCCGCAGGGGACGACGACGCTTGGGTCCGGCGAACTCGCGAACTATGGCGCGGCGCCTCCGGCGCCCCCTCCGCCGCCTGCGCCTGCTCCGATGATGCGGATGGCGGTTCAGGAAGCGGCAGCCGATATCGTCGTCACCGGCAGCCGTGTGGCGCGTCAGGGCGAACTGGGGGACTACAAGATCTACACTCTGCCTGAGCCGACGACGGTCGCCGCGCGTCAGACCAAGCAGGTGCGCTTTCTGGAACGCGAGGACGTGTCCTATGAGCGGGTCTATCGCGCCGGAGTGCTGAACGCAGACGAGGAGGCGCAGCCTACGGCCATCGTCATGAAGCTGCGCAACGAGGAGGGCGCCGGGCTGGGCGTGGCCCTGCCGGGCGGTTCAGTGGCGGTGATGCAGCCGGACGGCGCGGGCGGCGTATTGTTGGCCGGTCAGGATCGGTTCGAGGACAAGGGCGTGGGGCTGCCGGTGCGGTTGGCCTTCGGCGAATCGCCAGACGTGCGGGTGCAGACGCGGCTGGTGAAGTCGGGCAGGTCGACGCGCGGCGCCGTCACGACCGAACGCACCGAAGTCGAGGCGACTGTCACCAACGCCCGATCCGAGCCGGTGACGGTCGAACTGGTCGCCGACGCCGCCATGCAGCGCGGCTTCCGTATCCGCAGCCAGTCGGTGCGCAGTCGGGTGGACGACACCGGCTATCCGGTGTGGACGCTGAGCGTGCCTGCGAACGGCGCGACGACGCTGAAGGCGGCATGGACGACGACGGATTGATAGCGGGAGAGGGTTATTCGCCCTTGGCCGCCTGCCTGGGGCTGAACTTCGGCGCGGGGGCCAGGCGCATGACTTCGCCCTGATAGCGTTCGTCGTCGCCGTTCACCGCGAAGGGCAGGGCGTCGGCGCAGGCCTGCAGCATCGCATCCAGCCACGGCTTGTCGGCCTTATGGAAGTCGCCCAGGACGTGGTGCATGACCAACTGTGGCTCGCCAGGATGGCCGATGCCCATGCGGGCGCGGCGGAAGTCGGCGCCCAGGTGGCTGATCAGGCTGCGCACGCCGTTTTGGCCCGCGGCGCCGCCGCCCTTCTTCATGCGGAAGCGGCCGGGGGCGAGGTCGATCTCGTCGTGGAAGACGATGACGTGCTCGGGCTTCACCTTGTAGAAGCGCGCCGCCTCGCCGACGGCCCGGCCGCTCTCGTTCATATAGGTCTGGGGCTTCATCAGCAGGACCTTGGTCCCCTCGACCTCGCCGTCGGCGACGATCGACTGGAACTTGGCGCGCGCGGGGCCGAAGCGCCAGCGGCTGGCGATCTCGTCCACGGCCATGAAGCCGATGTTGTGGCGGTTCTTTTCGTATTTGGCGCCGGGGTTGCCCAGGCCTGCGATGATGATCATGCGGTCCTCATGCCCCGTGCTTCAGGCAAAGAAAAGCCCCGCCAGGCGAACCGGGCGGGGCTGTGTCTCGCTGTTCAATCCCCTCAAGCAGCCCTGCGTCGCGCGCAGGGCGATAGGGGAAGAAACGTCAGGCTTCTTCGGCTTCGCCTTCGACGGTGGTGTCGCCGGCGTCCGACTGGCCCGCGGCCGAGTTCTTGATCGCGGCGATCATGAAGTCGCGGTCGGCGATGGTCGGCGCGGCGCCTTCCGGCAGTTGGATGTCCGAGATGCGGATGTTCTCGCCGATCTCGCGGCCCTTCAGGTCGACGACCAATTCCGACGGGATACGGTCGGCGCGGACCAGGATCTCGACCGTGTGGCGCACGACTTCCAGCATGCCGCCCTGACGGGTGTAGGGCGCTTCGTCAGCGTTGATGAAGGCGACCGGGATTTCGATCTTGATCTCTTCCTTGGCGCCGACGCGCATCAGGTCGAAGTGCAGCGGACGGTCGGAAACCGGGTCGAACTGGATGTCCTTGGCGATGACCGGCTGCGATTCCTTGCCGTGCTTCAGGGTCACCAGGTGGCCGATCAGCTTGCCGGTGTACAGCGACTTGCGGAATTCACGCTCGTTCACGGAGATGGCCACCGGGGCCTTGTCGCCGCCGTACAGGACGCCGGGCACAGCGCCTTCGCGACGCGCGGCGCGGGCGCCGCCGGTGCCCACGTTCTCGCGGACATCAACGTTCAGAATGATCTCGGCCATCGGGCTCGCCTTCAATACAAGTAAACGCCTGCGCGGAACCGGGTCCCGCGCGGCGGGGTCATGAACCCTTCGAATTCAAGAGCGCGGGCTATTACACGGAACACGGGGCGGACGCAACTGCTCCGGCCGCGCCCGCGGCGATAATCGACCTCAGCCGTGCGGAGAGGCGGAGGGTGATGACTGGTTCTGAGCCTGGGCCATCGGCGCAGGCGCGCCAGCAGGCGGCACGGCCACGGTGATGGTCGGCATCGGGCCCGTATATTGGGCCGTGCACTGGGCGAGGTCGCGCACCACGTGACGGCCGGCGCAGAAGATGTCCTCATAGTTCGGCCTGGAAGCGGCCAGACACTGGAACAGCATCAGCTTGGACATGCTGAAACAGAACTCATTGTTCGATTCGGTCGTCAGGGCGTCGGTATTGGCCTTGGCGTCCTCGCCCGCCGCGCCTAGGGCCGCCAGGGCGGCGATGGCCAGGGAGTTGACGATGGCGGGGGTAAAGGGGGCCCCGCGCTGAGCGGCGGCCAGGTTCAGCCCCGAGCCGCTGTTGGCGGCGGCGAACAGGCGGGCGCTGTCCTCGGCCGACGGCAGGCGCGGCGTGGCCGACAGGGTCTTGGCGCCTTCCAGGCGGCCATCGCGGTTTGCGACGGGCTGGGTGGCCCAGCGACGACGCGGATCGGTGCGCTCCTGAATGGTGTAGGCGTCGCCTTCCACCGCCTCGGCGAGGGCGGTCATGGTCGCGGCGTCCTTGCCCATGGTGCTGGCGATCAGGCCGGCGGCCGATTCGGCGCCCGGCAGGGTGGCGGCGTAGGCGGGATCGGCCACGATTCGCGCCACCATCTGCTGGCGCTGGGCCGGGTCGGCGGCGTACTGGCGCACGCCGGCGACATAGTCGGGCGACTGCAGGGCCAGGATGGCGCCATAGGCGATCATGCCGCGCGACAACTGACCGGCCTCGACGGCGGCGCCCTTGCGCAGGGCGGCCTGGATGGATTCGGCGTCGGGGAAGCCGGCCTGGATCGACCCGACTTCACGCACGAAGGCCACATAGACTGACGCGGCTTCAGCCACGCTCTGATTCAGAGCCAAGGCGGGGGGAGGCGGCGGCGGAGGCGGAGGCGGCGGCGCTTCCGGTTCGGGCGTCGAACAGCTGGCCAGGACGGCGGCGGCGGCGATAGCGGCGACGGAGAGGCCGCGGCGCAAGAAGGCCTGGGGCATCGGCGGTCTTCCCTTGTTCTTAAGCGATACGCACTTGGAGGGGCGTCCGAGGCGCGCGGCGCCCCAGACTACAGACCCTTATATCGCGGAGGGAATGGTTAGCCGAACCTTAATCGAACAGCTTTGAGACCGACTCTTCGTTGGCGATCCGCCGAATAGCCTCGCCCATCAGCGGAGCCACGGACACGCGGCGAATCTTCGAGCACTTCAAAACTTCGTCAGGCTGTTCGATGGAGTCGGTGATCACCAGCTCCTTCAGGGGGCCGTTGGTGACGCGATCCACGGCCGGGCCGGACAGGACGCCGTGGCTGATGTAGGCCGAGACCTCGGTTGCGCCGCGATCGATCAGCGCCTTGGCGGCGTTCACAAGAGTGCCGCCCGAATCGACGATGTCGTCGAACAGGATGCAGCGGCGGCCTTCGACGTCGCCGATGATGTTCATGACCTCGCTCTCGCCCGCCTTGGGGCGGCGCTTGTCGACGATGGCCAGGTCGGCGTCCAGGCGGCTGGCCAGCGAGCGGGCGCGCACCACGCCGCCGACGTCGGGCGAGACGATCATCAGATCATCGCCGCGCGGATAGTTTTCCTTGATGTCCTGGGCCAGCACCGGCGTGGCCACCAGGTTGTCGGTCGGGATGTCGAAGAAGCCCTGAATCTGGCCTGCGTGCAGGTCCATGGTCAGGACGCGGTCGGCGCCCGCACGGGTGATCAGATTGGCGACCAGCTTGGCCGAGATCGGCGTGCGGCCGCCGGTCTTGCGATCCTGACGGGCGTAACCGAAGTAGGGCATGACCGCCGTGATGCGCCGGGCCGAGGCGCGCACCAGCGCATCGGTCATGATCAGCATTTCCATCAGGTTGTCGTTGGCCGGATAGGAGGTCGACTGGATGATGAAGACATCCTCGCCGCGCACGTTCTCCTCGACGACGGCGAACACCTCATTGTCGGCGAAGCGTTTCACCTGGGCCTTGGTCAGCGGCATGTCCAGGTGCGAGGCGATGGCCTGGGCCAAGCTCCGGTTCGAATTGCCTGCAAGCAGCTTCATTGACCGGTCATCCTTTCGCCGTCATCGCCCCGCCAATAGTCGCGGACGCGTTTCTGGACGCGCTCTCTAGGCGGCGAACGGGGCGGCGTCCAGCCGTGTTCCGGTCGTATCTTCGATTTCAGCCGATTGGCTTGGGCGCGGGCGCTGTTATAGAGGACGCATCCTGCTAACGAGGGCGCGTGTCGCGTGTCCGCGTCCCGAAGGCATCTTGATGAGGTCGCCCTTGCTCGCTTCGAAGTCTCGTACCGGCCTGACCCTGTTGACGGTCGCCGTCGCGGCCCTGTCGCTCTCTGCCTGCGCCGGCAACAAGCCGCGCCAGAAGCTGGCCTATGAGGAGCGTCCGGTCGAGGCTCTCTACAACACCGGCTATCAGCGCCTGCAGTCCAAGCGCTGGATGGACGCCGTCGACTATTTCCAGGAAGTCGAACGCCAGCACCCCTATTCGGAGTGGGCGCGTCGGGCGATCCTGATGCAGGTCTACGCCTATTATCAGAACAACAACTATCAGGACGCGATCGCGGCGGCTGACCGCTTCATCGCCCTGTTCCCAGGCAATCCGTCGGCCAGCTACGCCTTCTACATGAAGGCCGTCTGCAACTTCGAGCAGATCGTCGATGTGGGCCGGGACCAGGGCTATGCCGAGGCGGCGCTGGCGGGGCTGCGCGACGTGGTGCGCCGTTATCCCGGTTCGACCTACGCCACCGACGCGCGGGTCAAGATCGACATGGTCAATGACCAGCTGGCCGGCAAGGAAATGACCGTCGGCCGCTATTATCAGCGGGCCAACCAGCCTCTGGGCGCCCTGAACCGCTACAAGACGGTCATCAACAACCCCGATTTCCAGCGTACGTCGCACACGCCCGAGGCCCTGTATCGCCTGGTCGAGGTCAATCTGAGCCTGGGCCTGACCGAGGAGGCGACCCGCAACGCCGCCGTCCTGGGCCACAACTTTCCGGGCAGCCCCTGGTACGCGGAGGCCTACGCCCTGCTGAACGAGCGGGGCCAGAGCCTCGACGTCAAGCCCGAAGGCAAGCGCGAATCCTGGCTGCAACGCCTGATCCCCGGCGGCGCCTGATCCGGTCGCAGAAAGGAGCGCGGGGCGTGATTAAGGCGCTGCGTTCCTGTTCTGTTTCCGGCTAGGATGCGGCGAAACCTCGAATCAGATCGCCCATGCTGACCACGCTCTCGATCCGCGACATCGTGCTTGTCGACGCCCTGGACCTGGAGGTCGAGGCGGGCCTGACCGTGCTGACCGGCGAGACGGGGGCGGGCAAGTCCATCATTCTGGACGCCCTGGGCCTGGCGCTAGGCGCGCGCTCCGACGCCGGACTGGTGCGCAACGGCGCCAAGCAGGCGTCCGCCACGGCCGTCTTCTCTGCTCCGGATGACGAGGCGCTGATCGCCCTGCTGTCCGAGCGGGGCTTCGAGGCGGCGCCGGGCGAGGAACTGATCCTGCGCCGCGTCGTGTCGGCCGACGGCCGCAGCCGCGCCTATGTCAACGATCAGCCCGCCGGGGTGGCGGCGCTGCGCGAGATCGGCGCCCTGCTGGTCGAGGTGCACGGCCAGCATGAGACGGTCGGCCTGCTGGACTGGAAGACGCACCGCACCCTGTTGGACAACTATGGCGGGCTGCAGCCGCAACTGTCGGGCGTGGCCGGGGCGGCTGAGCGTCTGAAAGCGGCGCAGGCCCATCTGGATGAGCTGGAGGCGTCCGCCGCCGAGGCCGCGGCCAAGGCGGAGGAGATCGCGCTGAATCTGGCCGACCTCGACGCCCTGGATCCCAAGCCGGACGAAGAGACGGAACTGGCGGGCGAACGGGCCATCCTCGGCGCGGCGGAAAAGGCGGTGGCCGATCTGGCCGATGCGCGCAACCTGCTGGGCGGGGACAAGTTGAGCCAGCGGCTGGCCTCGGCCCTGCGCGCGGTGGAGCACGCGCGCCAGCGGGCGGTGCAGGCGGGCGCCGAGGGGGAAAACCCCATCATCGCCAAACTGGGTCTGGCTGCTGAAGCGGTCGACCGCGCCCTGGTCGAGGCGACCGAGGCCGTGGCCTGCGTCGACGCCGCCGCCGACGCCTTCGACTTTGAGCCGGGCCGTCTGGACAAGGCGGAGGAGCGGCTGTTCGCCCTGCGCGCCGCCGCTCGCAAGTTGAACACCCCGGTTGAGGCTCTGCCGGCGCTCCGGATGCGCCTGCGTGAACAACTGCGTCTGATCGAGGACGGGGAAGAGGCTCTGACCAAGGCCCGACGCGACGTCGCCGCCGCGATAGAGGCCTATGATGTGGCGGCCCTGCTGCTGACCTCAGCGCGCGAGGCGGCGGGGGACCGGCTGGTCGCCGCCGTCATGGACGAACTCGGCCCGTTGAAGCTGGAGCGCGCCCGCTTCCGGGTGACGCTGGAGCTGATCGAGGGGCGTCGCGGCCCGCTGGGCGTCGAGACGGTGCGGTTCGAGGTGGCGACCAACGCGGGGACCGCCTTCGGCCCGCTGGATACGGTGGCCTCGGGCGGGGAACTGGCGCGCTTCGCTCTGGCGATGAAGGCGGCTCTGGCCAGCCGCGAGGACCAGCGCCAGCCGGTCATGATCTTCGACGAGGTGGACCAGGGCGTCGGCGGCGCCGTGGCCGAGGCCGTAGGCGGACGCCTGCAACGCCTGTCGCGCGGGGCGCAGGTGCTTGTCGTGACGCACAGCCCGCAGGTCGCGGCGCGCGGCCACGCCCACTGGAAGGTCCGCAAGGCTGACGTCGAGGGCCATACGCGGACCTCCATCGACGTGCTGGAGGAAGGCCCGCGTCAGGAAGAGATCGCGCGGATGTTGTCCGGCGCCGAGATCACCGATGAAGCGCGGGCGGCGGCAAGAGTTCTGATCGGCTGACCTCTTCCTTCTCCCACAAGGGAAGAAGGAGGACTCAGACCCCCAGGATCCAGCCTTCTTCGCTTTCGACCTGGGCGATCAGGGCTTCGTCCGCGCCGGCAGGCGGTGCAAAGGCCTTCTGCAGGTCGCCCGCATCGTCCATGCGGGCGAAGGCTTCGGCGGCGGCGCGGACCTGGGCCTGGGTCTTGTATTCCTTGACGCCCTCGGCGTTCACGCCGCGCTTGGCTTCATAGAGGGCGGGCCAGACTTCAACGACGACGGCCGACAGAGGCTCGATGTCGGCCTCGGTCAGTTCGCGCCAGCCTGTGCCGAAGGGCCAGACGGCGGCCGAGGCGCCCAGAGTGTCCAGCAGGTGGCGCAGCATGGGAACGCCGACCAGGGTCAGGCCGCCGATCGCGCCGGCGCCGTGCATCTGCCAGACGCTCTTGGGCGGCAGCTTGTCCTTGCGCGCGGCCAGTTCCGTGGCGCGGAACTCGGGGATGTCGGCGCCGGCGCCTTCGGGCGGCTTGGTCGTGGTCAGCCAGCGCTGGGCCTGGCTGGCGGGCGCGCCCCAGAAGGGCCAGGGCTCGTCCGTCATCAGGCGGTTCATCTTGGCCGCGACCTGATAGCGGTTGTTCGAGTTGTCGGCCTTGTCGACGATGTTGGCGGCCAGGAACTTGCCCATGGCGTCCCACGGGCGGCCGTCCAGCTTCAGTCGCGCGGCGGTCCCGGCCGGGAAGCCGAAGTCGAAGTCGAAGCCCACCAGCACGCGGTCGCCGCGCTTGCGGTGTTCGGCCAGCAGGTCGGCGATCAGCTTCTCGCCCTCGGCGCGCGTGGCGACGTTATGCGTCTCGGCATACAGGCGGAAGCGCACGTCGCGCTTGGCGACGCCGATCCACAGGGTCTGTTCGCCCAGCTTCTTGCCCTCGGCGGCGGTCCAGTTGGCGATGATGTAGGCGTCGAAGAGGCGGGCCACGGGGGCTCCTGAAGAAAGAAGCAAAAAGAGAGACGAGGGGTTCTAGCCGCCCGGACTCAAGCCGTGAAGGGCGATCAGCGTTGCATCAGGGCTTCGACGTGCGACAACCAGCGGCGCCCCAGCCGCAGGCCCTCGCCCGGAGAGCGGGCGCCGCTGGTCTTTTCGGCCTCGGAGGCGGGGGCGGTGCGAGAACCGTTCCACAGGGCCAGTTCGAACTCGGCGTTGTGGGGATCGCTGAAGATCAGCCGCAGCACGACCAGTTCGGCGTCGGGCGCGTCCAGGTCGATCTCCTTGCGCATCTGGCCGCGCAGGACGCGGGCGACGACATGGCCGTCGACGATGATCTCGGCGCCCAGCACCTCTTCAAAGGCGTAGACCAGCCCCATGGCGCCCCGGTTCCACAGGACGACCAACTGCCCGCCGTCGAGGTCTAGTCCGGCGGCGCGGCCTTCGTGGGCTGACAGGGCCACGGTGTCGGCCGGGGCACCCAGCGCCTTCTTCATCGCCCGTCGCAGTCGCCGTTCGGACTCCATCCACCAGGAAAACAGCAGGACGCCGGTGGTCAGGAAGGCGGCGATCAGGGCGATCAGCAGAATGGCCCTGAACGTGTCGCCCATGGATCAGGCCTCCAGATCCAGATCGACCACGACGGGGACGTGATCGCTGGGCTTTTCCATGTCGCGCGCGTCGCGGTGCGTCTCGATGGCGCGGAAGCGGTCGGCGGCCTGGGGCGACAGCATGGCGAAGTCGATGCGGATGCCGTGGTTCCTCTGCCAGGCGCCCGCCTGATAGTCCCAGAAGGTGAAGGTTCCGGCCGGTTCGCGGCCCAGTTCGTGGGAATCGGCCAGGCCCAGCCATTTCAGCGCGCGGAAGGCTTCGCGGCTTTCCGGTTGGAACAGGGCGTCCTCGGCCCAGGCGGCGGGGTTCTTGGCGTCTTCGGCCTCGGGGATGACGTTGTAGTCGCCGCACAGGGCCAGCGGTTCCTCCAGCGCCAACAGTTCGCGCGCGTGGTTCTGAAGGCGTTGGAACCAGGCCAGCTTGTAGGCGAACTTCTCGGTTCCCAGTGGATTGCCATTGGGCAGGTAGATGGAGGCGACGCGGATCGGGCGGGGCGCTTCGATCAGGGCTTCCAGATAGCGGGCCTGTTCGTCCGTCTCGTCGCCGGGCAGGCCGCGCCGCACATCCGACAGCGGGTATTTCGACAGAAGGGCGACGCCGTTGTAGCTCTTCTGGCCGTGAGTCTCGACGTTGTAGCCCAGGTCTTCGAAGGCTTCGCGCGGGAACTTCTCGTCCACGCATTTGATCTCCTGGAAGCAGGCGACGTCGGGATTGGCGGCCTGAATCCACTCCAGCACCGTGGGCAGGCGGGCGTTGACCGAGTTCACGTTCCAGGTGGCGATGCGCATGGGACGCAAGGCTAAGGTGAGCCGCTTCATTCGGGAAGAGGGGCGGACAAAACAAAGACGCCGCCGGATTGCTCCGGCGGCGTCTGAAACTTCAGGCTGAAATCAGAGTCAGCTGTTCGGCGCAGCGGCCGGAGCCGTGGTCGTCAGCTTGCAGCCGCCGCCGACTTGCTGAGCGGTGGCGCAGGGGTAGACCTGCTGCACGGCCTTGGCCGTGTCGAAGCGAACGATGACGCCGTCAGCGCCGTTGCAAGCGGCTTCATAGAAGGAGCCGTTGGCGTTCTTGCCCATGTAGCGCGCCTGGCTGACGTCGCAGGCGGCGGCTTCGGAGCCGGCCAGCCAGCCCTTCAGCGTGGCGACCTGCTCGGCCGGCGTGGTGAAGCGGCACGTGGCGTTGGCCGAGACCAGCTCCATGCAGGAGGAGACTTCCCAGCCTGAGGCGGCCTTGTTGATCTGGGCGCCTTCGACGCCGGCGCAACCGACTTCATAGACGACGGCGCCGCCGGGCTTGGCGCCGATGATGGAGCCTTCGTCGACGGTGCAGGCCAGGCCCGCTTCCTTGGCGAAGGCGGTGATGACGGCCATGGCGTTATCGTTGGCCGGCAAGCTGCATTGCGAGCCCACGTCGGCTTCCGGATCACGTGCACGGGCCTGTTCGGCCGAATAGGCCAGCACCATGCAGTCCGTCGCTTGAGGCGGGGTCGAGGTCAGCAGCAGGTAGCCAGGACCTGCGGCGCAGGCGACCTCATACAGCGACTCCTTGTTGGTCGACTGGCCCAGCAGTTTGGACTCGGTGATCTGGCAGTTGGTGTTTGTCGCGGTCAGCACGCCCTGGGCCCCGGCCTGGATTTCCTCGGCGCTGGGAGGCTGAGGCGCGCGATTCGGTCGCGTCCGTCCACGTGAGACGCGCCCTCCGGCGGCTTCGGTCACCTGCGGACCGTCGGGGTCTTGGGGAGTTTGCTGGGCGAACGAGGGGGCCGCGAGGCCGGAGATGAGGACCGCCGCGCTCAGGGCGACGAAGGTGCGGGCATTGCGAGACACGGGGACGCTCCAATTGAACAGAGAGTTTATCCCTGACCGCCAGTTCAAGCCCGGTCAAGAATGGACGCCATCGAAAAGGCTCTCTAAAAGGACGGTTGCAATTGGAGACGGACTTGGCTGACGGCGACACCCTGACAAGTTCCCGGACGGAGCGCGGGCTGAATTATCCCTTTGAAGCCGCGCCGGCGCCCGGCGAGGCGACGCGTGTCGCGCCCGGCGTGCTGTGGTTGCGCCTGCCGCTGCCCATGGCCCTGAACCACATCAATCTCTACGCCATCGAGGATGAAGACGGCTGGGCCATTGTCGACGCCGGTCTGGCCACGGATGCGTCGCGCGAAGGCTGGAGCAGGACGCTGACCGGCGTCCTGGGCGGCCGCCCCGTCACCCGCGTCATCTGCACTCATATGCACCCGGATCATATCGGCCTTGCCGGCTGGCTGTGCGAACAGTTCGATGCGCCGCTGCTGATGTCGCGGACGGAGTATGTGACCGCGCGACTGCTGATCGGCGATGAGGCGTTGGGGCCTCCGGCGAGCGCTGAAGCCTTCTATCGGGCGGCGGGATGGTCGGACGAACAGGTGGCGCGCTGGCGGGACGGCTATGGCGGGTTCGGCCGCATGGTTCAGGATTTTCCGCGTGATTACCGCCGGGTGCAGGACGGCGAGATCCTGAGCATCGGCGGTGATGAATGGCGGGTCGTGATCGGCGAAGGGCACAGTCCGGAGCATGTCTGCCTGTGGCGCGAGACGGACGGCGTCTTCATCGCGGGCGATCAGATTCTGCCGCGCATTTCCTCAAATATCTCGATCTGGCCGACGGAGCCGCAGGCCGACCCGCTGGGCGACTGGCTGCGCTCGCTGGCGGCGCTGAAGGACAGGCTGCCGGGCGATCTGCTGGTGCTGCCTTCGCATGGGGAGCCGTTCTACGGCGTGACCTTGCGGCTGGAGGCGTTGATGCGCGGGCATGAGGTGGCGCTGAAGCGGTTGGAGAAGACGCTGCGGACGCCGTGTCGCGCCGTGGACGTGTTCGGCGCTTTGTTCGCCCGGCCGGTCGGCGACGCCGTATTGGGCATGGCGACCGGCGAGGCGCTGGCGCACCTCAACTATCTCGAACGCCAGGGACGAGTCCGCCGCGTGCGGGACGGGGATGGCGTGGATTGGTGGAGCCTTTCGGAGACAGGCCAATGAGCGAACATATTCGGACCCAGTTGGACGGCGGCGTCCTGACGGTCGTCTTCGACCGTGCGGACAAGAAGAACGCCATCACCCAGGCCATGTATACGGCTCTGGCCGATGCGACGGAGAAGGCGAGGGCCGATGACGCCGTGCGCGTCATCCTGTTCCGCAGCGAGGGGGATTCCTTCTCGGCGGGCAATGACATCGCCGACTTCATCGCCATCGGCCAGACTGAGGGCGATCTGGTCGAGATGGGGGTGTTCCGTTTCCTGAAGGCGCTGGCCGATCTGGACAAGCCCGCCGTGGCGGCGGTGCGCGGCCGGGCGGTGGGCATCGGCCTGACGCTGCTGCTGCATTGCGACATGGTGGTGGTGGCCGAAGACGCCCTGCTGTCCGTGCCCTTCGTGAATCTGGCGCTGGCGCCGGAGGCTGCGTCTTCGCTGTTGCTGGGAGCCAGTATCGGCCACCAGCGCGCCTTTGAACTGTTCGCCCTGGGCGAGGCGATCGACGGCAAGACGGCTCTGGCCTGGGGTCTGGCCAACCGTGCTGTTCCGGCTGATCAGGTCGATGCGACGGCGGCGGGATTGGCGGGCAAGCTGGCGGCGCGCGCGCCCAACTCGATCCGCAAGACCAAGGCCCTGATGCGCGACGCTGAGCTGTTGTGGACGGTGATGCAGCGCGAGGCGCAGGCCTTCGGTTCGCAGATGCGCAGCCCAGAGGCGATGGAGGCCTTCATGGCCTTCAGCCAGAAGCGCGCGCCGGACTTCTCCCGGGTGGGCTGATTTCGCGCCATTTCGCCGAAGATCGCGATTGATTCGGGGGGCGCGGGGGACTAGGGGCCGCGCATGAACGCCGCGCCCGCCTCCGCCCCGCCTGACGACCCGCAGTTCGCGGGGGCGATTACACGTGAGACGACAGCCGATGCGGCCGCCGTCGACGCCCTGGTCATCGCCGCCTTCGGCCCAGGCCGTTTCGCCAAGACGGCCGAGCGGCTGCGCGAGCGCGCGCCGCTGACGACCGGGTTCTGTCTGTATGAAGGCGGACGCCTGATCGGCTCGGTGCGACTGTGGTCCATCATGGCGGGCGAAGCGCGTTCAGTTTTTCTGGGCCCCATCGCCGTGGACAAGGCCAGCCGGAGCACCGGACTGGGCGGTGAACTGGTGCGCGTCTGCATCGAAGAGGCGAAGAGGCTGAGGCTGGACGGCATCCTGCTGGTCGGCGATCCGCCCTATTTCTCGCGCTTCGGGTTTAAGCCTGCACCGGACGCCGTGCTGCCGGGGCCGGTGGATCAGCGCCGGGTCATGTGGCTGCCCTTCACCGAGACGGCGCCGGTCGGAGCCGTTCGGCCCGACGCCTGAGCCGGGCGCGGCCTTCCTTTGCGGGGCGACGCGTCCCATAGTTCAGACATGACGAACCCACCGACATCGTCCGGCTCTGGCCTGACTAGCGTGGCCGAGGCTGCGCGTCAGGCGCCGGGACGGGGACTGCCGCCCGTGCATCTGTGGCATCCTGAACATTGCGGCGAGATCGACATCCTGATCCGCGCCGACGGGGTGTGGATGCATGAAGGCTCGCCTATCGGACGGGCTGAGCTTGTGCGGCTGTTCTCGACGGTGCTGAGGAAAGACCCGGACGGCTATCATCTGGTCACGCCGGTCGAGAAGCTGAAGATCGCGGTCGAGGACTTGCCGTTCCGCGCCGTGGCCGTGCGCGACGAGGGCGCGGCGCTGGTCTTCACCACGGATCAGGGCGACGAGGCTGTCGCCGGTCCCGAACACGCCATCATTGTCGAGACGGACGCGACGACGGGCGAGCCGGCGCCGCGCGTCCGTGTGCGCGGCGATCTGTGGGCGCGGATCGCCCGGCCGGTCTTCTATGAACTGGTCGAACGGGCGCAGGCGGAAGACGGCCGACTGGCCGTGCGGTCGGGCGGCGTGGTGTTTCCGCTGGGGCCGGAAGGGGCGGGGCTTTGACCTGTGTCGGGCTGAAAGCCCGGCTGCAACAGCGGCTGGACCCGGTGTCGGCATGGTCGCCCGAGCGGGCGGCGGTGCGGTCCGACTATGACCTGAATCCTGATTTCAGCCGTCCGAAGGTCAAGCTGAGGCCCGCGGCGGTGCTGATCCCCATCATTGCGCGCGAAGACGGCCCCAGCGTCCTGCTGACGCGCCGATCCGACAGTCTGGCCAGCCATACGGGGCAGATCGCCTTTGCGGGCGGACGGCTCGATCCGGGCGAGACGGCGCTGGACGCCGCCCTGCGCGAGGCGTGGGAGGAGATCGCGCTGGATCCCGCCGTGGTCGAACCGCTGGGGCTGGGCGATCCCTATGAGACGGGCACTGGGTTTCTGGTGACGCCGGTGGTGGGCTGGCTGACGGCGCCGCCGGACGTCACCCCGTCGCCCGCCGAGGTGGCCGAGGTGTTCGAGGCGCCGTGGGACTTTCTGATGGACCCGGTGAACCATCGCCGCGACTATTACGATCAGGAGAACGGGCCGCGCCGCTGGTTCTGGGCCATGCCCTATCGCGAGCGCTACATCTGGGGCGTGACGGCGGGCATTCTGAAGGGGCTGTTCAACCGGCTCTATGGCGAGGAGCCCGCGCCGCATCAGGCCGCTGAGGCTGACGCGACCGAGCGCGTGGAATGAGCCGCGTCCTTTCAGGGCAGGACTGGCTGACGGCCAGCGCGACGCAGGCGGTGATGGCGGCGCTGGCGGCGGCGGGCGGGACGGACTGCGCCCGTTTCGTCGGCGGATGCGTGCGCAACGCCGTGCTGGGCGCCCCGATCGACGATGTGGACATCGCCACTATCCTGACGCCCGAGGCGGTGGTCCGGGCGCTGAAGGCGGCGGGCCTGAAGAGCGTGCCGACCGGCATGGAGCACGGCACGGTGACGGCCATATCGGAGCGCCAGCCGTTCGAGATCACCACCCTGCGTCGCGACGTCTCGACGGATGGGCGGCGCGCCACGGTGGCCTTCACCGACGACTGGGCCGAGGACGCGGCGCGGCGGGACTTCCGGCTGAACGCGCTTTATGCGGACGCGCAGGGGTTGATCCTCGACCCGACAGGCGCGGGGTATGAGGACGCACTGGCAGGACGGATCGTCTTCGTCGGTGAGCCGGAACAGCGCATCCGCGAGGACTATCTGCGCATCCTGCGCTTCTATCGCTTCTTCGCCTGGTACGGGCGCGGGGCGCCGGATGCGGCGGCGGTCGAAGCCTGCGCCGCGTTGGCCGAAGGGGTCGAACGGCTGTCGGCCGAGCGGGTTTCGAAGGAACTGCTCAAGCTGCTGGCCGCGCCCGATCCGCGCGCGGCGGTGCGGCTGATGGATCAGGCGGGGGTGCTGGGGCGGGTTATGCCGCAGCCGAAAAGCCTGACGCTGTTCGAGGCGATGGTCGGGGTCAGCACGGACCCGGTGCTGCGTCTGTCAGCGCTGTTGCCGGAGGACGCGGAGGCGGTGCGCGCGGCGGCCTTGAGGCTGCGGCTGTCGAACGTTCAGAGGGACCGGCTGGTCGAGGCCGTCGGCGAACAGATTGATCCGGCGATGAGCGAGGCCGAGGCGCGCGCCGTCGTCTGGCGCACGGGGCGTCAGGCGGTCGAGGATCGTCTTTATCGCGTATGGGCGGCGGGCGCGGACGCCGGGACGGTGCAACGCCTGCTGACGCTGGCGGCGAACTGGTCGCCGCCGAAGCTGCCGGTCGGGGGCAGGGATCTGGCGAAACTAGGCCTCCAGCCGGGGCCGGAGACGGGGCGGCTGCTCAAGGCCTTTGAAGAGAGCTGGATCGCCGATGACTTCCCCGACAACGGACATGAGGCGCGGCTGAAGGCCCTTATGGCTGGGCCCGGCTGAGGCGCACGATCACCGGGCGGTGGTCCGAACCCGTCTTCTGGCCCAGCCGCCGCTCGACCAGGGCCAGATCAGGCGAGCGCCAGACGTGGTCGATGGTGATGCCGAGGAAGGCGGGCAGGGCCGAGGGCCAGGTGCCGGGCCAGGCAGGGGCGGGGATCAGGCCCGTCTCAGCCTTGATCTGACGACCGATGCGGCCGCTGGAGACGCTGTTGAAGTCGCCCGCCACGACGACCGGCCCCTCAAGCCCGGCGCGCAGTCCGGCCAGCCGTTGCGCCTGACTGATCTGGCCGTAGGGGTGCTGGAAGGGCCAGGGCCGCGTCATGTGGACGGCGATCAGGCTGATCGGCCCCAGCGGCGTCTCGGCCTGGGCGACAAGGGCCGCCAGGCCCTGACCGTCAGCGTCGCGCACACGGCGTAGGGGCAGACGCGAGGCGATCACCGAGCGGGCGGCGCCGCTGGGCCGATCCTTGCGCGGGGTGGTGACGCGGTGCGGATAGGCGGCCAGGATCGTGTCCAACTGCGCGGCCGGGGCGTCGCCCAACTCGATCAGCATGACCACGTCGGCGTCGGCCTGTTCGATGGAGCGGGTGATGGCCGCCACGTCCTCGTTCCGCGCCCACAGGTTGGCGGAGTAGACGGTCAGAGTATTCGACCCAGCGGGGCGGCCTTTCTCCGGCGTCCATTGCGGCCAGACGGCAAGAAGCAGCAGCCCCGCCAAGCTCGCGCTGAGGGCGGCCATGTCCCACAGTCTGAACAGCAGGAAGAGGCCGCACAACGCCAGCGTAGCAACCAGGGCGGGCGCGGTGAACTGGGTCAGCAGGTCGGGCAGGCGGTGGCCGATGCGGCTGAGCGCGGAGACGGCGATGAGGCCGGGCGGCGCCAGCAGGGCCAGGGCGGCCAGTCGCATCAGGGCCTGGGTCAGGGTCATGCAGCGACCTTCGGTGAACGCGTGGGGAAGCGTCGGTTAGCGCGTCGGCGCCGGACCTGTCGAGCGCGGCTTCGTGCGTCCAAATGCGCAGGCGCGGCGCAGGGCGATAGCGCGCCTGATGCGGCCAATCCTTGAAAATTCCCGGCTTTGGCGTGAACTCGCGCGGATCGGCGCGCCGAGGCTCGTCGCCTGATCAGACTGCGGTTTCAACCTTTGGAGACCGCCATGAGCGATGACGCCAGCGCGCGGCTGGGCCTGCCTTATCTGGCGGCCGGACAGCTGCAGAAACACGTGACTCTGAACGAGGCCCTGACCCGTCTGGACGCCCTGACCCAGACCGCCGTGGTCAGCCGCACGGTCAGCAATCAGCCCGCCGATCCGGCCGAGGGGGCGCTCTATATCCTGCCGGAGGCGGCGACCGGCGCCGAGTGGGAGGTTCACCCGGCGGGCAGCCTGATGCGGCATGAGCGGGGCGGCTGGCTGCCGGTCCCTGCGCCGGACGGCCAGCTGGTCGTGGTGCTGGACAGCGAGGAGATTCTGGTCCGGCGCGCAGGCGTCTGGACGCCCCTGTCCTTCGGCCTGCCCGAAGAGATCCAGCAGATCACCCGTCTGGGTGTGAACACCACGGCGGACGCGACGAACGTCGTCGCCGTGCGGGCCAACAAGGCGTTGTGGACCGCGCTGGAGAGCGAGAGCGGCGGCGACGGCGATCTGCGCTTCACCTTCAACAAGCAGACGGCGGGCGACGTCCTGTCTCTGTTGTTCCAGAGCGGCTGGGGCGGCCGGGCAGAGCTGGGGCTGGTCGGCGACGACGACCTGCGGCTGAAGGTCAGCCCCGACGGCGGCGCCTGGCATGAGGCGCTGCGGATCGACCGCAGCACGGGCCGCGCCTGGTTCGGTCAGGGCGCGACGCGCCGCGAAACGACGGTGCTGACCGCCTCGGGGAGCTGGACCCCGCCGGTATGGGCGCGCTGGATCGAGGTCGTCTGCGTGGGCGGAGGCGGCGGAGGCGGGGCCGGTCTGGCCGGAGCGTCCGGCGCCGTCCGGCATGGAGGCGGAGGCGGCGGCGCGGGCGGCGTCATGACCGCCTTGTGGCCGGCTGTGAATCTGTCGGGCGCGCTGACGATCACGGTCGGAGCGGGCGGAGCCGGGGGCGTCGGCTCCGGCGCCGGAGGCGCGGCGGGCGGCGCGAGCCTGGTGAAGACCGGCGCCCAGACTCTGCTGACAGGCGAAGGCGGTCGCGGCGGCGCGGGAGGTTCTGCGGCGTCGGGGACCGGCGGCGCGGGCGGCGGCGGCGCGCCGGCCTCCAACGGGGGCGGAGCTTCTTCCGTCTCGGCGGCCGGCGGGGCCGGGCAGGCGGCGGCGCGTCCGGACGGCGCCGGCGGTGGCGGCGCGGGCGGCGGTCTCAGCGCAGCCAATGCGGCGCAGCCGGGAGGGGCGGGCGGCGCTGGCGCGATGCTGCTGTTGAGAGCGGCGGGCGGCGCAGGCGGCGCGACGGCCGGCGCGGCGGGACAGGCGGCGCCATGGCCGGACCTGCACTGGGCCGGAGGCGGCGGTTCGGGCGGCGGCGCCCAGGCTTCAGGCGCCGGCCATGCGGGGGGAGCCGGCGGCCTTCATGGCGGCGGCGGAGGGGGCGGAGGCGCAGGCGCAGGCGTGACGGCGGCGGGCGCGGGCGGGCAGGGCGCGGCCGGCGTGGTCTGGCTGACGGCGATCGGGTGAGCGCCATGATCCGACGTCTGCACCGCATCATCGACGCCGAGGAGCCTTTGTCGCTCGGCGAACTGGAGCCGCTTCTGGACGAGGAGGCCTGGGCCGCGCCCGAGCGCCTCTCGGCCGACGACTGTTTCGACCACTTGGGCAGCGACTGGCGAAGCTCGGCCGCGCCCCATGACCCGGAGGATGAACGATGACGCCTGACCACAGGGACGAGCCGGGCGGCGCGCTTGTTGAACCCCCAGCCGTGGAGTTGGCCGAGGGCCGCTGGCTGTGGCGACGCCTCTATGTCTATGCCGCCAGTCTGGCGCTGTGGCTGCTGTTGCGGCTGGCGGTGACGCGGGCGACGGCCGCTGATCTGCCGCGCATCGCCGAAGGGCTGATGGGACTGATCGCCCTGATGCTGCTGCTCTATCTGGTGGCGCCCAGCGCACAGCAGATCGTCAATCTGGCGCGGTTGCGTGCGGGGGGCAGGCCATGACCTTTCACCTGTCGCAACGGTCGCGAGAGCGCCTCAAGGGCGTCCATCCCGATCTGGTCGCCGTGGTCGAGGCGGCGATCGGCCGGACGTCGGTGGATTTCATGGTCACGGAAGGGCTGCGGACGTCCGCGCGTCAGGCGGAGCTGGTGCGGGCCGGCGCCAGCCGGACGCTGAACTCGCGTCATCTGACCGGTCATGCGGTGGATGTGGCGGCCTGGGTCGACGGTCAGGTCCGCTGGGACTGGCCGCTGTATCCGCGCATCGCCGAAGCGTTCAAGGCCGCCGCCGCCGCCGCCGGCACGCCCCTGATCTGGGGCGGAGACTGGCCGCGGCTGCGCGATGGGCCGCACTTCGAACTGGACCGGAAGGCCTATCCATGAGCGGGCGCCTGTTTCGCGCCCTGACGCCGCTGGGCTGGCTGACGGCGGCGTTGGCGGTCGCGGCCTTGCTATTGGCTCTGGGCGGAGGCCTCGGCCTTCGCTGGGACCCGCTGCGTCTGCAGGCGCGTCGGCTGGAGGCGGCTGAACAGCGCCTGGAGCAAGCCCGATCCCAAGCGGCCGCACGCCGTCTGGAGGCCGCCGCGCGTGGCCGCCAGATCGAGAGCCTTGACGCTTTTCACCGCAACACCCTGGCTGTGACGGAATCGACCGTCGCGGCTGAAACCAAAGCGAGGATCGCCGATGACGCCGAAACGCCTCTGGACCCTGCTCGCGCTGAGCGGTTGCGCGGGCATGATCGCGAGCTGTGCCGCCTCTCGCCCGCCGTCGCCGGTTGCGCCGCCCCGGTTGATCCTGGCTGAGACGGCGACGCGGCCCTGCGAATTGGCCGTGCTGCCTGAACGCCCCACGGCGGCGGACCTGGAGGCGGCCTATGTGCGGCGCGGCGCAGAGCTGGTCCGTTGCGACGCCGCCCGGCGTCTCGCTGTCGAGACGCTGGAGGCCGAGCGCGTTCTGATCGACGCCTGGGCCGACCGTCATGACGCAGCCGGAACGATATTGCCGGGCGACTGGGCAAAAAACGCCGGGTCAGGAGGCGGTCGGCAGATTTTGCCGGGCTGATGAGAGTGTCTGCTGGAAACGCATTCCTGCAAAAACAAACAGATAGGCCGATTTCGAGCTTCAGCCCGGCTGGCCCGCGCCTTGCGACGGGAACGCCCGAGCAGAAAGCTCCCGGCAGCCAAAATGGCGTCGGACATCGTCGAAGACAAAGGACAGCCAAAATGGCTAACAGCATCAACACGAATGCTGGGGCTCTCATCGCCCTGCAAAACCTGAACGCGACCAACCGTGACCTCAACGTCACGCAAAACCGCGTGAACACTGGCTTCAAGATCTCCACCGCCAAGGACAACGGCGCGATCTTCGCCATCGCCACCAACCAACGCGCTGACATCGCCTCGCTGGACGCGGTCAAGAACTCCGTCGCGCGCGGCCAGTCGCTGGTGGATGTCGCCCTGGCGGCCGGCGACACTGTCGTCGAAGCCTTCAAGGAACTGAAGAACATCGCCGTCGCCCTGGAAACCGTCGAAACCGGCAGCGCCGCTGAGACGGCCTATCAGGCTGACTACGACGCTTTGGTCGGCGAAATCGACTCGGCCATCGCGGGCGCGTCGTTCGACGGCATCAACCTGTTCTCGGCCGGCGCGGTCACGACCGTGCGCACGGGTCTGGAATCCACGTCGACCTATGACGTGGGCTTCGCGACGGCTGTCACCTCGGGCGTCACGGCGGCCACCTACGACACTGCCGACGACATCCAGACGGCCATTGAAACCTTCACCGGCAACCTGGCGACCCTGGGCACCCAGTCCAAGTCGCTGGAGCGTCAGAATGTCTTCATCGGCAAGCTGCAAGACGCCCTGGAAGTCGGCGTGGGCAACCTGGTCGACGCCGACCTGGCCAAGGAAAGCGCTCGCCTGACGGCTCTGCAGACCAAGCAGCAGCTGGGCGTGCAGGCGCTGTCGATCGCGAACCAGTCCAGCTCGATCCTGCTGGGCCTGTTCCGCTAATCCGACGCGGTTAGGGAAGGGGCGGGCCTGTGGCTCGCCCCTTTCTCGCATCGTTTGAGACGGGAGGCGCGGCAGGTCCGCGCGGAAGGATATGGCTGACAATGTCGCAGGCGTTCCCAGCGTAACCTACCTGGATCGCGAGCCGCAGGGCGCCGTGATCGAGGCGCAGTCCGTCGTTCAGGGCGCGCCGGACGCCACCGAGGAGGCGGGGCGGTACCGGTTGACGATCGAGCGGGAGTCGACCGGCTATGTCTACAAGACGCTGGATCGCGTGACGGGCGAGGTGATCCGCCAGTTCCCACGTGAAGAGGTGCTGAAATTGCGCCAGAGCCCGGCCTATGACGTCGGGAAGATCATCAAGACCGAGGCCTGAGACGCGCGGCGTTCACGGCCCGACGCTCCTCGGCGACGCCGGGCGGCGTTAACAGGCGTTGCGGACGCGTTAACCATACGCTCAGGAATCAGCGTCATTACTACTCGCCAGAATCGGATCTGAGGCGAGAAAGCCATGACCAACAGCGTAATCACCAATGCGTCGGCGCTGATCGCGCTTCAGAACCTGAACAGCACCAATTCCAAGCTCGCCGCCACCCAGAGCCGGGTGAACACGGGCCTGAAGGTGCAGGGCGCCAAGGACAACGCCGCGACCTGGGCCATCGCCCAGAACCAGCGCGCCGACATGAGCGCGCTCGAATCGGTCAAGACCAGCCTCAATCGCGCCACCTCCCTGGCGGATGTCGCCCTAGCGGCCGGGCAGCAGATTTCCGACATCCTGGTAGAACTGCGCCAGAAGGCGACGGCGGCGGCGGACCCGTCGGCCTCCGTCGCGACGCGCAAGGCCTATGACGACGAGTTCCAGGCCCTGCTGACGTCGCTGGGGTCGTTCGCGGCCAACGCCTCGTTCGACGGCGAGAACATCCTCGATGGAAGCTCGACGACGGCGCTGGATTTCCTCGCCAACGCTGACGCCTCCGAAACGATTTCGATGAATCGTCAGGACCTCACCTTGGCCGGACTGTCGTTGACCGGTCTCGATCTGACGGACGAAACCAACGCCACAGCGGCTCTGACGGCTGTCGAGACGGCCCTGACCGACGCCAGCGCCAGGCTGGCTGAACTGGGCGCCCAGTCGAAACAGATCGAGAAGCACACGATTTTCGTCACCAAGCTGATGGACTCGCTGGAGGTCGGCGTCGGCAACCTGGTCGATGCGGACATGGCGCGCGAAAGCGCGCGCCTGCAGGCCCTGCAGGTTCAGCAACAGCTGGGCGCGCAGGCGCTGTCGATCGCCAATCAGGCGCCGCAGATCATCCTGTCGCTGTTCAAGGGCTGATCGCGACCCTAGCCCAGCCTCCGGTGCGCCCCGTGTCCCAGCGACAGGGGCGGCGGCCGACGGCGGGTCGGTCGGGGAATAAGGCCGTAGAGGCTCATCAGCCTCATCAACATCCAGCGCACGCGTGACATGGTTTCACCTCGGCTGTGACGAGGCGGAGAACGAGAGCGCTGGTGCGGCGGTTCCTGGCGACTGTTAAACAGTTCGTTACCGTGGCGGGCGACACTGCCGGGCGGAGGTGCGCGTGGCGGCGATCAACAACAGCTATCTGCTCGGTCTTTTCGGCGTCGGAACCGGTTCCGGCGGCCTGCCGGCGGCTGCGCCCGCACCCAAGCCCAAAACCCAGCCGACGGCGCCCTGGTCCTTGGGGGACAAGGAGAAGCCCACCCAGTCGGACCTGCTGCGCTCGGCCCTGAGCGGTCGCAAGCTGGTCAACGAGGACAACGCCGTCCTTGACGTCAAAGGCGCCTCTTCGGGCGACTATCGCAAGATCTTCGCCCTCTATCAGGGTCTGACCATGCTGGAGGCGCTGGCGACGCGGGCGGGCGAGCGCGGGGTCGGGCGGCTTGAATCAGAACAGCTGTCGCGCCGCTTCACCTCAGGCATGGCCGAGGTGAAGGATTTCCTGACGTCGGCCCAGTTCGACGGCGTGCGTGTCGTCCAGGGCGTCTCCGCGACCCAGAGCCAGTCCACCGCGGCCGTCGCGCGAGACAATTCCAAGTATCTGACCGGTCCGATCCACGACGGCGCCCTGACCGAGGAGGTCGCCGCCTTCCAGGGCGACGTGCGTTTCGGCGTCACGGTGAAGACGATGGCGGGCAGCCAGACGTTCGACATCGACCTGGCCGAGATGGGAGTGACCCCGCGGACGATGGACGCCGTGCTTCAGCACATCAACGGCAAGCTGGAGGCGGCGGGCGTGCAGACGCGCATCCATCGCCAGATGATCGAAGCGGAACCGCGCACGGTGAAGGCGGGCGACAAAACCATCACCTTGCCGGCAGGGCCCACGCGCTGGGGCCTGACGGTCAGCGGAACCTCGGTGGAGACGATCAGCTTCACGCCCGCCGAGGCTCGCGATTCGATTCAGGTGGTTCAGGGCGTCGGCGGCAAGGGCGGGCACGAGGTCCTGAAGTTCGATCCCGACGGCAATCCGGTCGCGGGTTCGGGCGAGAGCTTCTGGGTCGAAGGGCGCAGCGGCGTTTCCAGCCTGCCCGACGGCGTCGAGACGGTGCGGGCCAGCGCGGCCGGGCCGGACGGTTCGATGTGGATCGTGGCCGATGTCAGCGCCGGCTCCTCGACCCAGCCGATCAAGGGACAGGCGGACGTCGTCCTGATGAAGTTGGATTCGGCCGGCAATGTGGTCGTCAGCCGGGCGCTGGGCGCGGCCTCAAAGGCCAGCGGCTACGCCATCGCCGTGGATGCGGACGGGCGGGTGGCCGTGGCCGGATCCGTCGTCGGCGCCCTGGTTCCGGGGGAGGCCGGCGCCTCGGCCACGACGGCCGACAGCTTCGTCACCGTCTTTGACGCTGACGGCCGCGAGCAGTGGACCCAGAGGCGCGGCGCCCGGGCCGAGGACGAGGCGACGGCCGTCTCCTTCGGCGCAGACGGTCGGATCTATGTGGCGGGCCGGGCGAGGTCGGCCATGCCCGGCGCTCTGGCGGTGGGCGGCTGGGACGGTTACGTCCAGGCCTTCAGCGAAAGCCAGGTTCACAGTCTGGCGCCGATCACGGCGACGGCGACCGGCGCGGCCCAGTTCGGCACGGCGGGCGATGACAACGTCCAGGCCATGACCGTCGACGGCGACAACCTCTATACGGCGGGGATCGAGAACGGCGCCTTCGTGCTGCGTCACTTCCGCATCGGTCCGACCGGCGCGCCCGAGCTGCTGGGCGTTCGCGATCTGGGCTCCGCCTCGGGCGGCGAGATCGCCGGACTGGCGGTGGCTGACGGACGGCTGATCGTCTCCGGCGCGACGCGCAACGGCGCCTTGAATGCGGGTCAGATCGCCAATGCTCACGCCGGGGGGCAGGACGCCTTCGTGGCCTCGCTGTCCACGGACCTGGCCGCCTCGGGCGCCGACCGCCTGACCTATTACGGCGGCGAGGGGGACGACACGGCCGCCGACGTCAAGGTGCATGAGGGCAAGGTCTGGCTGACCGGGATTTCGGATCGCGCCATCGGCGCAAAGACCGAAGACCCCTCGCGCGGCTATCTGGCGCGGCTGGATGTCGAGACCGGCCAGGTGGAGTGGACCCAGACCTGGACGGCGTCCGAAGGTCAGGCCAGGCCTCTGGCCCTGACGGTGTCGTCAGGCGGCGCCAGCGTGCTGGACCGGCTCGGCCTGCCGCAGGGCGAGATCGATCAGAGTCAGTCCAAGGCCCTGGTCGACGCCACGGCGGTGCGGGCCGGCGACCGTTTCTATGTGCAGAATCCCGTGACGGGCCGGCAGACGGCCGTGACCATTGAGGCCAAGGACACGCTTCAGTCCCTGGCGCGCAAGATCGAGATGGCCTCGGGTCGTCACCTCAAGGTCACCATCAAGACGGATCGCGATTATCTGACCGGCATGGACGGCGACACCCGCGTAACCAGCGGCGGCGTTCAGCGTCTGTCGATCACCAGCGCCGACGGACGCGCCGGAGCCGTGCTGACTCCGGGCGAAGCGGGACGCGACGCCCTGGCGGGCCTCGGCCTGACGCCGGGCTTCATCGGCAAGACGGCCGACGACAAGATAAAGACCTTCGGCGTGGATCTGTCCCCCTTGCTCAATCTGTCGGACGCCGATTCCATCGCCAAGGCGAAGGATCAGGTGCAACTGGCGATCAAGGCCATGCGCGACGCCTATCGCGCCCTGTCGCCCGAGGCGTCGAAGCCGGCGATCACGGGTCAGGCACCCGCCTATCTCCAGGCTCAACTGGCCAACTACCAGGCTGCGCTGGCGCGACTCACAGGCTAAGCCGGGGTGAAGGGCGCTTTCGGTTGACGGCCGTGGGGCGGACGGGGTTAGTGGGGCCTTCGTTAGCGTTGAGAGCTGCATGGCCCTTTCCAAAGACAATCGCACGGTCTTGATCGTCGGCGCCGGCCTGGCCGTGGTCGGAGCGGTGGCGGCCGCCCTGGTGTTCAGCGGCGGGCGCGGCGGACCTGTCGAGGCGCCGCCGGCCTCCAAGGGCGGTCTGACCATCGACGTGGCCGAGGCGCCCACGCTGGAGCCGACGCGCGAGCTGCGTTGCTTCGTCGATGGACAGTTCGTCGGCCTGGCCACCCTGGCCGACTGTGCGCGAAAGAACGGCGTGGCCACCAGCGCCCTGGACGTCGGCCTGGATTCGACCGGCTCGCTGGTCGCGGCGCCGACGGCGTCCTTCGCGCCTCCGCCCGAGGTTCCGGCCGTGACCCTGGCGGAAACGCCTTCGGCCGGCCAAGGCGGCGACGCCGGCGCCGCGCGCCCGGCGACCGGCTCGGGCACGGCCTGCCTGCGCCACACCGGCTCTGAATGGCGTCAGGTGTCGGGCGACATGAGCCTGGCCGCCTGCGTTCAGGCTCTCTACTCGGGCACCTGCGTGCGCCCTGGAGAGGCGAACTACGGCCGCTGGGGCGACACCACCCTGCGGCTGGTGCCGCGTCGCGTGGAGCAGTCCACCGACAACAACCGCTTCCGCACCCTGGCCCAGCAGGACCGCAACTGCCAGTTCCCGGAGCTGTGACGAGGATGCGTTTTTCCCTCATCGGACTGGCCGTCGTGCTGGGATCGGCCGCCCTGGCGGCCTGCAGCGCCCCTCAGCTTCAGGCCCCCTCGGACAAGGGCGTCTGCTATCACGTCGGCGAACCGGCCGGCGGCGCGCCTCGCTTCAACGTGGTGGCGCGCGACCAGCAGCAGATCGAGTTCTGCGCCGCGCGGCTGGAAGAGATGCGCCTGAAATTCCTGAGCATGGGCGGCAGCAACAATGAGATGGTCGGCGCCTATCAGGGTCAGTTCATCTTCATCGACCGCACCGGCGTCAAATTCAGCAAGAGCCTGGACGGTCCGCGGTTCTTCGCCCTGGCGCGGACCGGCGACGGCCGTCTGGCCATTCCCGGCGCCATCCAGCGTCAGATGGACGGCCGCCCGATCGCCGTGGCCCCGAACTAATCCACCCCGCGTGGGGTGAACGAAACTAGAACATCTCGTCCGTTTCGGCTAAGGAGCGGACGACAAGACGAATAAAGGACATCGGTCATGGCGGGCAGCGTCAACAAGGTCATTCTGGTCGGCAACCTGGGTCGCGACCCGGAAATCCGCTCTCTGAACAACGGCGACCGCGTCGCCAACCTGCGCATCGCCACCTCGGAGACCTGGCGCGACAAGGCGACCGGCGAGCGCAAGGAGAAGACCGAGTGGCACTCGGTGGTCATCTTCAACGACAACATCGTCAAGGTGGCCGAGAACTATCTGAAGAAGGGCTCGACCGTGTACGTCGAAGGCTCGCTGCAGACCCGCAAATGGACCGATCAGCAGGGCGTGGAGAAGTACACGACCGAGATCGTCATCCAGCGCTTCAACGGCCAGCTGACCATGCTGGGCGGCCGCGGCGACAGCCAGGGCGGCGGTGATCGCGGCGGCTACGGCGGCGGTCGCGACGACGACTATTCCTCGGGCTTCTCCACCGGCGGAGCCAACAAGCCCTCGGGTCCGAAGGAAAGCTACGACCTGAACGACGACATTCCGTTCTAAGCCCGGGCGCGAAAGGGCGCGGCGTGGGGCAGGGAGCCTATAGCTATCGCGACGATCCGGCTGTGCCGTCCTTCCCGGACGACCGGCCGCTGGTCCTGTTCGACGGCGACTGCGCCCTGTGCTCCCATTCGGCGCGCACCCTGCTGAAGCACGGACCCCGGTTCCGCCTGGCGCCGACGCAGTCGGCGTTGGGGCGTGCCTTGTTGTTGCACTACGGCCTGTCGCCGGATGATCCCTCAACCATGCTGGTGATAGAGGACGGGCGCGCCATCGGCCGCTCGGACGGCGTGCTGCATCTGGCGGCTTCCCTGCCGTTTCCTTATCGGCTGGCGACGGCGGGGCGGCTGATCCCCCGGCCGATGCGGGATGCGGTTTATGGCTGGGTCGCGCGGCATCGGCGGCGCTTTCCCGGTCAGGCCTGGTGCGCCATGCCGCCTGAGGGCGTGAACATGACGGATCGAGTTCTGGGGTGAGGTCATCATGAGCGGGCGTGTTCTGGTCCTGGGGGCCAACGGCTTCATCGGCTCGCATCTGGCGGCGACCCTGTCGGTCGCGGACTGGACGGTGCGGGCTGGAGCGCGCAGGCCGACCGAGGCGGCGCGTCGAGCGCCTGCGTTCGACTGGATCAAGGCGGATTTCGCACAACTGACGACGCTCGAATCCTGGGCTCCGCTGCTGGACGGCGTCGACGCGGTGGTGAACTGCGTCGGCGTGCTTCAGGACGGGGCGGGCGACAGCACGGCGCTGGCCCACGTCGAGGGGCCGCGCGCGCTCATTCAGGCTTGCGAACGGGCGGGCGTGCGTCGTCTGATTCACATTTCCGCCGTGGGCGCCGATGATGCGGCGGGCACCGCCTATGCCCGCACCAAGGCTGAGACGGAGCGACTGGTCCGCGCCTCCGATCTGGGCTGGCTGATCCTGCGCCCGTCGCTGGTGGTGGATCGGGCGGCGTTCGGCGGAACCGGCCTGATCCGGGCGCTGGCGGCTTTCCCGCTGTTCAGCCCGGTGGTGGGCGGCGATCAGGTCTTCCGCCCCATCGCCCTGTCCGATCTGGGCGAGGCGGTTGTGGCGGCGCTGAAGCCCGGCGCGCCCGTGCGTGAGACCTTCGACATGCCGGGGCCGGAGGCGGTCAGCATGATTGAAACGGTCCGGCTCTATCGCGGCTGGCTGGGCCTTTCGTCTGCGCCTGTGGTGCGGGTTCCGCGCGCGCTGGCGGCGCCTGCGCTGATAATTGGGGACGTGCTGGGACGACTGGGTTGGTCCTCGCCGATCCGCAGCACGGCCATGCGTCAGATGGATCATGACGTGTCCGGCGTCGACAGCGGCTGGGCCGAGCGGCTGGGTGTCCGGGCCCGGGGTTTCCGCCGTTTCCTGGCCGAAACGCCCGCCTCGGTTCAGGATGTCTGGCATGCGCGGCTGTGGTTCGTGCGGCCGGTCGCCGTCCTGACGCTAGGGCTGTTCTGGCTGACCACTGGCCTGATCAGCTTCGGGCCGGGTTGGAGCGGGGCGATCGCCGTGCTTCATGAAGGCGGTTTCGGCCGCTGGGCCGGGCCGATCGCCTGGTGGGGCGCACTGCTTGACGTGGTGCTGGGGCTGGCGCTGTTCGTGCGGCCGTGGACGGCGCGCGCAGCGATCCTGATGTGTCTGGCCACGGTCGGTTATCTGATCGCCGGGACGCTCAGTCTGCCGCACTACTGGATCGACCCTCTGGGGCCGTGGCTCAAGGTGCTGCCGATGATGGCCCTGTGTCTGTTCGTGGCGGCGACGGACGCGAGGCGCTGATGTTGTATCTGACCCTGAAGATCATCCACATCATGTCGGGGGCTGTGCTGTTCGGCACGGGGGCGGGCATCGCCTTCTTCATGCTGCGCGCCCACATGAGCCGCGATGTGGCGACGATTGCTGCGGTAGGGAAGATCGTGGTGCTGGCCGATTTCGTCTTCACCGCCAGTGCTGTGCTGGTCCAGCCAGTCAGCGGCCTGGGCTTGATCTACCTGCAGGGATACGCCCTGACCGAGCCGTGGCTGCTGGCGGCCTACGCGCTTTATGTTCTGATCGGCGTCTGCTGGCTGCCGGTGGTGTGGATGCAGATGAAGATGGCGCGTCTGGCCCAGACGGCGGCGGATGCGGGCGAGGCGCTGCCCGCCGCCTATCACCGCCTGTTCCGAGGCTGGTTCATCCTGGGCTGGCCTGCCTTCGCCGGGGTCATCGGCATCTACTGGCTGATGGTGGCCAAGCCGGCTTTCTAGCGCGCGAAGCGGCCTTTCTCGGCGGCGTCGGCCAGGGCTTGGCGGACGGCGGCGGTCAGTTCGTCCATGGTCTGCACCTGACGCACGCCATAGGCGCGGGCGGTGATGTCGACGTTGCCCTTGCGCCAGAAGCCTTCGGGGGCCAGCACGATCAGCTTTCCGCCGCGCGCGTGCAGGCCCATTTCCAGCAGGCTGATCGGGCTTTGCGCGCCCGGCGCGAAATACATGACGATGACGTCGGCGCTTTCCAGCGCGGCCAGCTCCCATTCCACCTGACGACGGAACTCGGGCTCGTCCGCGTCGGGCCGCCAGGCGGGGTTCCAGTCGGGACGGCGCGGGTTCAGGACCGTGACGTCCATGTCGGACAGGGCGCGCGTCAGCGCCGCCTGCCAGTCGGGCGCGCCGCCCATGTCGATGCTGCCGCCCAGGAAGACACGCGGACGACTATTGTCGATCGGCAGAGGCTGGGGCGAGATCACGACCGCCGGCTGGGCCGTCGCGGGCGCGGCGGCGATGCAGGCGGTCAGGACGGCCAGGGAGGACAGTAGGGCGGACAGCAGGGCAGGGTTTTTCATCGTCCTTCTATAGCGGGTTCGCGCGGGCGAGGCAGGGGCGACGGCCAAGGGTGATGCAGGGTAACCTGTGGTCATGCTTCGTGAGAGGCAAAAGGTCGCGCCCTGTGGCAAGCATGGAGGGGTGTCCAGTTCATCCTCATCCCCGCACGCGCTGACGCCGCTCGAGATCGCCGCCATCGTGGCCGTTCTGGTCATCTGGGGCGTGAACAACGCCGCCGCCAAGGTCGCTACCGAGGTGCTGCCGCCGCTGATGACGGGCGCCTTGCGCTTCGCCATCGCCGCCGCTTGCCTGGTCTGGTTCGTGCGGCCGCCGTTTCCGAACTGGAAAAGCCTGCTGATCATCGCCGTGGTGGGCGGGCCGATCCACTATGGCCTGATCTACCTGGCCTTCTGGCTGGCCAATGACGTCAGCCCGGTGACGGTTTCGACCCAACTGTGGATTCCGCTGACGTCGCTGTTCGCCTTCCTGCTGCTGGGCGAGAAGATTTCGAGGATGGCGACGATCGGCCTCGTGATCGCCTTCCTCGGCGTGGCGTGGATGACGCTGGATCCTCATGCGCTGCAGGACTGGAAGGCGATTCTGGTGGGCGCGCTGGGCGCCTCGGCATGGGCGCTGACGACGGTGATCGCGCGGCGCACCACCTCCATTCCGCCGCTGAAGATGCAGGGGCTGCTGGCGCTGATGGCCTTTCCGGCGCTGACGCTGGGCTCGGCCGTGTTCGAGAGCGGCCAGTGGGAGGCCGCCAGGGCGGCGACGCCGCTGGTGTGGGGCACGCTGCTGTGGGCCGGGTTGATCTCGTCGGTGTTCGCCACCAGCCTGGTCTTCTGGCTGGTGCAGCGGCGCGAGGCCGGGCGGGTGACGCCCTATCTGCTGGGCTCGCCGCTGGTGTCCATCCTGATCGGCTGGCTGTTCATGGGCGACGTGCTGACGCCGCAGATCCTGACCGGCGTGGCGATCGCCCTTCTGGGCGTGGTGACGGTGGCCCTGGGGGAGCGCGGCCTGCGCGCCGGCGCTCCCGCCAAGGTTTAAGGTTGCTTACTGCGCCTTGATGACGGCGCAGGCCACGCGGTCGCCCGCGCCGCCGATCGGCTGGCTGGAGTGGTCGTCGGCGTTGGCGTGGATCACCAGCGCCGAGCCGTCGTCGTCCAGCAGCCACTGGCCCGGACCCTTGTCCGCCAGACGGGCGTGGGTGGTGAAGACCTCTGCGTTCACCGCGCCCTTCGCGTCAGCAAAGACGTTAGGCAGGTCGCCGTCGTCCGGACCCTCTGCGTTCAGCAAGCCGTGCGGCTTCTGGGGATCGCCGTGATTGATGTGGGCGCCGGCCGAGGTGAAGGGCGCTTCGCACTGGCCCGTGGCGTGGATGTGGATGCCGTGCCAGCCGGGCGTCAGGCCTGTGGCTTCGACCTTGATCAGCAGGCCGGTGGCCCCTTGCGTCAGGGTGGCCTTGCCGGCTTCCGCGCCCTGGGCGTTGAGGATGGAGACCTGGGCCGTCTGGCCCGGCGCAGCACGCTCGGCGGCCTCGGCCGGGGCTGCGGGCGCGGCCTCCGAAGCCGGCGGCGTCGCCGGGTTCTGGCTGCAGGCGGCCCCGGCGACGAGCACCATGGCGAGGGCGCTGGGGACGATCAGTTTCGAAGTGGCTAAACGCATGGCTTTCCAGTCCTTTTCGACATGGGGATTTCAGCGGCGTTTCTTTGCCACCACGGCCCCCGGGTGATAGAAACCGGAACAGCGGATCACGTTCCGATTCCGGCCATTTAAAGCCTGATTTCATTGACCGACGACAGCTATCATAACGCCGCCCCCTCGGCGCCGGGCGATATTTCGACCATCACCATCGAGGATGAGCTGAAACGCTCCTACCTCGACTACGCCATGAGCGTGATCGTCAGCCGCGCCCTGCCGGACGCGCGCGACGGCCTGAAGCCGGTGCATCGTCGCATCCTGTATTCGATGCACGACCTGAACATGACGCCGGAGCGCGCCTATTCGAAGTGCGCCCGCGTGGTCGGCGACGTGCTGGGCCGGTTCCACCCGCACGGCGACGCCTCGGTCTACATGGCCTTGGTCCGCATGGCCCAGGACTTCTCCATGGGTCTGATGCTGGTCGACGGCCAGGGCAACTTCGGCTCGGTCGACGGCGATATGCCGGCCTCGATGCGTTACACCGAGGCCAAGATGGCCCCGGCCGCCGTGGCCCTGTTGACCGATATCGAGAAGGACACGGTCGACTTCCAGCCGAACTACGACGAGAAGGAGCTGGAGCCCGTCGTCCTGCCGGCGCGGATTCCGAACCTTCTGGTCAACGGCGCGGGCGGCATCGCCGTCGGCATGGCGACCAATATCCCGCCGCACAACCTGCGTGAAGTGATCGACGCCTCGGTCGCCCTGCTGGACGATCCGAACGTGTCGGACGAGGCCCTGCTGGACATCGTGCCGGGGCCGGACTTCCCCACGGGCGGCGAGATCATGGGGCGCACGGCCCCGCGCAACGCGCTGCGCGACGGGCGCGGCTCGGTCATCGTGCGCGGCAAGGCCTCGGTCGAGGAGATCCGCAAGGATCGCGACGCCATCATCATCACCGAACTGCCCTATCAGGTGAACAAGCAGACCCTGATCGAACGCATCGCCGAAATGGTGCGTGAGAAGCGTCTGGAAGGCATCGCCGACGTTCGCGACGAGTCCGACCGCCTGGGCATGCGCATCGTCATCGAGTTGAAGCGCGACGCCTCGGGCGATGTGATCCTGAACCAGCTGTATCGCTATACGGCGCTGCAATCGTCGTTCGGCGTCAACATGCTGGCGCTGAACCACGGGCGGCCTGAGCAGATGGGCCTGCGCGCCCTGCTGGAGGCCTTCCTCGACTTCCGCGAGGAGGTGGTGGTCCGCCGGGTCAAGTTCGAACTGGCCAAGGCCCGCGACCGCGGCCACGTCCTGGTCGGTCTGGCCGTTGCGGTCGCCAACATCGACGAGGTCATCCACATCATCCGCAGCTCGGCCGACCCGGCCGAGGCGCGCGAACGCCTGCAGGCCAAGGCCTGGCCGGTCGGGGACATGATGGCCCTGGTCGAGCTGATCGCCGACCCGCGCACCGTGCTGGTGGAAGGCGACAAGATCCGCCTGACCGACGAACAGGCCCGCGCCATCCTGGCCCTGACGCTGTCGCGTCTGACGGGTCTGGGCCGCGACGACATCTTTGGCGAGGCGCGCAGCCTGGCCGACACCATCCAGGGCCATCTGACCATCCTGTCGGACCGCGCCAATGTCCTGGCCATCATCCGCGAAGACCTGCTGCTGGTCAGGGAGCAGTTCGGCGTGGACCGCCGCACCCTCATCGGCGAAGGCGACGCCGAGATGGAGGACGAGGACCTGATCCCGCGCGAGGACATGGTCGTGACCGTCACCCACGGCGGCTACGTCAAGCGGGTGGCGCTGAACGCCTATCGGACCCAGCATCGCGGCGGCAAGGGCCGCAGCGGCATGTCGATGAAGGACGAGGACGCCATCACCGGCGTGTTCAGCGCCTCGACCCACACGCCGGTTCTGTTCTTCGCCACCAACGGCAAGGCCTACAAGCTGAAGACCTGGCGCCTGCCGCTGGGCAATCCGCAGTCGCGCGGCAAGGCCTTCGTCAACCTGCTGCCGATCGAGCCGGGCGACAGCATCATGAACGTGCTGCCCCTGCCTGAGGACGAGGCGACCTGGGGCGACTACGACATCATGTTCGCCACCAAGTCGGGCGACGTGCGCCGCAACAAGCT